>NZ_JBHLXC010000028.1:0-662 GCF_042432495.1 Pseudochelatococcus lubricantis | reverse complement strand
CCGCTCAACGAGATTGCGCAGGCGGTAGAGCCTGCGGTCAACGGCGACCCGTAGCTTCCGGGTTTTGCGCATGGGGATGACCGGCACCACGTCGCGCACCTCCATGGTCTTGCGGATGTTGTCGGAGTCGTAGCCGCGGTCTGCGAGCAGAACGCTTGGCTCGGGCAGGTTGTCAGCCATGACCAGATCGAAGCCGAGGTAGTCCGATGTCTGCCCGGCCGTGATCTCGGTTCTCATGGGCAGGCCTGCCGCATTGACCCGCAGATGGATCTTGGTCGTGAAGCCACCTCGCGAGCGGCCGAAACCTTGGCGCGGAGTCCCCCTTTTGCGCCCGCTGCCTGATGATGAGCGCGAACCACGGTGCTGTCGATCATCTGCAGCGCATCCGGCACGATCCGGCTCTCGTTCAGCGCCTCCAGGATCTGTTCCCACAGCCCCGCCAACGTCCAGCGCCGGAACTGCCGATAGACAGACGACCATTTGCCGAACTCTTCCGGCAGGTCGCGCCAGGGCGACCCCGTTCGGGCGATCCAGAAAATCCCATCCAGAACAAGCCGATGGTTCGTGGGCTTGCGGCCGTTCGGAGAACGGACAGCCAGGATGAAGCGTTCAAAGAACGCCCACTCGTCGTTCGACATCAGGTTTCGTGCCACGCTGGTCTC
>NZ_JBHLXC010000027.1:0-1574 GCF_042432495.1 Pseudochelatococcus lubricantis | reverse complement strand
GCGCCGATGACGCGCGCCTGAAGGAGGTCGATTTTTCCTCGGCCATACATCTGGCGCTTCACGAGCTTGAGTTTGGTTATCTGCCCCTCGGTCTGGCCGTTGGACCATGGCGAAGTAATCGCGGCACTGACTGCCGCCCGGTCTTTGACGACACCACTTGCGAAGGAGGCGACCAGGCTTGATCGTGCGCATTCCAACCACGGCTCGAGATCAGCGAGAGATTTCTTGCGGATCATGGCCTGGAAAGTGGCGATGATTTCCCGCGCTTCGACCAGCAACGGCACGCCGCCTTCAATCGCCGCAACCGTGACGGCTTCGGACCTGGAGAGTGCGTCGCGAGCGATGGTCATGAGGCGCGCGATAGTCCTGGCCGAGGGAGTACGGCTCAAGGCGCCGCCATCGACTTTCTCCGCTTGTCGTCGGCGTGTCGCCCACTCGGTGACGATCCGAAGGCAGCCGCGGAACCCCTAGTTTTTGAGTTGTCGCCATAGCTCTGTGCCGTTACGGTGCCCGGCAGTCCATTGCACGTCAAGCCACGGCAGGTAAACTTCGAGCGAACTCTCGCGCACGCGGAAAACATCCGACCGTTGACCACGCAAAACCCGCCGCACCAGGCCGCGACTGTACCCGGTCCGGCGGACAATCTCCTTGATCGCGATCCCGGCCTTGGCGAGGTCGAGAATCGCGGTGTTGGTGCCTTCCCGGCGGAGGTATCCCTCATATTGGATCCGTTCAGCGGCGGTGAGCAGGTCCGGATTGATGGTAGCGGCGCCAATCGCGGCTCTGATCTGATGCATGGACTTGCGTACGGCGTCGAGGAATGCCCGGCTGGCGTTTTCCATCAAGTGCCATCTGTCGGCCACCTGGGTGGCCTTCGGCAGTGCTTTGGCCGCGGCCAGGGCGTAGGCGCCGCCGCGGTCACGAGAGACGATGCCGATCTGGGGCTGGTCCAGCAACCAGTCCTGGGCTGTCGCTGGCTCTCGATCCGGCAGAAGCGCGATAGTTTTCCGCCGCTCGAGGTCGCAGATAATCGTCCCATAGCGCTGGTTGCGCCGCCACGCCCAGTCGTCGATCCCGATCACCGTCGGCGGAACGAAACGCGGGCTGCCACGCCGCCGCACGACGCGCAGCAAGGTATCCTTGCTCACCGGCAGCATCAGCCTCCGGGCGAAGCTCGCCGCCGGTCGCCCGCCCAAGGCAAGTCCGAGATGATGGACGATATGGTCAAGCCGCGCAGTTCGCCGCGCCCACGGTGCCAGAACGTCTCCGTCAAAGCGTTCTGCGAAGATCCGGCGGCCACATAGCACCGCAGCACAGTGGAACCGGCGCGCCGCAACGACCAGCTGAACAGGCTTACCCGCGATGGGCAGATCCGCCAGGTGCCGCCGATACCGGCTGTGGACCCGATCCGACATTGCCCCGCAGCCTGGACAACGGCTCGCCCTGCCCATCGGACGAACCGTGATCGTCAACACCTCGGCGTCAGCGGCTATCTCATGGGCGACAAAGCCGCGAGGCACAAGTGTCTCAGCTCGAAGTGAATGAACCATGGCGTTGATTCCTTCTGTAAAATC
>NZ_JBHLXC010000026.1:0-719 GCF_042432495.1 Pseudochelatococcus lubricantis | reverse complement strand
CCTTGGTCTTGTCATATCGGGTTGCGACACGCCGCCAGTTCTTGAGCTTGTTGAAGAGCCTCTCGATCTGGTTACGCCATTTGTATTTGGCTTTGTCGTGCGGGATCAGCTCGCGCCTGTTGCTTTTTGAGGGAATGACAGCCTCGACCTCAGCGTCAGCGATCTCTTTGCGAATGGCATCGGTGTCATAGCCCTTGTCGGCGAGAAACGCCTCGATCCGGTCGGAGATCATTCGGAACAAAGGTGCAAAGCCCTGGATATCATGCGCCTGCCCGGGCGTCAGGACGAAGCCGAGCGGGCGGCCTTTCGCATCGCATCGGGCATGGAGCTTGGTGGTGAAGCCGCCGCGCGATCGGCCAAGCGCCTCGGTCTCCTGAGTCCCCTTTTTATGCCGACCGCACAATGATGTGCCCGTACTATGGTGCTGTCGATCATGTCAGCGCTTCGATCCCGCTCGACCATCTCTGCCAGGGTTTCGAGCATCGCTTCGAAAACGCCGGTCTCTACCCATCGTCGATAACGCCGGAATACGCTGTTCCACTTGCCGTATTCATCAGGCAGGTGTCGCCATTGCGCCCCGGTGCGCGCCATCCACATCATACCCTCGAAATAGCGCCGATTGTCCTGAGCAGGGCGGCATCCGCGTCCCCGTTCCGCAGGTAAAAGTGGACCGATCAGCGCCCATTCCTCGTCCGTCAAACCAATCCGTTCGCCCAACA
>NZ_JBHLXC010000025.1:0-41043 GCF_042432495.1 Pseudochelatococcus lubricantis | reverse complement strand
ACGGCCTCCAAATAGAAGCCTTAAATCAAAATCGGATTCAGCAGTCAACCTTTGTCCACGAGCGCTAGTCTGATCGAATACTGAATCGGGAGAGTTACATTGAAAGCTGTTACTGTTTCAAAGACGGGTCCAGAAACTCACCTCGTTCTTGCCGAGCATACAGAACCTGGAGCCGCGCCGGGCGAGGCAATTGTCGCGGTTCGTGCCTTCTCTTTGAACAACGGTGAGGTTCGAGCAGCACTTCACGAAGGTGTCGACGGCGACCGGCCCGGATGGGATCTGTCGGGCGTGGTGGAAAGCGCACCGAAAGGATCCGGGTTCCAGCCGGGCGATCGCGTCGTGGGCTTGGTGTGGGGAGGAGGCTGGGCGGAACGCGTAGCCGTGCCGACCAGCCGGCTGGCCAAAATCCCCGATGGCGTGAGTTTCGAAGCGGCCTCGACTCTTCCTGTCGCCGGGCTCACCGCGGCCATAGCGTTGCAGAAGAAGGCGATCGGCAAGGGAAGTCGTGTTCTTGTCACGGCGGCTACGGGCGGTGTCGGCGTCTATGCGATCCAACTCGCAGCGGCTGCGGGCGCGCATGTGACAGCCTTTGTACGGGCCGCGGCAAATACGGAATTCCTACGCAACCTTGGCGCAGAAGAGATCGCAGTCGGTCTCGAAGCAGCCGAGAAAGGCGGTCCCTACGATCTGATCCTGGAGGGCGTTGGGGGCACTCTCCTGGGCGAAGCGCTGATGTGGCTGGCGCCGCGCGGCGTTTGCGTTCTCTTCGGCGATGCTTCACAGGACACGCTCACGACCTTTGACGCCCGTCGCTTCCGTCTACAGTCGGGCGGAGCGTATGGTGGCACGGTTCTTTACGGCTTCTTCCTGATCGATGAGTTGACCCGGCCCGAGGGGGCGGCCGATGGATCGGCCCTTCTTGCCGACCTCGCCCGCCGCCTGTCGGAAGGGAGTTTGCGCCCGGTTATCGGGCGAACCGCACAATGGACGAGAATCGATACAACGGCCCGCGAACTTCTGAAGAGAGAGTTCAGCGGGAAGGCCGTCCTGACAGTCGGCGGATGAGGGAAAGCTTCAGGATTTACTTGTTCTCCGGGTCAGTATGGAACGTCGTGACGTCCACGAGATCATCGTATGTGCAGCCTGCGGCGTCGAGTGTGGTCTGGAGATTGTCGAAGGCCAGCTGAACCTGACGTTCGAAATCAGGTTCAGATGTTCCATCGCCCCGGCTGCCAATTTGCCCTGAAACAAAAAGAAAATTGCCTGGGGTTTTGTCAGCTCATCCTCCTTCGTCATTGCCGGTGCGCAACCGACACACGGCGACGGCGGTGCCGCCTATAGGAATGGAGATCGTCATTCGACATCTGGATGCGGTAGCGCCCGTTTACGCGAAGCAACATGGCAATATGTGGAACGCTAAAGTCAGGTTAAATTGATGAACAGAACCATCAAGGATGGCCGCATTCAAATGAACAACTAGAAACTTACCCTGCCTGATCGACGATGATCTGCAACGTGCCTTTCGTGCAATGCTCAACACGCGCCTCGACCTCATACACCGCTGCCAGCATGGCACTGGTGACGACATTCGCCGGAGTGCCGAAGTCATGCAGCGCGCCTTGGTGGAGAATGGCGATCTGGTCGGCATACTGCGCGGCAAGCGCTATGTCGTGGAGGACGATGAGGACAATCATGCCATGCTGACGCGCCAGACGAACCGCCTGCTTCATGACCAGCGCCTGATAGCGCAGATCAAGCGCACTGGTTGGCTCGTCAAGCAACAGAACCTCCGGCCTGCGCACGACCACCTGCGCAAGGCTCGCCATCTGCCGCTGGCCACCGGACAGCGCGCTCAAGCTCCGGTTGGCGAGTTCCGCGATCCCGATCTCGGCAAGCGCCTCATAGGCCCGCTGAATAGGGGCCGCCGACGGGCTTTCCGTCCGAGTATTCGCGGGAGGCGAGGCACGCAGAGCGCCGACAACCGTCTCCAGAACCGACAGGCCGATCCCGGATGGCAGTGTCTGAGGCATGTAGCCAAGACGGGCCGCCCGTTCCGCCCGCGGTTGCCCGATCAACTCCTGCCCATCGAGCCGGACGCTGCCCGTGATATCGCCCAGCCCGGCGAGACCGCGCAGCAGGGTGGATTTGCCGGCGGCGTTCGGCCCTATGAGTGCCGTGAGCGAGCCGCGCCGCAGCGGTGGCAAGCTGAAATGGCGGATAACCGGCACGCGGCCATAGCCGAGGGTTACATCCGATATGATGAGTTCGTTCTTGCCGGCAGGCTCCATGTCTATGACTTCCGTCTCAGAATGAGGGAGATGAAGACAGGCACGCCGACCAGTGCCGTGACGATGCCGACCGGGACGATGATACCCGGCATGATGATCTTGCTGACGATCGACGCCAGAGACAGCAGCAGCGCCCCCACCAGAGCGCTTGCCGGAAGCAGGAACCGCTGGTCCTCGCCAACCAGCATCCGGGCGATGTGCGGCCCGACAAGACCGATGAAGCCGATCGGCCCGACAAAGGCGACCGCGATCGAGGACATCAGACTGATGCGGAACAGCGACGCGAACCGCAGCCGCCGGACATCGACGCCGAAGCTCAAGGCCCTGTCCTCCCCCAGCCGGAGCACCGTCAGCCGCCAGGCCGCTGCCATCGAGAAAGGCATGACGATGGCAAGGACAGCCGCAAGGATGGCGATCTTCTCCCAAGTCGCGCGGGCAACGGTGCCGAGCATCCAGAATACCAATTGCTGCAATACATCGATCGGAGCGATCAATTGCAGCAGAGCGACCAGCGCCTGGCAACTGAACACCAGCGCGATGCCAAGCAGGACCAGCGTTTCCTTGCCGGCTCCGCTGATCCGTGTGGTTGCTTGAAGGAGCAGGACCGAACCGAAGGCAAAGGCAAAGGCGAGAGCCGAAACGGCCCAGCTCTGCGACAGCCCGGGAAAGGAAAGATGGAACACGACGGCGGTGGAGGCCCCGACAGCCGCCGCCGAGGAGACGCCGAGTGTGAACGGGCTCGCCAGCGGATTGTCGAGAATAGTCTGCATCTCGGCACCGGAGAGCGACAGCACCGCACCGACCAGAAGAGCCATAGCGGCATAGGGCAAGCGAACCGACCAGACGATGACGGAGGTCGTCGGATCGGCGAGAGCGGGATGGAAAACCGCCCCGAAAAAATCCGCAAGCGACAGGCCCGAGGGGCCGGTAACGATATCGGCGATGGCAGCGCCGCTCATCGCCACGGCGAAGACGGCAATGAGGGCAAGGCGGCGCGCCACCTGCCGCCGATGCAGGTCAAAAACGGCGGCCATGGGGGGCTCGTAATGCCGGCTTTCGTCGACAGGGCGTATCGCACGCCCTGTCCCGCAACTTTTGTGACCAGCCGGGATCATCACGGCTTCAAAGCCTTATCGATCCAGTAGGTGCCGGTATCCTTGAACGCCGGCAGGAAAGTGGCATAAAGCTCGCGCTCCGTCGCCTTCGGGTCGAGATCCTTGAAGAGCTCCGGATGCACCCACTTTGCCAGCGCCTCGATTGCCAGAATGCTGTACGGCGAATTATAGAACTCATGCCAGATGCCGTGCGCACGGCCATCGCGGATGGCCCTCAGGCTGCTGAACTCCGGACGGGCAAGCACCTGCGCCAGCGAGCTCGCGGCCTGTTCCGGCCCAACCTGCGCGCCGAGCAGCACACCCGGAGCCCGATTGCCGGTGGCAACATAGATGTCGGGGTCGGCTTTCAGCGCATATTCGACGCTGATGTCGCCAATCGCGCCGGGCACGACGCTCGAAGCGATATTGCGACCGCCAACCGCCTTGATGAAATCGCCCATGCCGCCGTCACCCGTGGTGTGACCGGGCGTCGGGAAGACGCCAGCGAGCAATTCCATAAAGACCTTCGGGCGGGACTCTTCCGGCAGGGAAGCCACGGCGTCGGTGATGCGCTTCAGATGGGTGTTATAGAAATCGAGGAAGGCGGTCGCTTCCTTGTCGCGGCCCAGCGCCGTTCCGAGCGCGGCAAAGCTGGTGCGCATGCCATCGATGGGGCTGACCCGGAAGTCAACGAACAGGACGGGAATGCCCGCCTTTGCCAGCACGTCGGCAATCGGGCTGTGCTCGGTCGGGCCGTGGCCGGAAATGCTGAAGACAGCAAGGTCCGGCTTCAGCGAGAGGATCTTCTCCGCGCTGACGCTTTCCTCGGATGCCTCGCCGATCAGGGGAATGTTGGCGACCTCCGGATACTGGGCGACATAGCCGTCAAAGGTCTTCGGATCGAGTTTCCTCAGGTCATTCTGCCACCCGGCGATGCGGCTGAACGGTGCGTCGCGATCGAGCACGGCCAAGGCATAGAACAGACGCCCCTCGCCGAGGACGACATTCTGGACATGGTCAGGAACCATGACCTTGCGTCCCAGCACGTCGGTCACCTCAGCGGCGTGGGACGTTCCGGCCCCGATACAAACAGAAAAAAGAGCGGCAAGACCTGCCGCCTTGAGAATTTTACCAAAACGTTGCATGAAATAGCACTCCATCATTCGATAACTACTGGCGATCCATCTCGGTCAAGGATTCCAATCAGCTCATTTTTGAAAACTGAAAGGATGAAGACTTGACAAGAACGATGAGCGCTCAGGAACGATTGTGAGCATCTATGCGCAGTGTCGGCACCAACGGAAGTGAAACTTCGACATCACAACATGAATGAAATGAATATTATAATTGCAATAAACTGCATAAAATGCATGATAGGTGGCATGAACCATGGAACGAGGTAAATGGTTTAATGTTTTTTATCAGATAGATAATCCTATCAAGGCGATCTTAACCCCACTTCTGTTACTGCCATGATGCGGCCATCCGGAGCTTACGCCTTCGACATGAACCATCCCAATATTTCAACGATCGATCTCAACCTGCTGCGTGTATTCGACAGTATCTTCCGCGAACGCAATATCTTACGGGCGGCCCACCAACTCGGCATGAGCCAGCCGGCGGCGAGCCACGCCCTGGCGAGATTACGCCATGCCCTGAAAGACGACCTGTTCGTCCGGTCGGCGCGCGGCATGCAACCGACGCCGCGGGCAGAGCAATTGGCAGGTCCGGTCAGGCAGGCTCTCAACTATTTCGAGCTTGGGCTACAATCCGGTCCCTTCGATCCCGCCACCTCCGCGCAACGCTTTACCATTGCGCTCGACAACGCCAGCGCCGTCACGCTGACAGCACCGATCATCGAAGCCGTCACGAAGGCCGCTCCGAACGTGGTCACCGAGTTGCGGCCGAGCGGTACGCTAGACATCGACAGGATGCTCGATGAGGCCGATCTGGACCTGTTCATCGGCCGCGCGCGCGAACCACGGGAGCGTTTCGCGTCCGAAGAGCTTTTCAGTGACGACTTCGTGGTTGTGCATCGTCGGGCGGAGAACATGCCATCTCCTCCCCTCGATCTGACGGCGCTGGCCACCCGCCCGCATATCCGGCTCTCGTCGGCGGGCGACAATACGGATTTTATCGATCTCTGGCTGAAGGAGCACCATGCACATCGCGAGATCCGTCATTCCGTCCCTTTGCTCGGCTGCGAAGCCGTGCTGCGCCAGCACGATGTCCTTGTCATTACACGCAGAAGAATTGCCATGGAACTGTGCAGGGGGACCGGCCTGGTTTCGGATGAACTACCCTTTGTCGCGCCGCGCGTGGCGACCAACATGCGGTGGCATCGGAGGCTCGATGCCCAACCCGCACATTCATGGCTTCGACAGATCATCCGACAGACAACACTGGATTACCGCCTGATAGAGGCAGCGACGGCGCGGAAAGCCCAGGGATGACGGGGCCCGCTCGGTCATCGCGGATAATATCCTCGACCGCGACTTCCAGGCGGAACGACCGAGTGGATGCGCTGCTGCATCATTCGGACCAGGGATCGCAATACACAAGCGAACAGTTTCGGCGCTTGCTGGCAGACAGCGGCATCACCTGCTCTATCAGTCGGGCAGGCAATGTCTGGGATAACTCAGCGATGGAGAGCTTCTTCCCTACGCTGAAGGCCGAGCGGACCGCCAAGAAGGTCTACCGCACGCGCGATGCTGCGCGGGCTGACGTGTTTGATTACATTGAGCGCTTCTATAACCCAAGACGCAGGCACTCAACACTCGGCTATGTCAGCCCGATGAAGTCGAAACTCAGACTATGCTTGCCTAACATGCTGTCCACGGAGCCGGCAGCAGGCCACGGGTCATCATGGTCCGGCAGACAGGCCCGCGCCTGGCCCTTCTGCTATCGCCACCAAGGGAATCTGGCGACGATCGGCGGGGGCGCAAAGCGCGCCGGCGTCGGGAAAACCTGCAGCTCAGGCGAGGAGAAGCGCCGCCGCCAGCATTCCCGGATCGTCCGCCCCGATGCTGCGCTCCGGAAACATCCGCGCCCGCCCGATACGGCAGGGCCTGTCGCGGAATGCGGCCAAGGCCTGTTGTGCCGCCTGCGCCGCGACCTCCCGGCTCACCTCGCCGCCGCCCAGCGCAGCCGCAATGGCGTAGAGACTGTCGAGGATGGTCTTGTCACCGGTTTCCGCCTTGCCACGCATCGAGATCGCGTCCCGCATCGCCGCGACGATGCGGGGCAGGTCGGCAGGCTCGGGATCCCTGCCGGCCCCTTCGATCTCCCTCGCCTCCCTGGCGAATGTCATCGCGCCGGTGGCAACAAGCGTGCCAAGGCTCGATCCTGTCTCTTTCATCGCCGCCGCGGCGAGCCGTTTGCCCGCCTCCGAAACCGTCGCGGCCCCGGCCGCATTCGCAGTGGCCATCGCCGCGAAGACCCGACGCAGCATCGACCCGGTATCCCCGTCGCCAAGCCTGGCATCCGCCGCGTTGAGGGTCTGCTCCTCGCGTGCGGCTCCCGCGCTCAGACAGGCGACGAAGGCTGCAACATCGCTTGCCGTGATCGCCATCATCCTACCCTCCAGAACGGGCAACTGGCGGGGGCCGATATCAGCGCTTCCAGTTCCCCGTCGAGCACCATCAGCGACAGCGATG
Source organism: Pseudochelatococcus lubricantis (assembly GCF_042432495.1). NCBI lineage: Bacteria > Pseudomonadati > Pseudomonadota > Alphaproteobacteria > Hyphomicrobiales > Chelatococcaceae > Pseudochelatococcus > Pseudochelatococcus lubricantis. Next base: position 34,005 of record NZ_JBHLXC010000025.1, on the reverse strand, counting down.
CGCCTGCCATCTCCATCGAGGTGACGAAATTTCCGACCAGCGGTGCGGCATGGCTGATACCGGCGTCCTTCAGACGGCGTTCGACACGCCGCCAGAGGATGAACAGCTCCTCGAGCGGCGTCGCGCCCAAGCCGTTGACCAGCGGCATCACCCGGTCTCCCCGGCCCGGCTTGAGATCGGCGAACAGGCGATCGACCATCTCGTCCGCGACCTTGTCGGCGGGGGCAATGGGCGCCCTCCAGATCCCCGGTTCGCCGTGGATACCCATGCCGAATTCCATCTCGTCCTCTCCGATGTCAAAATTCGGCGCGGACGCCGTCGGCACCCGGCAAGGCGCAAGGGCAACCCCGATCGATCGCGTCGCCCCGTTCGCCTTCTGCGCCAGCGCGGCAACCGCGGCAAGATCCCGCCCTTCCGCCGCTGCGGCACCCGCCGCCTTGTAGAGCAGCACGATTCCCGCCACCCCGCGACGCTTGGCTGCTTCATCCGCGCCGGCGCTGGCGACGTCATCGGTGCCGAGAACGGTCTCGCAGGCGATATCATCCATGCCGGCCATCTCGATGGCCAGGTCGAAATTCATCCGGTCGCCACCGTAATTGCCGTAAAGGCAAAGAACGCCGGTTCCGTGATCAGCGGCGCGGATCGCGTCTAGGCAACTTTGCGCATTCGGCCCCTCGAACACGTTACCGATGGCGCAGGCGTCGGCGAAACCCGGCCCGACATAGCCGGTGAACAGGGGCAGATGACCGGAACCTCCCCCGGTCGCGATACCGACGCGGCCTTGCAGCGCGGGTTCCCGGCGGGAGATGCAGCGGCCGCTCTCGCCGCCTAGAACCAGCCCGGGATGGGCCGAGGTAAGCCCGTCGAGGATCTCGTTGACATAGTCGGCAGGTGCGTTGATCAGTTTTTTCATTCTTGCTTCCCTCATGACCGCTTGATCGATCAGAATTCGCTCAACTCGGAGAAACGCTAGCCCTTGACCGCGCCCGACAGGACACCGCGCAGGAAGTAGCGTTGCACGAAAGTGAAAAGGACCACGACCGGGACGGTGGCCAGCGTTCCGAGCGCCATGATCTCGCCCCAACGCACATCGAACGAGGTGATGAATTCCGAGATGCCGACCGGAACCGTCTTCAGCTCGGTCGATGTCATCACGATGCTGGCGAACAGGAATTCGTTCCACGAAAGCACAAAGACAAAGATCGCGACCGAGAAAATGCCCGGCAACGAGAGCGGCAGCACGATCCGCACGAAAGTGCCGAGATAGGACGCTCCGTCCACCCAAGCCGCTTCGTCGATTTCGCGCGGCAGTGTGTCAAAGAACGATTTGAGCATCCAGACAGCGAAGGGAAAGGTCAGGATCGTGTGGCAGATGACCAGCCCGATCCGCGTGTCGATCAGCGAAAGCGCGTTCAGGATCATATAGATCGGCACGAAGAGCACGATCGCCGGAAACATGTAGGTGACCAGTGCGGCGATCAGGAATACGGACTTGCCCGGAAAATCGAACCGGGTGAGCGCATAGGCTGCGAGCGTGCCAATGACGAGGCACAGAAGCGTGGAGGCCAATCCCACGATCAGGCTGTTGGTGAAGAACACCGCCGCACCACTGTCGCGAAAGACGGTGACATACCAGTCGATTGTCCAGCGATCCGCGAGGATGCGCGGCGGCGATGAGAAAAGCTGGTCAGCCGGCTTGATCGAGGAAATGAACATCCATGCCAGCGGCAGCGCGATAAACGCTGCAAGCGGCAGGGCGACGGCATAGCTCGACATGCGCTGCATGGTTGCCCGCAGCTTCATTGTTTGCTGCTTCATGGACGACCTCCCGAGGCGACGCGCAGGACGAGGCCATAGAGCGCAATGGCCACCAGGATCATCACGCCCAGCGTAACCGCAAGCGCGGACCCGTAGCCGAAACGGAAAAACCCCATAGTTTCCTGATAGATCCAGATCGGCCAGTGCTCGGTCGCCCCTGCGGGACCGCCCTTGCTGACAAGCCAGATGATGTCGAAGAAGGTAATGGTCCAGATGAAACGCAGCACGAACAATATTTTTGTGACCGTCCAGAGGTTCGGCAATGTCACGAAGCGGAACTGCTGCCATGAAGTGGCGCCGTCTACCTGGGCCGCCTCGTACTGCTCCGGCGGAATCGACTGGAGTGCGGCCCAATAGGAAATCATGACGAAGGGAAACCCGCGCCAGATGTTCGCGAGGATAACGCTCCATGTCGCCCCCTCGGGCGAGGCAAGCGGGGACTGATCGGGCACCAGGAGCCCCAGATGCTGCAGGCTCACGGCAACGATGCCGAAGGAGCCGTCCAGCATCCACCGCCAGAAGAGGGCCAGCGCGATGACGGGCACGACATAGGGCAGCAGTAGGATCGAGCGGATCGCGCCCATCCCGGGCATGTTGCGGTTGATCGCCAGCGCCGCCAGCAGGCCGAGCCCAAACTGGCCGATCAGTGACCAGAAGGTCCATACTGCCGTGTTGGTCAGGACCGGCCAGAGCTTCGGCGCGTTGAGAATTTCCGCATAATTGCGCAGGCCCACGAATCTCTCGGCGCCGGTGAAGGCGTCGACGGCGACGAAGGAAAGCCGGATAGCCTCCCATATTGGATAGGCCACGAACAGCACCATGAAGATGACTGCCGGCGCCACGAAAATGAGGCCCGTCACCGCGCGGCTCCCGGCCGCCGTCAGGCCGTCCGCGCGCGCATGCGGAGCGTGCCCGGAAAAAGTTGAAGAATTCTGCATAGTTGCTCCAGAACCCCGCTGGCCGCGGGCCGGACGGAAACGGCCCGCCCACGGCCTGGCGGTCAATTGCCGATCATCTCGATCTGGTACTGCAGCTGAGAATCGATCTGTTCGATCGCGCTCTCAGGCGTGATCTGGCCCAGCGCTGCGGCCTGGATCGCATCGCCGATGAACGTGGTCGCCTCTATCTGGCCCGTCAGCGGGTTCAGGCCCGCTTCCTGTCCGTAGCGATACCAGTTCGGCATCACCTCGTTGAAGATCGTTTCGATCTCCGGCTTGAACCTGCGCACATATTCATTCGACTGGTAGGTCTCACTCTCGAAGGCGCTGCGCGTCGCAGGCAGGGCGAAGATCGGGCGGCTGTTGGCGCGCTCGGCCACACGCTCGGGCGTATACATGCAGGTCAGCAAGCGTTTCGCGGCCTGTTCGCGCTCGGGTGTGGAACGCGCCACAAGATAGTAGTATCCGCCGTTCAGCGATGCCACCGGAGGCTTGTCCGCCGTGGGGCCGGGGAACGGGAAGACGCCCATGTTGTCAAGCATCGTGGGATTCTGTTCGGCCGCGATCAGGACGACTGCCCCCCATTCGTTGGTCATGGCCAGCTTGCCCTGAACGTAGCCGTTGCGGAAGTCGTTCCAAGTCCACTCGACCGAGGAGGGCGGCGAGGCGGTCTTGTAGAGATCGAGCATGAAGCTCAGCGCCTTGACCGCTTTTTCCCGGTGTTCGTTGAACGCATATTTGCCCGTCTTCGGATCGAAAATCGTGCCGCCAGTCGCGTAGAAGAACTGGAAGAACGTTTGCGGCGCGACAAGCGAGCGCCCCATCGGCACGGCGAAGCCATAGACGTCCGGCGTACCGTCACCGTTCTCGTCCTTCGTCAGCACTTTCGCCGCCGCTTTCAGTTCGTCCCACGACTTCGGAACCGCGATCCCCGCCTTTTCGAACAAGTCCTTGCGATACCAGACTTCCTGATGCAGCGCCCAATCCGGCAGCCCCCAGATCTCGCCATTCTTCGACACGGCATCGAGATAGGAAGCGCGGAAATCGTCACGTCCCAGCTCGTCGACGACATCCGTCACCGGCACCAGCCCGCCACGCGACTGGACGAAGGCAACGGCTCCCTCCAGCGTATTCATGATGTCGGGCGGCGAGCCGTTGCGCATGGCGGTGATCAGCCGCGTGTACATCGAACCGAACGGAATCGTTTCGAAGTTCACCTTGAGACCGCCCTGCCCGGCGCGGCACTCCTCGATCTGTTTCTTGATGACGTCCGCCTGACTGGCAGTCGTCAGATTCGTCCAGAATGTCAGCGTCTGCGCCGCCGCCGGCGCGACGACAAGGGCCGCGATGGCCAGTACAGCAGCCGACAGGCCCCCTTTGGAAAATCTGTTCATGGCGTTCATCCTCCTGTGATCCTCCGGTTCGACTCCGGATATGACACGGCGTTTAGCAAAACCGTCTCTTGCTTATGTCCCGTATTGTGGACTATTGTTCCGACAAATCAAGAGGGAGGTTAGTGGATATGATGACGATTCGGGAGCCGGAACGCGAAATTCAGGTACTGGGCGCCCACGATGTGATCGTCGCTGGCGGCGGCACGGCAGGCGTGATGGCCGCCATCGCAGCCGCCCGCAACGGCGCCTCGACGCTCATTCTGGAGCGGAGCGGCTTCTTCGGCGGCAACATCGCGACCCAGCTCCTGGAGCATAGCGCGGGATGGCAGGATGCCGCCGGTCACCCGATCGTGGGCGGTCTTCCCCTGGAAATGATCGACCGGCTGAAAGCCGGCGGCGCATCCCCCGGCCTGGTGGACGACGATACGGGCTATACGCGAACCCGCCTTCCGGTCGAGCACGAACTGTTCAAATCGCTGATCGTGGAGTGGCTGGACGAGGAAGGGGTCGCGATCATGCCCCAGGCGCCGGTTGTCGCGGTGTCGGGAGCTGGCGTCGCGTCGGGGACTGAGGCGGCTCTACACGCAATCTGCGAGACCAGAAGCGGCCGGATCGCCTTTTGCGCTAAGGCAATGGTCGACGCCACGGGCGACGCTGACCTGTTTGCCAAAGCCCGGTGCGACTTCCATCCGACCTCGGCCACGCAGCCGGTTTCGATGATGTTCAAGCTGGGCAACGTGGATCATGCGGCCGCCCTCGCCTATGTCCGCGCGAATCCCGGCGACTTCAAAATGGATGCGGGTCAGCCCGGCTTCGAGGGGCGCCACTACTACAACCTCTGGGGTTACGGCGCGCTGTTGCGCCGCGGCTTCGAGGCAGGCATCGTCTCGCTTGACCGGAAGGAGATGCATGTCGCCTGCCATGTCCTCACCCGCGAGGCGGTGATCAACGTCACCCGATATGCCGCCGACGCGACCGATGCCGGAGACATGGCGCGGGCCGAGCTTGTCCTGCGCCGGCAGGTGCGCGAGTTCGTCCGGTTCTTCCGCAAAATGGTGCCAGGATACGAAAGCACCTTCCTGTCCGCGACAGCCTCCTGCGTGGGGGTGCGCGAAAGCCGAAGGATCAAGGGCCGCGCGACACTGACGGACGACGATGTACGCTCCGGCCGGGATTTCGCGGATGCGGTCGCCCGGGGCGGCTTCCCGATCGATAGCCATGACGCGAAGGGCAACAGCATGGACGGAACCGAGCCGGTGCCGTCGGGCTACGACATCCCGCTGGGCGCCATGCTGCCGGTGAATGGGCCGAACCTCATCGCGGCCGGCCGCTGCATATCGGCGGAACGGCGCGCGTTGGCCAGCGCCAGAATCACCGGCACCTGCATGGCCATGGGCCAGGCCGCCGGCACGGCCGCCGCCCTCTCGGCGCTTTCGGGCATCCCGATGGTCGATCTCGATATCGCGCAGCTTCAACAGCGGCTTCGCGAGCAAGGGGCCCTCTTCGGAGGCAAGACGCGCGAACCGGCCATCTGAGCGATCGGGCAAGGAGAAAATGCATGGGAACCATATCGCTGCAGAACGTGGTCAAGCGCTTCGGAAGCGTGGATGTCATCAAGGGCATCGATCTGGAAGTCGGCGAAGGCGAATTCGTCGTCCTCGTCGGACCTTCGGGCTGCGGAAAGTCCACCCTTCTGCGGACGATCGCCGGGCTTGAGGACATTTCCGCAGGCTCCATCGCCATCGGGAGGCGAACCGTCCACCACCTGCCGCCGCAAAAGCGCAACATCGCGATGGTGTTCCAGAATTATGCGCTCTATCCGCATTACACGGTTGCGCAAAACATGGGCTTCGGCCTGCGTCTGCGCGGATTGCCGAAGGAGGAGATCCGCCGCAAGGTCGAGGAGGCGGCGCGGGTTCTGGGCCTTGAGGAGTACCTCGGCCGCTATCCGCGCAACCTGTCAGGCGGTCAGCGCCAGCGTGTCGCCATGGGCCGGGCCATCGTGCGCGACCCGGACGTCTATCTTTTCGACGAGCCGCTGTCGAATCTCGATGCCAAGCTGCGCATCGCCATGCGGACCGAAATCAAGTCCCTTCACCAGCGCCTGGGCCGCACGACCGTCTATGTTACGCACGATCAGGTCGAAGCGATGACCATGGCGGACCGGATTGTGATCCTGCGCGGCGGCGAAATCGCCCAGCAGGGCACGCCGATGGAACTCTATGGCAAGCCCGCCGACCGCTTCGTCGCCGGCTTCATCGGCGCGCCGACGATGAACTTTCTCGACGGCAGTATCGAGGCGGAAGGCGACGACCGTTTCATCCGGCTCACCGGGGGCTTGCGGACCCGCGCGCCGGGCTCGACGCCGACCGGCGCCGCTGTCGCCGGTATTCGGCCGGAAGATTTCCGGATCTCGTCCGACCCTGGCATGCACGATGCCATCGCCGGCAGGATCGCCCTCGTCGAGCCGACAGGCCCATCGGATTACCTGCTGGTGGATACGCCGTCCGGCCGCGTCACCGTGGTCGCCGCCAACGGGATCGGCCGTGTCGGCGACCAGATCACGCTCACCCCCGCGCCCGGGGCATGGCACTTCTTCGCACCCGGCGAGAACGGGCGTCGGCTGGCCGGCTGAAAGACCTGACTGCAGGCCCTGGCGTGGCTTGCAGATTTCCGCCCCTCGGAAACGGAAGGGGACCGAAATCATGAATATAAACGCCACTAGGAGGATCAACGTGACACTTGACAAGATCGCACTGAAAAAAACCCTGACCGGCATTCTGCCGCCGGTCACCATGCCGTTTGATGCGAACGGGCGTCTGGTGACGAATGCCATCGCCGGTCAGATCGACTGGATTCTCGACAATGGCGCGGATGCGGTGGTCGCCGGAGGCTCCACCGGCGAAGGCCACACGCTCAGCGATGGCGAATTCCGCGATGCGATGATTGCGACCTACGAGGCAGTCAAGGGCCGCAAGCCCTTCCTGGCAGGGCTTATCGTCAACTCCACCCTTGAGGCGACCGGGCGTGTGAAGCTGCTTGAGGACATCAAGGTCGACGCACTGCAGGTCACGCCGGTGCACTACCTGTTCAAACCCGGCGCAGATGCGACGGTCGAACATTTCCGCCGGATCTGGGAAGAATGCGGTATCCCGATCCTGATCTACAACGTCATTCCGTGGAACTACCTTTCCTCCGACCTCATGCTGCGCATCATGGACGAAGTTCCGGGCGTGATCGGTATGAAACAATCTTCGGGCGATCTGAAATCGCTGTCCGATCTCGTGCAAAGCGCCAAGCCGGACAACATCGTCTTGTCGGGTATCGACGCCCTGCTCTACTCGGCTTTCGCCATGGGAGCGGACGGCGCGATCTCCGCCCTGACCTCGGCCCTTCCTGGCGTCACGACCAGGCTTTTCCATCTGACCCGCGAGGGCAAGCATCCCGAGGCGCTGGAAATCCATTGGAAGCTCAACGCACTGTGGAACGTGCTGCGTCACGACAACCTGCCGGCTTGCGTGAAATACATCCAGCACCGCCAGGGCCTGCCCCTCTACAATCCGCGTGCCCCCATGGAGGCAGTCTCGGACGAGCAGAAAACGGCCATTGACAGCGCCCTCAAGGCGCTGATCTGAAACAGGTATACCGACTACGGCGCCTCCGGCGCCGTAGTCGGTCCTTGAAACATGATCCCATTTCCTGAAATCGGAACGTGCTCTACAGCATCAGGCCCAAAACTGTGCGCACTTCTGGGATGATTTTATGCGAATATAAACAAATATAATGCCCGATCAATTCCGTTTTAAACATCAGACGTTCTACAATCTATACTGTTTACGTTGAAAAAGGACAGATGATAATTTCCCTATTTTTAGCGAATTCTGATCAATCATATGATTCCATCTGATCGGAACGCGCTCTAATAATCTGTCGCCGTGGAAGAGCGTTTATCAACAGGCGCAATGCTGGTTGCGTGCCGGCTGTTTCAAGGCGCTGGCCGAAGACCTGCGCATGCTTCTACGGCTTGCCGCCAGCCGACCGGACGAGCCCCGACAGCCGCGATCATCGACAGCCGCACCCTGCGCTCGACGCCGGAAAGCGGAGCCAGAGCCGGATATGATGGCGCGAAGTGCAACAAGGGCTCCAAACTGCACATGGCCGCGGATACGCTCGGCCATTTGCTCGCCATGTACGTCACCGCCTGCCAATGTCGGAGACAGAGCCGAAGCGGGCCGCATGGCCGAGGCGATCCAGGTCGCCACGGATCAGAGTGTGGAGATTACTTTTTCAATCAGGAATATACAGGTGAGGAACCGGAGAAATCAGCAGCCGAACACGGTATTCGGCTTGAGGTCGTCAAGCTGCCGGAGGCAAAGCTCGGCTTCGTCCTTCTGCCCAGACGACGGGTTGTCGAGCGATCCTTCGCATGGGCGACACCTTTCGGACGACTCTTCAAGAACTATGAACGATGCGCCCAGACCCTTGCCGATCTTCATATCGTTGCATTCGCCTGGTCTGTATCAGGTTGCAAAACATCGCTATACTTGCCGCAAGTTCATGATCGCCTCTATTTATTTTTTCGCGTTTTCTTCATGCTAAAGTGGTATCCACTTTGCTTGACAACGCTTTAACTGACGTAACCGAGCGCGCGCGAGATGCGATCCGCGTGGTAGGTGACGACTTTTGCAAGCTCCTCGACATTCTCTTTCTTAAGCTGCCAGGAAGGACCGGAAATCGAGAGCCCCGCAAAAACCTTGCCATGCTGGCCGCGGATCGGTGCGCCGATGCATCGCAATCCGGGCTGATGTTCGCCCTCGTCGACCGCGTAGCCACGCTCGCGGATCCCGGTGAGTTCCTGACGCAGAACCTCGCCATCCGTAATCGTTGCCTCGGTGAAGCGTTCTAGGCCGCGCTCGATCAGCCGATCGATGACCTCTGCCGGCTGGAAGGCGAGCGATGCCTTTCCGACGCTGGTGCAATGCGCCGGTGCATTCTCGATAAGGTTCGACTTGGTCGCGGCTTCGCTCCCGCCCTCGGTGCGGCGAATGACGACCGCCCGAAAGCCGTCGAAAATTGCGACCGTCACGATATGCCCGGTCATCCGTTCCAGCGCATCCACGAAAGGATAGGCCTCGCGGTGAATATCGAGATTTGACAGCGCGACGCTGCCCAGCTCAAAAAGCTTGAGCCCGAGCCGATAAGCGTCGCGCTCGCGATCTTGATCCAGAAATCCGACATCCCGCAACGAAGCCATCAGGCGATGGGTGGTAGAGCGGGGAAAGCCGGTCCGCGCGCAGATGTCCGACAGCGACAGCGCCCGGTCGTCGGTCGAGAAACACTCAAGGACCTTGACCAGTTTGCCGAGCGACTTCATTCCCTCCTCGGGGGCCCGGCGATCGGATACGTCAGTTCTAGCCGTCACGTCTCTGTTCCACTTGTTGTCGGTTAGTGCTCAGCATACGACTCCCACTCACCTGACATTAGGCAATTCAGGATACTATCCCGCAATATGGACTATCGACATCCATTCTGCAATCCTGGCTTTATCCTCCTTCCGTATGAAAAGAATGACCCTGCGGCAGGCAATCGCACCATCCTGCTTGGCCTGATGGGCCTCGTGACGTTCGTCATTCTCGCTGCCGTCGCCAGCGAAGCAGGGAGCGCGGCCCTGTTGCTCACCATATCGAAATCCTCAATGGCAGCATGGTAGTTTACCTCAGTTTCTCGTCATCGGACCAACGCTGTGATGGCATCGCCATCGCCGTCAAAACCTCGAATGTTCGAATCCGACTCACTTTGTTGCTCAGCGGCCAAGTAGGAAGGGTTTCCATGTCTGTATCGTCATGATCTGGAACGCTTCTCTCGTGGGAGGACGAGCTGTCGATGCCGCGGCGAGCGATGCGCGGCGTGATGGAGCGCTTGCGCAGGTCCTTCCGGCAACGGTCGAAATCGCAGCCCTTGTCGGCATGGAGCTTCTTCGGCCACTTGCGGGCCGTCCCCGCCGCTGCCGAATCGGATGGAACGCATCGACCACCTCGGTCAGCGCCATGCTGTCATGGCAATTGGCTCCGGTCAGGACGATGGCGAGAGGCAGGCCCTTGCGGTCGACCACGATGTAGCGCTCGGTACCCGGTTTGCCCCGGTCGGTCGGGTTCGGGCCGACCGCGTCGCTCCCCTTTTGGCGGCAACTGACGAGGAATCCACCGAAGCACGCGGCCAGTCGATCTCCCCGGCAAGGTTCAGCCGCTCCAGCATTTGGCGATGGATCCGATCCCACAGGCCGGCATCCCGCCAGACGCGCAGCCGGCGCCAGCAGGTTATCCTGGAACATCTCGCCACCTCGAACGGCAGCCGCTCCCAAGCAATCGCGGTGTAGAGCACGAACAGGATGCCAGTCAGCGCATCTCGATCCTCGACCCGAGGCCGCCCGCCTTTCGGGCGTGCCGCAACGGACGGAAACAACGGGGCGATCTCAGCCCATAGGGCGTCGGGCAAAAGTTTCTTGACCACGCCCAAGCCTCAACCAAATAGGGTTAATAAATGGTTTTGTTAGGCGCTCTAAACTGAAACCACGGGAAGAGCTATCGGGTAAGCAGATTTCCAAAATCAAGCAGGCTGAAGCCCTGACGTTTGCCTCTGAAACCATTGATTTCCGTGCCCTGCCGGGTATGCAAGTAAAGATGATTGCAGAGGCTCGCAACTACCGATACCGACATTCGCTGGTGATGGCAATTTAACACATAGACAAAGTCGTCACCATACGGACCGTGCCGACCATGGCGGCGCAAGAGGCCGCGCGCATCGCCATCGACGCCGCGAGCAAGGCGCGCGGGTCCTGCTGATCCGCAACACGGTGGATGCCGCCATCGAGACCGCCCGCGCCGGGGGGCAAAGCGCCGCGACGCTGGTGCTCCAGTCGGCCCAGTCGCGCCAGATAGCAATTTCCTCGGGATATTCGTGCAATGACCGACCAACACTATCGCTGACGAGATAGGAAGGCGATGCGAACTCAGGCCCTGTTGATCTTGCCCGCTGCGGTCATTGCGAGCGGCGCGAAATTGCTCACAAAGCTATCCTTGTCCCATTCGCTGAGCGAACCGCCGATGTGAATGGCCCCAATCGGGCGGCCGTCGTTGTCCTTGACCGCAACCCCGAGGACGACCTCCCCCTGGAGAACCTCCTCAGCAGCAATCGCATAGCCATTTTCCCGGGCCATCACTACCTTGGCACGAATTTCCTTTGGATCAGTCAGCGTGCGCGGGGTGAAAGGCTGGCGATTGGACCGGGCCAAGATGTCGTCCACTTCGTCATCGGAAAGCTGGCTGAGCAGAGCACGGCCCCCGGCCGTGCAATAGAGCGGCACGCTATTGCCGATCAACGTGGCGAAATAGGATTCGCGCTTGCTCTGCAACCGCAGCGCATAGACCAGCCGGAGATCGTCGCGCAGGCTGAGATCGACACGTTCGCCAGTATCGCGCCGCAATTCCACCAGGGTAGGCAAAACCCGCACGATCACGGGGTTCAGCCGCAGATAGTCCAGAGTGTGATCCAGCAGCCGGATGCCCGGCACATAGCCCCGGTCGTCGGGAGCACGCTCCATATAGCCTTGCTGCCGTAATGTATGGACAATACGCTGGACCGTGCTCTTGCCAATGCCGGACCGCGACGCGATCTCGTTCAGCGTCAGCGCGTTGCTGGCGCCGTGGAAGGTCGACAGCACCTGAAGGGCACGGGCTACGGCCTGAATGAAGAGCGGATCTTCTTCTGCCGGGTCTGGCACCGGCCGCACAGCATATTCCACCCTGTCTACTTCACGCATGGCATCTCCAAAATCCTGCTTGACTTGAAACAAGCTCCCTGACTATTCTTAATTTCAATACCTTGGTATCGTCTTTCGATACACCTGTCAACCAATAGGCGCATAGAAGACACCAGGGTATTGAAAAGAGGGGTCTGTTCCGCCGATCCATCAGCCTCGACGGCTGCCGGACGGATCGGGACTGGCCGAGCCTTTCACGAGCAAGAGCGACCCTGCCGCAAGCGCCGGCCGATAACGGGCAGGCAGGGGGCAAACCGACATATGGCGGGCCAAGCTTCGCAGCCGGCCGGACGTCGCCAGTCGGGCCGCCAATCTTTTCACCAACAGGGGAACTATATCTCACATGACAACATCTTCACGCCTTTCCTCCCCCCGCCCTCGGCCTGCCCGCCGCGGCGTGCGCGGCGCGCTGTTCGGGCTTGCCGCGTCGGTATTCGTTGCTGCCGGCGGCATGGTGTCAGCGGCTGAAGCCCGTACCATCACCGCCGTGATGGAGAGCCTGCGCACGCTCGATCCGATCATCACCACCGCCCACATCACCCGCAACCATGCCTATATGATCTATGACGTGCTGGTTGCGGTCGACAAGAACTTCCAGCCACAGCCCCAGATGGCCGGTTGGACCGTCTCGGAAGATGGCAAGGTCTATACCTTCACTCTGCGGAACGGCCTGAAGTTCCATGATGGCGCGCCGGTCACCGCCGCAGATGCGGTGGCCTCGCTCAAACGCTGGGGCCAGCGCGATTCCGGCGGACAGATGATCTTCGACCTGACCGCAAGCCTTGAGGCCACTGACGACAAGACACTGGTCTGGACGTTGGAAAAGCCCTTCCCGCCGCTGCTGGAGACCATTGCCAAACAATCGGCCCTGCCGCCGTTCATCATGCCCGCGCGCATCGCCGCCACCCCGGCCAATACCGCGATCACAGAACACATCGGCTCTGGTCCATTCAGGTTCGTCGCCGAGGATTTTCAGCCCGGCGTCAGCGTTCGCTACGTGAAATTCGAGGACTACGTTCCCCGCAGCGAGCCGCCAAGCTGGATGGCAGGCGGCAAGGTGGTGAATGTCGACGAGGTCAAGTGGGTGACGATGCCCGACCCGCAAACCGCAATCAATGCCATCATGTCGGGAGAGGTGGATTTCATAGATCAGGTGCCGGTCGACCTGCTGCCCATTCTCGAAACATCCGACGATGTCGTGGTCGAGCTGCGCGATGATCTCGGTTACCAGGCCATCGGCCGGATGAACTTCAAACATCCGCCCTTCGACAACAAGAAGTTGCGCCAGGCCGCACTACGGGCACTGAACCAGGTTGACTTCCTCAGCAACATCGTCGGCAATCCAGACTACTACCGTCCCTGCGGCGCGATCTTCGGCTGCGGCACGCCTCTCGCCAACGAGACCGGCGGCGAGACGCTGACCAGTGGCGGTGACATCGAGGGCGCGAAGAAGCTTCTAGCCGAGGCCGGTTACGACGGCACACCGGTGGTCATTCTCCAGACTACCGATGTCAGGGTGATTTCCTCGCAGCCGATCGTCGCCGCGCAGTCGCTGCGCGCAGCCGGGTTCACCGTCGATCTGCAGCCGATGGACTGGCAGACTGTCGTGTCCCGCCGGGCCAACATGGGGCCGCCGTCTGAAGGCGGCTGGAGCCTGTTCTTCACCAACTGGATCGTGCCGGAAGTCTTCAACCCACTGATCAGCCCGATGCTGAACGGGCGCGGCGACAAGGCTTGGTTCGGCTGGCCGCAGGATGACGAGATCGAGGCGCTACGCGCCGAATTCATCGATGCAGCCTCCGACGAGGACAGGCTCGACATCGCGAAGCGGATCCAGATCCACGCAATGGACAACGTGAGCTATCTGCCGCTGGGCCAGTTCTTCTCGCCCCATGCCCGCAGCACCAAGCTCGAGAACATGGTCATGTCGCCGGTCCAGGTATTCTGGGGCGTGACCAAAACGGAGTAGGGCACCGAACCGGAACGCATCGCGACGGGCGCGAGACGAAGCGCGCCTCCTGCCCGTCCGACCTGCCGCGGTCATCGCCGGCGACGCCGCCAGCACGGAGCAACCGGAACGCATTCGCGAGAGCCTCGGCCCGAGCCGGCTGCTGCATGCCCAGTTCCCCACCCTGGTCGCAGGACGACCTGGGGACCCGCTTGCTGACGCACAACCGAGCACCCGCCCGGTTCACTTTTTTCACCTCCCTGATGGAAACCAGGCAATGACGAAACTGAACACCCTGAGCGCCGCCGAGATGATCGACGGCTACCGCAAGGGCACATTCACCCCCGTTGACGTGACCGAAGCGGTGCTGGCGCAGATAGACCTTTGCGAACCCGAACTGAATGCGATGTGGACCGTCGATCGCGAGATCGCCCGCGCCTCGGCGGGGGAGTCCGCCGCACGCTGGAAGGCAGGCAATCCGATCATCGTCCGGGGTGTCAGCCTTGACGGCGTGCCCGTCACCCTCAAGGAAAATATCGCCACGAAGGGGGTTGCGATGCCGCTCGGCACAGCGGTCAGCGACATGACTCCGCGTCCGGCGGATGCGCCGCCGGCAGCGCGCATGCGCGAGGCGGGCGTCGTCCTTCTGGGCCGCACCACCATGCCCGATTACGGCATGCTTTCCTCGGGCCTGTCGAGCTTCCACAAACTCGCGCGCAACCCCTGGAACACGGCGATGAACCCAGGAGGATCCAGTGCGGGCGCCGGCACGGCAGGCGCCGCCGGCTATGGGCCGATCCATCTGGGCACCGACATCGGCGGTTCAGTCCGGCTTCCCGCCGCCTGGTGCGGCCTCGCGGGACTGAAGCCGAGCCTCGGGCGTATCCCGATCGATCCGCCCTTCATGGGGCGCGTCGTCGGGCCGATGACCCGTACCATCGAGGACGCGGCGCTGGCCATGGCCGTACTCTCGCAACCCGATTTGCGCGACCATATGGACCTGCCCCCGAACGATATCCGTTGGCTCGATCTCGATCGCGAGGTGAAGGGCCTGCGCATAGGCCTGCACCTCGATCCCGGCTGCGGAATGCCGGTGGATCCGCAGGTGACGGAAGCCGTCAGCGCGGCAGCCCGGCTGTTCGAGGCTGCCGGTGCCATCGTCGAACCGCTCGCCCCCTGGATGACCGACGAGATGCTCACGGGGCTGGATGACTTCTGGCGCACGCGCGCCGGTATCGACGTCTCGGCCCTGTCGCCGGAAAAGCGGGCGCAACTGCTGCCCATCATCCGCAACTGGGCGGAATCGGGCCTTGGCAAGTCGGGCGAGGAAGTGTTCCTCGGCTACATGAGCACGTTCCAGATTCGCGCCGCCACCGTGGCTGCGACCTCGCGCTTCGACTTCGTGCTGTCACCGGTGTCGCCCAATGTGAGCTTCCCGGCGGAATGGGCTTATCCCTGGGACAATGACGTCAACCGTGCGATGGCCCATATCAACTTCACTCTCCCCTACAGCATGAGCGAGCAGCCGGCGGTCGCCGTCGCCTGCGGCTACGATGACGCCGGAGTTCCGATCGGGCTTCAGATCTCCGGGCGGCGCTTCGACGACCTCGGCGTGCTGCAATTGGCCCGCGCATGGGAGAGGATACGCCCCGAACAACGCCCTTGGCCTTGCGACGCCGGCCTGTGAAGCCTGACCGGCGCATGCCACGATGTGCAACTTGCGCCCGATCCGGTCGCCCGCATTTCCGGGCGGGGGGATCGGGCCGCCCTCAGCCCGCGTGCATATAGAGAACGCTTGAGCGATCGAGGTGCTGCACCAACGCGGCCTCCGCCTCATCGGGTTCGTGACGCTCGATGTGCCGGAGGATTTGCGCGTGCTCGATCAGCGTGAGATTCTCCTTGCCCTTCCAGCGCAGTATCTCCCTGTGGTACTGCCGCAGCCAGCCCAGCATCGCCTCGCTGACCGCTTCGAAGATCGGATTGCCGGAGATCGCTGCGATCTGCGTATGAAAGCGGATGTCCGCGGCGATGAACGTCTCCGGGGCGTCGACCGCCGTCGCCTGCTGATCGAGCGTGCCGCGCAGCCGGGCAATGTCCTCCGGCGTCGCCCGCAGCGCCGCCTCGCGCACCATGCCGCGTTCAAAGAAGCGACGGGCCTGTTTCAAGTGTTCCAGGCTGTCGGGCGAGGCGGAGAGCAGGAGGTTGGCGGTCAGATCGACCTGCTGGAAGATCGACCTTGCCGTCAGCCGCCGGACGCGGGCCCGCTCGCCGTGGCTGATGGTGATCAGTCCCATATTGGCCAGCGCCTGCATGGCCTCGCGGATGGCGGGACGGCCCACGCCGAAACGGTCCATCAGGTCACGTTCGGAGGGCATGGCATCGCCCGGCGCCAGCTCGCCCCCCGTAATCATCGCTTTCAGGCGGTCGAAGACCTCATGGGAGAGTTTCCTGCGGATGATCGTCTCGGAGGCCTCCGCCATTTTCCCGCTCCCGCCCTCTCCCCCCGTCCGGATGGATGTCCGGCCGCGACTCGTCCTCATGATATATTCAGCATACCACGAATATGACGCATCGCAGTTCCGGCGACGCCTCATCCACCCGCCGTCGACGCGGGACGGAAGCCGCAGCGAGGCTGTCGTCAGGCGGTCTCTGGGGGATTGCAGATCTCCTCCACCGAACGCATCACCGCATCCGGGTCGAAGACCCGCTGCAGCCATCCCTCCCGAAATATCTGGGGACGGGCCTGGTCGATGGCGTAGAGCGCGCCGTCCGAGAAGCGTCCCTCCGGAAGCATCTCGAAGGCGATGGCGAGCTCGATGGTAAGATGGCCGAGCAGGAAATCCGTCGCGGCCTCGCGCGGAACGCCGCGTCGCACCGCTTCGTCCGTAGCCTCCCGCAAGGCGAGGCACAGCGTCGCGCCGACCGTCTCCGCGAGCGCCGGCTCCAGAATGGCGAGCTGCTCGACGGTGCAGCGATGGGCGCGCATCACCGGCTTGTAGATCGTGCGGGCGATCCGCTCGCAGGCGGCGTAGTGCTCCTCCGGCCCCTGCATCAAGGCGCATACGATATGCTGCTTGGCGTGTATGCCACCGAAGAAGTCCTTCTTCGCTTCCTCGGTGACCTCATCATTGAAGATCGGCGGATGGCATGGATGAGTCACAAAATAGGTGACGTCCTCGCGCCTGGGCAACTCGCCGGCATGCGGCGCCGCGGCGTCGAGCATGAGGATCGCGGTGCCCGGCTTCACCTTCTCGATGAAGGTATGGGCGATCTTGCCGATCAGCCGGTCCGGCACCGCCATCAGGACCGCATCGGCATCCGCGACGGCGTTGTCGCCGTCGACGCAATCGAGGCTCGTCTTTGCCTTGAGCCGCGCGCGTCCCTCCTCGGACGGCTCGACATGCAGGACCTCATATTGCGAACCTTGCAGGTTCGTGGCAAGGCGGACGCCCATCTTCCCGCCGGCGCCCAGCAACGCAATCTTTTTCATTGGCCGTGTCTCCCGTTTGTCAGTGGTTTGTGCCGCCGCCCGTCCTGGCGGCGCAGAAGAAATCCGGGGCGCCCATCTGGCCGCCCTTGAACGCTATTTCGAGCTCGTCGTGGGCTCCCTCGGTGTGGGCGCGGCAGAGCGGCGCGCCCGGTGCAAGCGGAGCCAGCGCGGTGACGGCATAGATGCCGAGCATCATCGCGGCATGGCCCGACGTGTCGCCGCCCGCGATGACCACCCGTTTCAGTCCGCCGGCGCGCACCAGCCGGTCCAGCACCGCACCGAGTCCCTCGCCGATGCGTGCATTGACCTCGACCGCCGGCACGCCGCTCGCCTCTATCGCCTGGTGAAGCGCCGCAACGGCCGGATCGTCCGGCCCGGCGGCGGTGAAGACGAGCGGATCGCGCCCTTCTCCCAAGGCGCGAAGCGCCAGGGAGGCGGCTCGCTCCAACTCCCCGCTCCATGCAACCTGCTCCACCGCGCGCGTCGCGTCGAGACGGATGCCCTCGAAGCCCCGGTCGCGCGCGAAGGCAATCTGGCGGGCTGTGATGGGCGAACAGGAGCCCGAGACCGCCGCGATGCGGTCGCGCACACCGGCCGGCCGGCAGTCACCGGGCGGCGCCAGCAGGCCTACCTCGCGCCAGTAGGCGACCAGAGCATATTCGAGGCCCTGCGAACCAACGGCGAAAAGCCGCTCGCCGCGATGTTCCCAGATGAGCCGGCCGGCCTGCGTCAGCGTCGCCTCGTCGAGCACGTCAATGGCGAGGATACGCGCTCCAGCGGCGCGTTCGCGGGCGAGCCGGGCATCCCCTGCACCGTTCTTGAGCGCGACGAAGTCCACGAGGCCGACCGGGATATCCGTCTGCCGCGCAAGATGCAGGCGGACGTCCGCCTCCTCCATGGGCGTGACCGGATGACGCGACATCACGGGATGGCGGTCGAGCCGGTAGCCGACGTCACCGACCATCGCGAAAAGATTGCCAAACGCCTGATAGCGGCCAATCGCCGGCGCACCGATGACAAGCGGATGCCACGCGCCGCCGAGCAGCGGCTCGGCGAGTTCGACAGCCTTGCCGATGGAGCCGACGTGGGGAGCGGAATCGAAGGTCGAGCACACCTTGTAATGGGAGATCGGTGCCTTCAACGCCGCAAGCCGTGCGAACACCTCCGGCAGGTGGGCTTCCATCCACGCGGGCGACTGAGAGCGCGCCACGCCGGCGATGCCGATGGCGCGGACGTGGGGAAAGCGCGCGATCTGCTCCGGTGTCGGCAGACCGAGGAACAGCACGGTCGGGACCCCCGCGAAACCCAGCACTTCCATGACGGCTGAAGCGCCCGTGTAATCGTCGCCGTAGAAGGAAACCAGACACCCCGGAGGCAGCGCCGCAGCGCCGGGCGAGAGCGCCGTCATGCCGGACAACCCTCCAGCGCCCGGGCCAGAGCCGCGTGATCCCGCCCGTATTCGGCGAGCGGGACACCAGCCATCGCCGCCTCCCACGCTTCGCGCAGGCTGGCGACGCCGGCGGCCGGGCCGTCGGGATGGGCCATGATCCCGCCTCCCGCCGCGAAGATGAGATCCGTCGAACCGAGGGCGGCATAGGTGCCGGGCACCTGCCGCGCCGACTGCCCGGACGAGAAGACTGGCATGGCGATGCAGGGCTTGTCCTCGAACATCGAGGTCAGGCATTCGCGCGCCGAGGCGATGACGCTCTCGTCGGGCTCGGAGAACTTGTTGGAGAGGCCGTTGACGTGCAGGTGGTCCGCGCCGGCGAGCCGCCAGATCTTCTGCCAGGCGACGTAGGACCAGCCGAGCATCGGCGCGCGCGACAGGTATCCCCAGCCGTTCCGGTGGGCATGGATTGGCAGCGCGCTGAAGCGGCCGAGCTCGATCATGCCGACGAGGCCGACAGAGTTGAGACTCGCCATGACGCAGGTGCCGCCCTCCCGCAAGACGAGATCGTGGCGTCGGCGCATTTGATCGAGCTCGCCGGTCAGGTTGAAGGCGAACATCACCTTGCGGCCCGTGCGCGCGGCGTGATCGTTGATGACACGCATCACAGCGCGCACGCGCTCGTCGAACGGGCAATACGGACCGTCGGACTGCAGCTCATCGTCCTTAATGAAGTCGATGCCCGCCTCGCACAATTGCCGGACGAGATCGGCCGTTTCCTCCGGACCGAAACCAACGCTCGGCTTGATGATGGTGCCGACGATCGGGCGCCCCTCGACGCCGGCGAGACGACGGGTGCCGGAAACGCCGAACTTCGGCCCGCCATAGGCCTGCGCGAAAGCTGAGGGCAGGCGGATAGAGGTGAGGCGAAGACCGGAAAACTGCTTCAGTTCGAATAGGTTGCCGGCCACAGTGGCCACCAGGTTGGGCAGCGAGGGGCCGATATTCTCAAGGGGCCAGGAAAGCGTGACGCGGGCGCGGCAGATGGCAGGCCGGCCGTCCTGCGGACGCCCCGCACCGGGCAGCGACGGCTCCGCGGCCTCCCCGATCACCTCCAGCGCCTCGATGCGGGCGGCGGAGCGTTCCTTCAGTTCCGGTGTCTCCCCCGGAACTGCAACGAACGTCCCGCTCGACTGCTCGCCGGCCATGGCCTCGGCCGCCACCCGCGGATCATAAGCAGTCTCGATCAGATAGTCGGCTTCAATACGAACAGGAGAGGCCATAGGGTATCCCTATTTTAAGGTGACCTTGCTGCGGGAAAGGCACGACGCAGGCGGATCGCGACAGCGGGCAAGAAGCGTCCCCAACGTTTCCGATCGGTGAGCTGCGGCCGTTCACTTATCTATTGATATACTCATTATACCAGTTATCGGACTGTGACAAGCTCCCGCCCAGCCACTTTCCGCACCGCGGTTCTCAAGAGCCTCTAGGGCGCGTTCCGATCAGATTTCGCTCAAAATAACGAATCTGGAATCTGTCCTGTTTCAACGTAAACAGGACAGATTCTAAGAGGGCAGCCCCAGCGACGCAGCCATCCCGCGTACTCCTGGCCATGTGTCAGGAAAGCCCCCTCCGTTGTTTCCGGCGTCTTGCAACTGCTGGGCGCCGCCGAAAACGACGGCATCAACCGGCCGAGGGCACGGATTCATTCCGGACATCTCTTGTGGTGAGTGGCCGTCGAATCGAAACCGGCGCGATCCGGCTGCGGCCTCGGCAAGCTCGACCCCGGCATGCCTGCGTTAAATCACGGGGCATGCCGGGGTCGACCGGCTGCTATTGGGACGTCCCGGGCAGGCCTACGGCTCGGATGGCATCGATGTTCTCCTGGCCATATTTCTTGGCGAATTCCGCGTATGCGGGCTGGAAGGCAGCCTGGAATTTTTCCTTGTCCACGTTCTCGTTGACCTCCATGCCATCCTTGCGCATCTGTTCGATACCCTTGGCATCCGCTTCTCGCATGTACTCGCGCATGGCCATCGACGCAGCCCGCGCTGCCGCCAGGAAGTTCTCCTTGTCCTCCGACGAGAGATTGTTGAACGCCTTGGGCGACATGATGAACACTGCGGGAGAGAAGAAATGGCCGGTCAGAGACAGGTACTTCTGAACCTGAGACATTTTCGTCGACGCACTGCCGGCGATAGCCTGTTCCTGCCCGTCGATCGCGCCTTGCTGCAGCGCGCCGAAGACTTCGGGGAAGGCCATGGGCGTGGGGTTGGCTCCAACGGTGCGGAATGAAAGAATATGCACCGGGTTCTCCATGGTGCGCACCTTCAGGCCTTTTACATCCTCCGGCGTCACGACCGGACGCCTGCTGTTCGTCAAGTGGCGAAAGCTCTGGTCCGTCCATGCCAGGCCGACCAATCCATGCGACGGGAATTTGGCCAGCAGATCCTGACCGATTTTGCTGTCGAGAACCTGGTGCGCATGCGCGGCATCACGAAACAGGAAGGGGAGATCAAGGATGCCTACCTCCGGAACGAAGTTCGTGACAGGGCCGGTGGAAGTCAGCACGAGGCCAAGCGTTCCAAGTTGGGCGCCCTCCACCATCTCTCTTTCGCCGCCCAGAGCGCCGCTGGGGAACGCTTCAAGGCGATAACGGCCTTCCGTGCGCTTGGCAACTTCGCTGGCAAGCACCGATACCGCGTATCCGTAGTGCGATGTCGCGGGCAATACGTAACCGATCTTGAGCGCCGTTTGCGCGACCGCCTGCCCTGAAAGGCTTGCCATACCGGCAGCCAGCAGAAAGCCTAGCAATTTCCTTCTGTTCATGATTTTCTCCCTTCTCTGCTCTGTTATCTTAGGCGTTATACGAACACTCCCGGTCGCCGACCGGTCGCATGAGGG
The DNA here is from genome assembly GCF_042432495.1 of Pseudochelatococcus lubricantis. Classification (NCBI taxonomy): domain Bacteria; kingdom Pseudomonadati; phylum Pseudomonadota; class Alphaproteobacteria; order Hyphomicrobiales; family Chelatococcaceae; genus Pseudochelatococcus; species Pseudochelatococcus lubricantis. The sequence continues at coordinate 12,307 of NZ_JBHLXC010000025.1, read as the reverse complement.
CTTTGCTCAAGCACCGCACGGACTTGACCGCATCTCATCGCTCCGGTGCCCCATGGCGAGAGATACGAATTGAAGAAGAACGGACAGCGGCTGAGGGGTGTTGCACTCGCCGTCCCCGAACTCGCAAAAAATAAAGGACAAGCTGCAGACGCGCTGTATCTCACCAGCATACAGATTTTATACTTTATTTTTCAACGAATATTTCACAATCTATACTTGATAAACTTTCACCGGATGAAACCCAATAGGTGAGGAAGCCAGGTGCTCAATCCGGGCAAGAATGTCAGAAGCACCAGCACGACGCCATGCGCCCAAAGGAAGGGCATCAGTTCCGATACCAGCGCGGACAGCGGCACCCGCGACACGTTCGACGTAACAAAGAGCAATCCGCCGACCGGAGGGGTGATCATCCCGAGTGTCAGATTGTAGATCACGATCATCGCGAAGTGCACCGGGTCGATACCCAACTTGGCGGCCACTGGCGCAAGGATAGGAACCAAGACCATCACGCCGGGCAAAGGCTCGATGAAGATCCCGAAAATCAACAGGAAGATGTTGACTGTAATCAGGAAGGACCACGGCGAAAGATCCATGCCGATCAGCCAATCGGCCATGAGTTGCGGCAGCCCCTCAATCGTCAGAAGCCATGCGAAGGCGGCGGACAGCGCGATAATGATCAGCACCGACGCCGAGAGCAGCGCCGAGCGCGCCAGGATATCGGGCACCGCTTTCCATTCGAGGGTGCGGTAAACGTATTTGCCGCATAGCAGCGCGTAAAACACCGCGACCACGGAAGCTTCGGTCGGCGTGAACCAGCCGGCCCGCATGCCCCCCAGGATGATCACGGGAAGCATCAAGGCCGGAATGGCCTTCCAGGTATTGGATAGAATTTCCGTCAAGGGCGGAAGTTCAGATTGACCACGATAATTCCGCTTTCGTGATATATACCAGTTTACGGCGCACATTGCAAAAGCAATCAATATACCAGGCACGATGCCGGCGACGAACAATGCGCTGACAGACACCGTTTCATCCTGCAACGCATAGATGATCATGGTGATGGACGGCGGGATGATAGGGCCGACAATGGCCGTGGAAGCGGTCAATGCCGCAGCGTAGGAGCGCTTGTAGCCCGCATTGTCCATCATGCGGATGAGCATCGATCCCGGCCCGGCGGCATCTGCCAGAGCAGAACCCGAGATGCCGGAAAAGAAAGTCAGCGACGCTACGGTGGTGTAGCCCAATCCGCCCCGTTTATGCCCGACGAACTGTCCTGCAAAACGCAACAGCACCTCGGTGAGCGAGCCGCCGCTCATGAGTTCGGCGGCCAGAATGAAGAAGGGAACGGCCATCAGCGGGAAACTGTCGATGCCCGTGAACGTTTCCTTCATAAGAACCAACAGCGGATAGCTGTCGGTCAATAACAGCGCGGCGGCCGTGGCCAGCCCCAGTGCGAATGCCACCGGGACGCCCAGAGCTAGAAACAGGCAAGCCGAACCGACAAGGGCGATCGCAGGGGTCATAGCGATGCACTCGCGGTAGCGTCGAACTGGTCGTCGGCCGCGAACTCGCGTTTTACGACGTAACCACGCAAGACGAAGCCGAAGTGCGCGATCAGCAGGAGGCCCCCGATCGGTATCGCGCTGTAGACCCAGGCAAACGAGATTTGCGTTGCCGCGGTAAGCTGGTAGGCGCTCCGCGTCATGTACTCCCAGCCGACCCAGGTCATCAGAATAAAGAATCCCATCAGCAATGCGGCAACCATGACGCGCACCACGATGGCAAGCTCGCGCGGCAGCGCGTCCTGCAGGTTCTCCACGGCGATATGGCCGCCGGCCCGCAGCACGGGACCGGCGCCGAGGAACGTGAGCCAGACCATCAGGTGGCGTGCAACTTCTTCACTCCACGGAATAGAGAAGTTGCTCAGGTATCGTGAGCATACGTTGGCGAACACGATCAAAGACATGACGGCGAGCAGCACGATCAGAATCCATCGATTCACCGCAACCAGGCCGCGTTCGACGGCGCCCAGGCATGAGGCCATCGAATCGGCGCTTCGCATGCTGCTACACGATAATGAGTTCGGGCCGGGAAGCGGCTCTGTTCGCGGAGTTGGGGCGTTCATCTGATTCCTCCCTGTGTTTCTTTTTTGGTCGGATGGACGGCCGTAAGTCTGGCGCGGACGCGCCGCGACAATCGCGGCAAGTCTCGTCAAGTAACGCGCGCTTCAAAGATCGGCCTTTACAACGCGCATGAGAGGTCGCGCTTGCTGTCGCGCAACTTTCATAAATCCGGCGGCTGCTTCAGACAGGTATGATTGGCTGAAGCCATGCTCGACCAATGCGTCCAGCGCCGACAGGACGCCGGAAGCGATAGCGTCGGCGGCGTGCAGATCGCCCGCCATTTTCACATAATAACCCAGGTCCTTTTGCGCGTTCGAAACTGCGAACTTCTGCCTGGACGGGTCCCCCTCGAGGATGAAGGGAGCAACACGCTCCAGCGCAGCGCCATGCCCCCCGCCCTTCCGCAGAACGTCGACGAAGACCTCCGGAGAGATTCCACCCGTTTGGGCGCACGCCGCGGCCTCGCCCAGCAAGGTGACGAAACCCAGCGACACGAAATTGTGCAGGAGCTTTAGCTTGTGTCCCGAACCGGCCCGGCCGGCATAGAAACGATTTTCCGAAAAGGTTTCCAAAAGGGAGGACATCTCCTCAAAGAGCGACTTGTCCCCGCCGATGAGGAGGTTAAGCCGGCCTTCCGCTGCCTCAAGCGGCGTGCGGGTCATCGGCGCATCGAGAAAACGCCCCCCGGCCGTTTCGATAGCCTCGGCGATCGCCTCCGTGGAACTCGGAATTGCTGTCGAACAATCGATGATGACCGTGCCGGGACGGATGACCTCAAGGACTCCGCCCTGACCATAGAGGACAGCTTCGACCTGCGGCGTGCCGTTGACGCAGAGAATGATGACATCGCTCGCGCGCGCAAGCTCCTGGCGATCAGAGAACCCCGTAGCTCCGAGCGCGTCCAGATTCTCGGTCGGTTGATTGCCCTCGTGACGGAGGTATCCGAGCGGCCAACCCTTCGTCGCGATATTGCTTGCGATGCCGTGGCCCATCAGGCCGACACCGATGATTCCGACATTGCGGTTTTTCATGCTGGCCATCCGTTCAATTCATCGCGCGGCAGATTGCATCTGTCACATCCGAGCAGGTGGCCTTGCCGCCGAGGTCGACGGGAACCGCCCTCTTTTCGGATAGCACAACGCCCACGGCGGCTTCGACGCGATCGGCCGCGTCTTCGAGGGAGGTGTCCTCATGCCTATCCGCCAACCAGCGCAGCATCATGACACCTGAAAGAATTGTCGCGACGGGGCTTGCGAGATTCTGGCCGGCGATATCCGGCGCGGATCCGTGCGCCCCCTGAAACAGCGCGTTCGCATCGCCAATCTCGCCCGAAGGCGAAATGCCCATCCCGCCAGCCGTCGCCGCGCCAAGGTCCGAGATGATGTCGCCGAACATGTTCTCGGCTACGATCACGTCGTAGAAGTCGGGCCGTTTAACCATATGCACGGTAATCGCGTCTGCATAAGCGTAATCGATTTCGACATCCGGAAATCCGGTGTGCACTTCATCGCAAACCGAACGAAAGAAAGCATAGCTCCGAAGGATGTTCGCCTTGTCGCAGACCGTTACACGGCGCTTTCCATCCCGAGGGGCGCCGCGGCGCTTCCGAGAAAGCTCGAAGGCGAATTTGGCCACCCGCTCAGTGCCTTTTCGAGTGATGACCAGGCTGTCGGACGCGAACTCGTTCCTCAGAAGAACGCCCGCGCCACGGCTCGCATAGAGTCCTTCCGTATTCTCGCGGACGATGACGTAGTCGATACCGCCATCCTGAAAGGCTCTCAAGGGCGACAGAACACCAGGCAGCAGTTTCACGGGCCGGACATTTGCGTAGAGATCAAGCTGAAAGCGCAGACGCAAATGAAGATCGTTGCCCACCTCCGTGCCGTCCGGATAGGTCACGCTCGGAAGGCCTGCCGCTCCGTGCAGAATGGCGTCCAGGTCCCGGCAAGCCTTGAAGGTGTCATCAGGAAGCACCTGGCCAGTCTTCATATAGTGCCCTGCGCCGCCCTCAAACATCTGGAAGTCGAGCTTCGCCGCGCCGCACGCCTCGCTCAATACTTTGATGGTAGCCTGGGCAACTTCCGGGCCGATACCGTCCCCCTCAATCGTTGCTATTCGATAATTTGCCATCCAGCATTCCTCCGGACCTGTTGTATTGTGCTGTCCTTACACCAACGCTCCCGTCTCCGACCGGCTGCGTGCGGGCCTTGCTCAAGCACCGCACGGCTTGATCGCCTCCCGGTGAGGCAGGCTCAGTGTTACCATTCAGCCGCGATGTACTTGGCTTCCATGAATTCCAGCATTCCATGGTGAGCGCCCTCGCGCCCGAGGCCGCTCTGCTTGACGCCGCCGAATGGCGCCGCCGGGTCAGAAACCAGTCCGCGGTTCAGCGCTACCATGCCGGCCTCCAGCCGTTCACAAACACGCAGCCCCCGGGCGAGATCGCGGGTATAGACATAGGCGACAAGCCCGTACTCGGTGTCGTTTGCGAGTTCGATCGCCTGCTCTTCCGTGTCGAAAACATAGATGGGCGCAACCGGGCCGAAAATTTCATCCCGCGCAAGCGACGCCTCCGCGGAAACGTCGAGAAGTACAGTCGGGAGGAAGAAATGGCCCTCGCCCTGCCCTCGCGTGCCGCCGCACAACACCTTCGCACCACGCGCAACGGCATCGTCCACCAATTCTGCAACTTTATAGACGGCTGCAGCGTTCACCAGCGGCCCGCAATCCGTATCCGCTTCGGGACCAGGACCGACCTTCATCGCCCCCATGCGCTCGGCCAGCCTGCGCGCAAATTCTTCCGCTATCCCCTGCTGCACATAAAGCCGGTTCGCGGCCGTGCAGGCCTCGCCGCCATTGCGCATTTTCGCGACCATTGCGCCTTCGACGGCTTTGTCCATGTCCGCGTCATCGAAGACGACGAAGGGAGCGTTGCCGCCAAGTTCCATCGAGCAGTGAATAACTTGATCTGCAGCCTTACGAAGCAGGATTCGGCCGACTTCGGTCGAGCCGGTAAAGGAGAGCTTTCTGACCCGCGGATCGTCCAGCATCGCATTCACGACCTCGGAGGTCGTCGATGAAGTAAGAACATTGACGACGCCGTCCGGAACGCCGGCTTCCGACAAAATCCTGGCTACGGCATACGCGGTGAGAGGAGTTTCAGTCGCGGGCTTCAGGACACAGGTGCACCCCGCCGCGAGTGCAGGAGCGATCTTCCGCGTAGCCATTGCCGCGGGAAAATTCCATGGCGTAATCAATAGTGAAACGCCGATAGGCTGATACTGTACCAGGATACGATTGGCGCCGGACGGCGCGACAGACAAATCGCCATTGACCCGAACGGCCTCTTCCGCGAACCACCGGAAAAACTCCGCTGCATAGGCCACCTCGCCGCGCGCATCCTTCAACGCCTTGCCATTCTCCAGAGAGATCAAACGGGCGAGCGGCTCGGCATCGCGGATCATCAATTCAAAACACTTACGCAGGATTTCCGAACGCTGCCGGGCAGGCGTCGCGGACCAGGCGCGAGCGGCACCAGCAGCGGCATCGACAGCCGCGATAGCATCAGCTGCGCTGGCATTCGCGACGGTATCGATTACAGAACCGTCGGATGGGTTCATGACTGCAATCCGATCCGGGCGGCTCCCGTCTCGCCATGTGCCGCCGATAAAGAGATCCGTTGGATAGATGTTCTTGCTCATTGATTCCTCAGTGAACCTTGTTCCCGTTATAGTTGTTCACGCGCCTTACAAGGCGCGCATCAAGATTTGTTTGATGCTCTCAGGATCGACTGCCGCCGGATTATTCTCGACCAGGCGCGCGGCATTCATCGAAAGCACTGACAAGGAATCGAGATCATCCTCGGTGAGAGCGATGTTCCGCAGGCTCGCAGGTATACCGATATCGCCGAAGAGCTTACGCACCGCCGCGATCGCAGCCCGCCCGGCCTCTTCATCGGGTTGATCCGCGCTTGCCGCGCCAATAACCCTGCCGACCTCCGCATAGGATGCCGAGGCGGCTTGCATGTTAAAGTCCATCGTGTAGGGCAGCAGGATACCCACACCCAGTCCATGAGCCGTGTGGGTCTGGGCGCCCACGGGATATTGTATGGCGTGGGCAATCGCCGTGCCGCCGCTTCCGAAGGCCAGGCCGGCATAGGTCGCCCCCAGCATCACGGCGGAACGCGCCTCGATGTCTCCGCCATCGGCCACCGCCCTCCGCAGGCTTTCGAAGATCAGCTTGATGGCCAACAACGCATAGTGATCGCTCAATGTATTCTTGCCGACGAAGACCCGCTCCATGGCCATGCGGGGGTCCGGTGGCCGCGATACGGCGGCGAATGCCTCGACAGCGTGCGCAAGGGCGTCCGCGCCTGAAATCGCCGTGAGACCCGGCGGGCAGGTGACGGTCAACTCCGGATCGCAAATGGCGGTATGGGGAATGAGCGCCGGACTTGAAATGCCGACTTTCATCGTTCGCTCGGGATCTGCCAGGACCGCGACCGGCGTGACTTCGGAACCCGTTCCCGATGTGGTTGGCACCGCAATCAGCGGCCGGACAGGGCCCGGGACCTTGAACTCGCCGTAGTATTGTGAAAGCGGCCCCTCGTAGGACAGCAGCAGGCTTACCAGCTTGGCCAGGTCCAGACAACTTCCGCCGCCAAGACCGACGATCACGTCCGGATCAAAGGAGCGGTATTCAGCGACGCAATCCAGTATGCCGGCGAGGGGCAATTCCGGCTCGGTCGCATCGAAAACGGTTGCCTCAAGCCCGTTGTGAACCGTTATGTCCTCAAGAATCTCTTGCAGAATCGGGAGCCGGGCCAGTCGCTCGTCGGTGCAGATCAGCACCTTACGGCCCAGATCCCTGGCTGCGCGCCCAATTGCCCGACGCTGGCCGGGGCCGAAGAAAAGACGAGCCGGCGCTCGCGTGACACCATAATCAAGCCGCATCGAAAATCCCCCTGTCCGTGTCATGCCGGCCGCCATTCCGCCAGTGCTTGGATCTGCTTCCAGACTTCATCAGCCAAGGGAACGTCCTGACTGCTCCGCTGCGCGCGGGTTCGCGCCGCCCGATCACCGGGTATGCGGACCGGCGCATCCGCGACGGAAGGCTCGGAACCGCGAATTTCCTCCATGAAGCGGGTGACGACTGCCGCCATGCCGCCCGCCGGTTCGAGCACGATGAAAACATCGCCTTTATTGCAAGGATAGCGCGCGTCGAGCGTTCCCCTGACCTCAGTTCCGATTGCGGAACCCGTCAGACTGGCAACCAGGAGTTCGAAAGCCAGACCGAGCGCGTAGCCCTTCGCGCCGCCGAAAGGCGCGATCGCGCCATCCTTGGCCGCCACGGCGTCTGTCGTCGGATTCCCGTCTTGATCGAGAGCCCAGCCGGACGGAATAGGAATGCCCCGGTTCGCATGGTCGTGGATCTTGCCCATGGAAACGAGGCTGGTGGCCATATCGAACACGAAAGGATGCGGCTCGGCCGGCACGCCGATGGCGATCGGATTGGTGCCGAGCATCGCCCGGCGGCCGCCCCAGGGGTGAACGAGCGCCTCGCTGATCGTCAGGGCGATGAGAATTTGCCCGTGGCTGGCCACGCGCTCCGCGTACCAGGCGAGCATTCCCAGATGATCGCAATTCCGAATGGCCGCGGCGGAAACCCCGGTTTCAGCGGCCCGACCGCAAATTACATCCAGCGCGGCCATCGCGACCACCGGACCGAGACCGTGATCTCCGTCGACGTCCAATAGCGCATTCCCGCGCCACGATTGAATGCCCTCGCTCGCCGGATTGCTCGCCCCGCTCAGGATGCGATCGATCACCCTCGGCAACCTGAGAAGGCCGTGCGACGCGGTTCCTCGCAACTCGGCCTCTAGGAGAAGCGAAACTTGCGTCTCGGCGTGCCGATCCGACACACCCACTGCCTTTAGTGCGCGCAATGCGGCGGATCTTATCTCTTCAACACTGGGCATCTCGGCTCTTCGCTCGTTCGAAGGGAACAGGTGGGGGGCCGCCCCTGATCCCGATCCACCCCTGAAGCTCGTGGCTGGCGAAACGGGATCTTTACATCGTGGATTCGATACGATATCGGATTCGATACACGATCAAATTCACTTCCGCAACTCCAAAAGGGGACGGGAAAGCCGATGCAGCGACAGGACACCTCGCCACAGGAGCCGCGGGAAGAAAGGCTCGCCCTCAACCTGGCGCAGCGCCATTCCATTGGCGACGACGTCTACGAGCAGCTCGTTTCAGACCTTATCGCACTCCGAATCCCGCCAGGGGAACGCATGTCGGTTGACGCTTTGGCGCGGCAATTCGGCGTCTCGCAGACGCCGGTCCGCTCCGCTCTCATTCGCCTCGAATCGGAAGGGCTGGTGGTCAAGAAATTCAACTCGGGCTACAGTGCGGCTCCATTGCCTTCGAGCTCACGCTATCGCGACGTGTATCTCGTCCGTTTCCTGATCGAGCCCGAGGCGGCTTATCTGGCTACGAAGCGAATGACGGCGGAAGGCCACGCGAGGCTTCGGGAACTCAGCGAGAACATGTCCAAGCTGGTCGAGGGCGATACACAGGCCAATTATGGCCGCTTCGCCCTTCTGGACGGCGAATTCCATGCGCTGATCGCGCGCCTGTCTGAAAACGAGGTCATCATGGAGACGCTTGAACGTCTCTACGCTCACATGAACTTGTTCCGTCTTCGCTATCACTCCGCAGTCGCTGTTGAAGCGGTCAAGGAACACCTTCAGCTTATGCAGGCCATCGAGCAAGGCGACGCCGACGCCGCGCGCGCCGCAATGGCGGCGCACATCACTTCGTCTCGCGAACGAATGGAGCCATTCTACAAGATCCTTGATCAACAAACACGCACGAACCGCTCGACAACTCCTTTTCAGGCGCAATGAGCGAAGCGGCATCCTGGGAGAAATGCTCATGAAGTTACAAGATGTTCTGTGGTTCGATCCGAGCCATATCTTCATCAATGGCGCCTGGCGCAAACCGGATGGAGCCCGCACTATCGATGTCGAGAACCCTTCCACCGGCGACGTGATCGGTGTGATCGGGCATGGCACGGCAGACGATGTCGACGCCGCGGTCGGGGCCGCCCATGCAGCCCTGGAAGGCCCATGGGGAAAGCTGACGGCCACCGAACGCGGCCGCATTCTGATGAAGATGTCCGCGCTTGTCCTGGAGCGGGCGGACGAGCTGGCGATGATAGAAGCGCTCGATGTCGGCAAGCCGCTACACCAATCGCGCAATGATTCGATTGCCCTGGCCCGTTATCTGGAATTCTATGGCGGCGCGGCTGACAAGCTGCTGGGCACGACGATCCCCTATCATGACGGGTTCACCGTATACACGTTGCGGGAGCCGCACGGCGTCTGCGGAATCATCATTCCGTGGAATTATCCCATGCAGATCCTCGGCCGCGCCGTAGGCGCGGCGCTGGCGGCCGGGAACGCCTGCGTGCTGAAGCCTGCCGAGGACGCATCCCTGTCGTCTCTCGCATTCGCGGCAATCGCGGCGGAGGCCGGCCTCCCGGCCGGGGCGCTCAACGTCGTGACCGGTCTGGGAGCGGATGTAGGGGCCGCGCTCTCGGGCCACCCCGGAGTGCATCATGTATCGTTCACAGGGTCTGTCGGCACGGGAGAGCGCATCCAGACGGCGGCGGCCCGGAACGTGATTCCCGTGACGCTGGAACTGGGCGGCAAGTCCCCCCACATCGTATTCGACGACTGCGACCTTGAGAAAGCCATGCCGACGCTCGTCGGCGCCTGCATGCAGAACGCGGGTCAGACGTGCTCGGCCGCATCGCGGGTTCTGGTTCAGCGTGGCATCTACGAGGAAGTCAAGCGGAGAATGTCCGAGATATATCGCGGGCTGGAGGCCGGTCCCGCCGTGGGAAGCCACGCTCTTGGACCGCTGGTTTCGCGCAAGCAGAAAGAAATTGTCAGCTCGTACATCGCCATTGGCCGAAAAGAACTGACAGTTGCCGCCGAGGGAAAGATCAGGGAGGATGCCGCTAAAGCCGGAAACTTCGTGCCTCCCGTCTTGTTTGCCGACGTTCCTCCCGATCATAAGCTTGCGCAGGAAGAGATCTTCGGCCCTGTACAAGTACTGATCCCCTTCGAGGACGAGGCAGAGGCGCTGAAGATAGCGAATGGTACCGCTTACGGCCTTGTTGCGGGCGTTTGGACGCGAGATGGCGGGCGCCAGATGCGTCTGGCTCGCAAACTGGAAGTCGGTCAGGTCTTCATCAACAACTATGGCGCGGGCGGCGGCATAGAGTTGCCGTTCGGGGGTGTTGGAAAATCGGGTCACGGCCGCGAAAAGGGCTTCGAAGCTTTAAACGGCTTCACCCGCATCAAGACCGTCGCCGCCTCGCACGGTTGATACCAAATACTCCCGGTATCCTACCAATCGCGTGTGGGCTTTGCTCAAGCGCCGCACGGGTTCAACCGTATCTCAATGAATTTATCTCATTGGGATACGGTCCCGCCATCCTCGCATTCTGGTACAGCATCGCGCCTGCCGGAACGATGCCTTTGCAGGTGGAGACCGATGTTCCCCGCCGAGCCGTCTTCGTGATGGCACAGGAACGGGTGCAGCTCAGCCTTACTAAGCACCGAGGAGACCTGCGCGCGGGTACGCCCGATTTATGACGCGGTGCCTGATCGGGACGAGCACTGCCGCTACAGCGCACAATCGCAAGGTTCCACGTCACCGCGCCGTCGCGTGGGGATGTCCGGAAGGTGCGCCCCCGCCCTTCTTGCCTCGGGAATGAGGCGCGGCGACCGTGAGAATCGCCTCTCAGGCGGCTGATCATAGGTGGAACATTTTACGACCATTTGTTCCGCGCTGTGTGCCGTGCCTGTGCCACGGAGGAATTTGTCGGAACTGGTTCTGGGCGCCGAAGATTTTGGAACGCGTTGGTTCTAAATCGTTTCGTTTTTACGTTGATACATATCCGGCGTATTTTGTGAAGTTCCAACACTCCATTGGTGTGAAGAGGTCGCAGATATCGCCGAGCGCGTCGCTCAATTGGTCGAATGTCCTCGCCCCTGTTCGTCGGAGGTGTGCTTTCAGCTTGTCGCGCAGCCGATCACCAGTTCACACCCTAAATATGAGCTCCGCGTTTGGCGCGAGGTGAATGCTAACTTCGCGGCGCTGCGCGGTGAACTGATCGCTTACGCACAGGAAGCCCTTGATGATGCCCGCGCCCGCATCCGCCAGGGGTTCGAAGACAATCTTTCGCCCTTTTCGGATCTCGTCGACGACCCCGCCGCTCACTACCCTGGGATGCTCAACCGTATCGCGCTACAGGGCTATCTCAGGGAGACACTGGCGGGCTTGGCAGTCGAGCATTTCGGTGCGGTCGGCAAGACAGACTGGCAGGTCCCCGCCTTTCTGTTTCGCTTCCACGATCAAGAATTTCAGCACCTCGATCTCATCAATGAACGCATGCTGACGGGGGAGGCGCCTGATCCCGATGCCGAGAGTGAGAAACGTCCGGGGCGGACGGGAGACGACGCGCTGGCATTCATGCGGTTAAGCGGGCTGCCGAAGTACTCGAATGGATTTCGCTGCTGGCTCGGTTTTGCGCAGGTGCGGCTCATCGCTTCTACGGCGGTACCGATTGGGGACCGACTAACGCCTGGATTCAAGTTAATCAGCCAACCGTCGTGATCTGCACTTTCGAGAAGGCCGACGCACTCCTGCGTTATCTGGGGACGCTGTTCCTCGACCGCGTACGTCTCGTCGTCATCGACGAAACGCATATGGTGGAACAGGAGCCAAACCGGGCGGATTCGGTCACCGACGGCACCTCCCGCGCATTGAGGCTTGAACAGCCCGGCGCTCGCTTGCTGCGAGCACAAGACGAAAAGAATTTCCGCATCATCGCACTCTCAGCGGTCGCGGCCAAGGCGGCACCGGCAATCGCGTCCTGGCTCTCGAGCGACGAAGATGGCGATCCAATCAGCTCGACCTATCGCAGCACACGGCAAATGCTCGGCAGGCCTGAGATTACGCGCAGTGGCCATTTCGACATCCGTTATGACCTGATGGACGGGCGGACGCTCGAGTTCGAGGACGAACGCACGGACGACCGTTGACCTGCCCCCCGGAAGTTCCCTCGCTGTGATGTAGAGTCTGCCCAATCTGAAAAGGAGCAGACGA
>NZ_JBHLXC010000024.1:0-334876 GCF_042432495.1 Pseudochelatococcus lubricantis | reverse complement strand
ATCAGCGACACCACGAACAAGCCCACCTCGACAAGGGCATAGAAGGTCTTTTCCGGGATGACGTTCAGCGCCCGCCGGCCGGCCACCGCGCCGAGGATGGCTGTGGGCAGCAGCCATGCCACCAGTCGCAACTGGTCGCCGGACAACGGCGACAGCATCCAGAACGGCACGACCTTGGCGGCGTTGATCGCGGCGAAGACGATCGTCGTCGTGCCGACGAAGGTCAGCTTGTCGAGCTTTTGCGGCAGGACATAAATCTGATAAGGCGGCCCGCCGGCGTGCGACAGAAAGCTGGTGAAGCCGGCGGCCGTGCCCCATAGCAGGCCGCGCGGCACATCCGCCGGGCGGGGCGGCATCTCGACGCCGCGTTTGAGCCACGAGTTGAGGGAAAACAGGAGGCCGACCCCGCCCACGATCAGCGCGACCATGGCGTCCGATACGGCCGCGACCGTCAGAAAGCCGAGCAGCACGCCGGTGAGGCCCGCGGGGACGAGAATCAGCAGGTTGCGGCGGCTGAAATGGCGGCGGTAGAGCCATATGCTGATGGCGTCCGTGAAGACGAAGATCGGCAGCAGCAGCGCCGCCGCCTGGAACGCCGGCATGATCAGCGCCAGTGTCGGCACCGCCAGCATGCCGATGAGCGGCAGGCCGCCCTTGGACAGGCCAACCAGAAACGAGGCGACGCAGGCCGCCAGAAAAAACACGTTGTCCTGCGGCATGCGCCGGGTCCCGACGAGAGAAGCGAATGGCGTCGCCGCTGGCCCGACAGGCTCAGCGGCGGCGCGGGAGAGTCGACTCAGGAGAACACGCGCTCGGGCGCGGGGACGAAGTACTGCGCGAGGCCACTGTCGCTCACCGCGTCGAGGGTGGGCGGATTCCAGCGCGGGTTGCGGTCCTTGTCGACGATGGCGGCACGCACGCCCTCATAGAATTCGTGCCCGGCGAGCACCGCGGCCCCCGCCGCGTATTCGCGCTCCAGCGTCTGTTCGAGGCTGGCGTCGTTGCGCGCGAGGCGCAGCAGCTTCAGCGTCAGCTTGAGGCTCGTCGGCGAGCGCGTCTGCAGGGTGGCGAGCGTCTTGCGGGCGAATTCGCTGCCGGATGCCACGAGCGCGGCGACGATCTCCTCCACCGCGTCAAAGGCGAAGGCCGCATCGATCTCGGTCTCGTGCCGTTCCACCGGGCCGGGTTCGCCAGCGGTGGCCAGCATCCGGATGGCCTGTGCCACCGCTTCGGCATCCGCCGTGGCGGGCAGCGCGGACAGGCTCTCCACGAGGGCGGCCAACCGCGCCGCCGGCACCAGATAGTCCGCGAGGCCGGCATGGATGGCGTCCGCTCCGTTGATCTGCTCGCCGGTGAGCGCCAGATAGGTGCCGATCTCGCGCGTGCCCGCATCCGCCCGGCCGCGCGACAGCAGCCAGGTGCCGCCGATGTCCGGGAAGAAGCCGATGCCGGTCTCCGGCATCGCGAGCCGCGTGCGGTCCGTGACGATGCGATGGCTGCCGTGCGCCGACACGCCGACGCCGCCGCCCATGACGATTCCGTCCATGAACGCGATATAGGGTTTTCCGTAACGCTTGATGTGCGCGTTGACGACGTATTCCTCGCGCCAGAACTGACGGCCCGCCGCGCTGTTCTCCGGCCCGCCGTCATAGAGGGCGCGAATGTCGCCGCCCGCGCAGAAGGCGCGCTCCCCCTCGCCGGTGATGAGCACCGCGGCGACCTGCGCATCGTCCTCGAAGCTGTCGAGTGCGCCCGCGATGAGGCGCACCATGTCGAGCGTCAGGCTGTTGAGCGCCTTCGGGCGGTTGAGGTGGATGCGTCCGAGCGTTCCCGAACGGCCGATCTGCACGTGAGCATCCCGCGCTTGGGCGTCGGCCTGATTATTGTCCGTCAAAGGCATGTCGATGTCCGTATGTGGCGTGTCGGTTTCCGGTTCCTGCATTCTTGCACATCGCACGGATCGGCGCGCGCGCCTATGGGGAAATCCGCAGAACCGCCTTGGACAAAACCGCCCCCGCGCAAAGCCTTGCCGAACCGGATTGACGGCATCGGTCTGGAAGGATTAAATTATGCAATAATATAACATTACATATCGAGGTCATGATGCTGGAGAAGAACCGGGGCGACACGCGGCTCCCCGTCACCGTCCTGTCCGGGTTTCTGGGTGCCGGAAAAACCACGCTGCTCAACCACATCCTGAACAACCGCGAGGGCCGGCGCGTCGCGGTGATCGTCAACGACATGAGCGAGGTCAACATCGACGCCGATCTCGTGCGCGAGGGCGGGAGCAACCTGTCCCGGACCGAGGAGAAGCTCGTCGAGATGACGAACGGCTGCATCTGCTGCACCCTGCGCGACGATCTGCTGACGGAGGTGCGCCGCCTCGCCGGAGACGGGCGCTTCGACTACCTGCTGATCGAGGGCACGGGCATCGCCGAGCCGCTGCCGGTCGCCAGCACGTTCTCGTTCCGTGACGAGAACGACGAGAGCCTGTCGGACATCGCCCGCCTCGACACGATGGTGACGCTGGTGGACGCCGCAAGCCTGCTGCGGGACTACGGCTCCAACGATTTCCTGCGTGAACGGGGCGAGAGCAACGGCGAAACGGACGAGCGCACCATCGTCGACCTGCTGGTCGAGCAGATCGAATTCGCCGACGTCATCGTGCTCAACAAGGTGTCGGACATCCCGCCCGCGCAACTGGCGCTGGTGCGCAGCGTGGTGAAGTCGCTCAACGCGGATGCGCGTGTGGTGGAAACCGACTTCGGCCGCGTGCCGCTGGGCGCGGTGCTGGACACGGGCCTCTACAGCGAGGAAAAAGCGCAGGAACACCCGCTCTGGTTCAAGGAACTCTACGGCTTCGCCAACCATGTCCCGGAGACGGAGGAATACGGTATCGCAAGCTTCGTCTACCGTGCGCGACGGCCCTTCCACCCGGAAAAGTTCAACGCCTTCATCAACCGCACCTGGCCGGGCCTCATCCGCGCCAAGGGTCACTTCTGGCTTGCCACCCGTCCGCGCTGGGTGGGCGAATTCTCGCTTGCCGGCGCGGTCGCGCGCGTTTCCGCCATGGGATACTGGTGGGCGGCGATCCCGCGGCAGCACTGGCCGGATCATCCTGAATGGCGGGAGAACTTTCGCCGCCACTGGAACAAGATCTGGGGCGACCGGCGGCAGGAACTGGTGTTCATCGGCACCGGCATGGACGAGACCGCCATCCGTGCCGCACTCGACGATTGCCTCGTCGGACCGGCGGATGCGACGGCGTTCGAGCCGTCCCGCTATCGCGACCTGCCCGATCCATTCCCGCGCTGGGGACAGCCCGACGCCATGTGAGGCGCCACAAAAACCGGGAAGCGGATGCCGCTTCCCGGTTTCTCATGGTTGGATCAGTTCAGCGCAGTATTCGGCGGGCGCTCGACCGATACCGCAACGTCGCCGATGACCAGGCCAAGGGGGCCCGCGGTGACGGGTACCGTCTCGCCGTCCCTGATCTTGCCGCTCAGGATCAGCTCCGCCAGCGGATCCTGCACGTTCTTCTGGATCACGCGCTTCAGCGGGCGCGCGCCATAGGCGGGGTCGTAGCCGCGCTCGGCGAGCCAGTCGCGGGCGCTTTCGTCGAGGTCGAGCGTGATCTTGCGCTCCTCCAGCAGGCGGGCGAGCCGCTGAAGCTGGATGTCGACGATGGCGTTCATCTGCTCCCGCTTCAGGCGGTGAAACAGGATGATCTCGTCGACGCGGTTGAGGAACTCCGGCCGGAAGTGGGCGCGCACGACGGACATGACTTCCTCGCGCACGGCTTCCGTATCCTCGCCCGCCTTCTGCGCCACCAGATACTCCGCGCCGAGGTTCGACGTCATGATGATCAACGTGTTGCGGAAGTCGACCGTGCGGCCCTGTCCGTCCGTCAGCCGCCCGTCGTCGAGCACCTGCAGCAGCACGTTGAACACGTCCGGATGCGCCTTCTCGACCTCGTCGAACAGCACGACCTGATAGGGCCGGCGCCGCACCGCTTCCGTCAGCGCACCGCCTTCCTCATAGCCGACATAGCCGGGAGGGGCGCCGATGAGCCGCGCGACCGAGTGCTTCTCCATGTATTCAGACATGTCCATGCGCACCATCGCCGTCTCGTCGTCGAACAGGAAGGTGGCGAGCGCCTTGGTCAGCTCCGTCTTGCCGACGCCCGTGGGGCCGAGGAACATGAACGAGCCGATGGGGCGGTTGGGGTCCTGAAGGCCGGCCCGCGCGCGCCGCACGGCGGTGGAGACGGCGATCACAGCCTCCTCCTGGCCGACGACGCGCTTCGACAGCACCTCTTCCATCCGCAGCAGCTTCTCGCGCTCGCCTTCCAGCATGCGGTCTACGGGCACGCCCGTCCAGCGCGAGACGACCTGCGCCACGTTGTCGGGCGTCACTTCCTCGCGCACCGCGCTTTCCTTGCCGGCGTGGGCCTCGATCTCCTGCAATTCCTTTTCGAACCCGGGAATGATGCCGTAGGCCAGTTCGCCGGCGCGCTGGTACTGGCCCTGCCGCTGGGCGATGGCGAGTTCGTTGCGGGCTTCGTCGAGCTGCTTCTTGAGGCTCGCGGCGCGGCCGAGCTTGTCCTTCTCCGCCTGCCATCTGGAGGTGAGGGCGGACGAACGCTCCTCAAGCCCGGCGAGTTCCTTCTCCAGCCGCGCCAACCGGTCCTTGGAGGCGGCGTCCTGCTCCTTCTTGAGCGCCTCGGCCTCGATCTTCAGGCGCACGATCTCGCGGTCGATGGAGTCGAGTTCCTCGGGCTTGGAGTCCACCTGCATGCGCAGCCGCGCGGCCGCCTCATCGACGAGGTCGATGGCCTTGTCCGGCAGGAAGCGGTCGGTGATGTAGCGGTTCGACAGCGTCGCCGCCGCAACCAGCGCTGAGTCCTGGATGCGCACGCCGTGGTGCTGCTCGTACTTTTCCTTCAGGCCGCGCAGGATGGAGACGGTATCATCGACCGTGGGCTCGGAGACGAAGACGGGCTGGAAGCGCCGCGCCAGCGCCGGATCCTTCTCGACATGCTTGCGGTACTCGTCGAGCGTGGTCGCGCCGATGCAGTGGAGTTCGCCACGCGCCAGCGCGGGCTTCAGCAGGTTCGAGGCATCCATCGCGCCGTCGGACTTGCCCGCCCCCACCAGCGTGTGCATCTCGTCGATGAACAGGATGATGTTGCCTTCCGCCGCCTGCACCTCGTTGAGCACGCCTTTCAGGCGCTCCTCGAACTCGCCCCGATACTTCGCGCCGGCGATGAGTGCGCCCATGTCGAGCGCGAGCAACTGCTTGTCCTTGAGGCTCTCCGGCACGTCGCCATTGACGATGCGCAGCGCCAGCCCCTCGACGATGGCCGTCTTGCCGACGCCCGGCTCGCCGATCAGCACCGGGTTGTTCTTGGTGCGGCGCGACAGCACCTGGATGGCCCGCCGGATTTCCTCGTCGCGGCCGATCACCGGGTCGAGCTTGCCCTCGCGCGCGGCGGCCGTCAGGTCGCGGGCGTACTTCTTGAGGGCGTCATAGGCATTTTCGGCGGAAGCGTTGTCGGCGGTGCGCCCCTTGCGCAGGGCCTCGATGGCCGCATTCAGATTCTGCGGGGTCACGCCCGCCTGCGCCAGCGCCTTGCCGGCCTCGGTATCCTTCTCCACCACAAGCGCGAGCAGCAGCCGCTCGACCGTGACATATGAATCGCCTGCCTTTTCCGCCGCCTTCTCGGCGGTGTCCAACACGCGCGCAAGGCCCGGCGACAAGTAAATCTGCCCCGATCCGCCCTGCACCTTCGGCAGCTTCGCAAGCGCCTGTTCGGTCTGTTGCAGCGCCAGCCGCGACTGGCCGCCCGCGCGGTCGATCAGGCCGGAGGCAAGGCCCTCGTTGTCGTCGAGCAGCACCTTCAGCAGATGCTCGGGCATGAACTGCTGGTGGTTCTCGCGCAGCGCCAGCGACTGGGCCGATTGCAGAAAGCCTTTCACACGGTCGGTATACTTGTCGATGTTCATCAATCGCGCTCCTCTCGGCAATGCCGACCGTCACTTGGCCCTCCGGAGCTTTTCGCTCCGCAGGGCGCCTGGCCCGGCAAGGCATCCCGCGTCGAATGTCCTCCACGCGGTTCCAGTTGGCAACCGCACGGTGCTGAAAACACTGATCGGCGTCAACCGATCATGAGGCTCATGTAGGTGTTGCGGGGGTGCAACAACAAGAGGAGTGCGACGAGGTGGTGCGATAAATTTCCTCTCCGGCAGAAGCCTTTGGTGCGACGGACCGGGCCGGGAGGGATGCCCGGCCTTCAGGCGCTCGCCGAGCGGGGCAGGGCGCCCGAGGCCGTCTTGGTGTCCGAGACCGCCTTGGCAGCGGGTTTCGACGTGCCGCCCTGCGCGTTCCTGGCCGCCGGCGCGTCGGCGTCCTTCTTCGCGGCGTCCCTGGCGGCGGGCGGCGCGATATGCGAGGGGATCTCGATATCGACCTCAAGGGTGGAGACGGCGTTGCCGCGGTCCATCGTCACCTTCACCTTGTCGCTGTCGAGCTGGATGTGCTTGGCGATGACGGCCAGGATTTCCTCGCGCAGCACGGCGACGAGGTCGGACTGGCCGGTCGAGATGCGCTCGTGGGCGAGCAGGATCTGCAGCCTTTCCCGCGCGACGGGCGCGGAGGAGCGGCGGTTGAACAGTTTGAAGAAACTCATGCTGCCCTCCGTCCGAACAGTTTGTTGAACAGGCCCCGCTTGTCGCTGGGGATGGTCATCTCCACGGTCTCGCCACGCAGCCGGCGGGCGGCGTCGAGATAGGCGCGCGCGGGTGCGCTGGTCGGGTTGCTGATGGTCACCGGCGTGCCGAGGTTCGAGGCGCGCAGCACTTCGTCGCTTTCCGGGATGATGCCGATCAGCGGGATCGAGAGGATTTCCAGCACGTCCTCGACCTTGAGCATCTCGCCGCGCTCGGCGCGCACCGGATCGTAGCGCGTGAGCAGCAGGTGCTTGTCAACCCGCTCGCCGCGCTCGGCCTTCAGCGTCTTCGAGTCGAGGACACCGATGATGCGGTCCGAGTCGCGCACCGACGACACTTCCGGATTGGTGACGACGACGGCGATGTCGGCGTGGCGCATGGCGAGCGTGGGGCCGCGCTCGATGCCGGCGGGGCTGTCGCAGATGATCCAGTCGAACTTGCTGCGCAGCTCGTCGATCACCCGGTCGACGCCTTCTTCCGTCAGCGCGTCCTTGTCGCGGGTCTGGGAGGCGGGCAACAGCGACAGGGTCTCGACCCGCTTGTCGCGGATGAGGGCCTGCGCGAGCTTGGCCTCGCCCTGCACGACATTGATGAGATCGTAGACGACGCGCCGTTCCGCGCCCATCACCAGATCGAGATTGCGCAGGCCGACGTCAAAGTCGATGACGACGACGCTCTGGCCCGATTGCGCCAGCGCCGCTCCGAGGGCGGCCGTGGAGGTCGTCTTGCCGACGCCGCCTTTACCCGATGTCACGACCAGAACCTTGGTCATTTCTTTTCCCTCTCAGTTCAGGGGCGCGATCTTGATCGCGTCGCCCTCCAGCCACAGTTGAACGGCCTGTCCGTGAAATTGCGAATCGAGAACCTCCGCCGTCTTGTAGAGGCCATCGATGGCGACCAGCTCGGCCTCGAGCTTGCCGCAGAAGATGCGCGCGGAAGCATGTCCGGCACAGCCCGCGAGCGCCCGCCCGCGCAGGGCGCCGTAAACGTGGATCGAGCCGCCGGCGATCACCTCCGCCCCCGAGGCGATCGAACCGATGATGGTGACATCGCCCTGCGGATAAACGATCGACTGCCCGGAGCGCACCGGGCGATCCACCAGCAGGGAGGGGCGGATCGCCTCTTCCGCGATGGCGATGGGAGCGGCGTTGTGCGCCGTGTTCGCGGGCTCTGGCGCGGGGGCGGGCGGCGCGCTTTCCGCCCTCGGCTTCGCCGCCGCAGGCGCCTCTTCCCGGGGTGCGGGGATGTCGACCTCGTTCACCTGCTTTCCGCCGCGCACCAGCGGCGGAAAGCCCGGCCCGAGCCATGATTCCTTCGCGCCCTCGATGCCCATCACCTGGATGCGGCGTTCGTTGAGGCGCGCGAGGAGATCGGCGAGCCCTTCCCTGTCGAGGTCGAGATTCGAGACGTCGAGGATGACGGCACGCGCACCGAAGAAGCCGGGCGAGCGGTCGATCAGGCTGGAGAGTTCTTCCAGCCAGATGTCGAGCGGCGCCTCTGGCGACAGCATCAGCGCCAGAAACGAGCGTCCGCGGAAGCGGATGGTGGGGCGCTGCGACTTCGGGGCCGGGCTGCCGGAAGCGGCGCTGGGAGAGGAAATGGCTGTGTCTGTCACGGAACTTCTTCAGGTTTCTGCGCTGTTAACATTTGGCGGCAGTATGGTTACCACTTGGTTAACGCAGGGCAGAAAAGTGAGCCGTCGCCGCTTACCATCTGTTGACAAAGATGAAACGGGAGACATCGTCTCCCGTTCCGTTATCCGCGCGGCTGAGGCCGCGTCACAGCTCTATTTTCGCCCCGAGCACGGCGAGAAACTGGGCGATCCACGCCGGATGGGCGGGCCACGCCGGGGCGGTGACCAGCAGGCCGTCGGTGACCGCCTCCGTTACGGCGATCTCGGCATAGGTCGCTCCGGCCTGTTCCACTTCGGGACGGCAGGCAGGATAGGCGGAGACGCGCTTGCCGCGGATGACGTCGGCCGCCGTCAGGATCTGCGCGCCGTGGCAGACGGCCGCGACGGGCTTGCCGGAGAAGGCCTTCACCAGCGCGATGACGGCGGGATCGAGCCGCAGGTATTCCGGCGCCCGGCCGCCGGGGATGACGAGGCCGGCGTAGTCGTCTGCATTAACCTTCGCGAAATCGGCGTTCAGCGTGAAGTTGTGGCCGGGCTTCTCGCTGTAGGTCTGCGCGCCCTCGAAATCGTGAATGGCGGTTTTCACGCTCTCGCCGGGCTTCTTGCCGGGCGTCACCGCATGCACTTCATAGCCGACGGCGGCAAGCGCCTGAAACGGCACCTGAACTTCGTAGTCCTCGACATAGTCCCCGACGAGGAACAGCAGCTTTTTGGACATCGGACTTTCCTCCTGTTGACACACGCCCACAGGCCCGCGGCCCGGCGCATGCGCATATGGTAGACGAAACGTTATCGAATTTCTCCGATGATCCGCGCCACACTTTAACGACGCGCAGCATGGAAAAGGATTCGTGATGGAGGCACGCATGCGGGACAGGTTCGAAGGGCGCCGCTCGCCGGCAGGCGCGGTCATGGCGCTGGCGGGCGCGATGGCGGTTATGGCGGTCACGGCCTCGCCGGCGTCCGCCAATTTTTCCGCCTGCGTCACCAACCTGAGGGACGCGGCGGCGAAAGCGGGCATCAGCCGGGCGGTGGTGTCGCGAGCGCTCGACATCAGTGCGCCGGACGAGAAGGTGCTGCGCCTTTCCAAAGTGCAGCCGGAATTCAAGACGCCGATCTGGGACTATCTCGGCTTTCTCGTCGATGACCAGCGGGTCGCCGATGGCCAGGCGATGATGCGCCGCTACGACAGCGTGCTGCGGGCCGCCGAGCGGCAGTTCGGCGTCGACAGGCACGTGATCGCCGCCGTGTGGGGCGTGGAGACGGATTTCGGCCGTGAGGCCGGCGACAGTTTTCTGCCGCATGCGCTTGCGACGCTGGTGTGCGAGGGCGGGCGGCGCCGGGATTTCTGGCGCGGCGAACTCATCGCGGCGCTCAAGCTCGTCGACCGCGGCGATCTGGAGCTGAACAAGCTCTACGGCTCATGGGCCGGCGCCTTCGGCCAGACGCAGTTCATTCCCAGCACCTACCAGCGTCTCGCCGTGGACTTCGATGGCGACGGGCGGCGCGATCTCGTCAGCTCCGTGCCGGATGCGCTGGGGTCCACCGCCAACTATCTCAAGCGGGCGGGCTGGCGCACGGGCGAGCCGTGGATGATCGAGGTGAAGGTGCCGGCCGGCTACAGCGGGCCGACGGGACGGCGCAACCGGGCCGCCATCGCCGACTGGTCGCGGCGGGGCGTCACCCGCGCCGATGGACGTCCGCTGACCGGCGGCGGGGAGGCAGGTCTCCTGCTGCCGGCCGGCGGCCGGGGGCCGGGCTTCCTCGTGTTCCGCAACTTCGATGCGATTTATTCGTATAATCAGGCGGAGTCCTACGCGCTCGCCATCTCGCATCTGGCGGATCGCCTCGCCGGCTATCCGCCGCTGCGCACGCCGTGGCCCACGGACGACCCCGGCCTCACCCGCGCGCAGCGCCTCCACCTGCAAAAGCTGTTGCTGGCGAAGGGCTACGCCATCGGCGATGCGGACGGCAAGATCGGCCCGGTGACGCGCGACGCCATCATGGACGTTGAGCGCCAGCTCGGCATGCAGCAGACCGGGCGCGCCGGCACCAAGGTGTACCGGGCGCTCGGCGGGCGGTGAGGCGGCGGTTTACGCAGCCCGCGGAATGGCGATGGCCGGGACGGGCGCCTGCGCGCCGGTGGCGCGGATGACACCGCGGGCGCCCTTCAGCGCATCCGGCGCGAGTTCCAGCGCCAGGAAACGGTGGCGCTCGAACGGCCCGGGCATCCACAGGGCGGCCGTCTTCCCGGCGCTGAAGCCGAAGCGGGCATAGTAGGGCGCATCGCCCACCAGCAGGATGGCGTCGTGGCCGAGGCGGGCGGCGCTGTCGATGGCCTCGCGCATCAACGCGCTGCCGACGCCGCCGGCCTGGCAGGTGGGATCGACAGCGAGTGGGCCGAGCAGAAGGGCCGGGCGGTCCAGGCCGGCCGAGATGTGCCACAGCCGCACGGTGCCGATCAGGCAGCCGTCGGTCAGGGCGGAGAGCGACAGTCCTTCGGCCGGCAGGCGGCCCTCGCGCAGCCGCTCGCTGGTCTTGGCAAAGCGGTTCGCGCCGAAGCAGACGTCAAGCAGGGCTTCGCGCCCGGCGACATCGGCGGGTATTTCCTCACGAATGGCGAACATGGCAAGTTCCTCCCCGCCCGGGCCGAAAGCCGGGCAGCCGGAAAAACGATATGATTGTTGAGAAAATTCGCCGGTCAGGTGCGACCGGCGAACGTGTTGCGCCCTCCCTCCGGAAGGCGCGATCAGATGTGATAGGCCTTCAGCGGCGGGAAGCCGTTGAACGCCACCGCCGCATAGGTGGTGGTGTAGGCGCCCGCGCCCTCGATCAGCACCTTGTCGCCGATGGCGAGGCTGACCGGCAGCGGATAGGGCGTCTTCTCATAGAGCACGTCGGCGGAGTCGCAGGTCGGCCCGGCGAGGATGCAATCCTCCAGGGTATCGCCATCCCGCTCCGTGCGGATCGGGTAGCGGATCGCCTCATCCATGGTCTCGGCGAGGCCGCCGAACTTGCCGATGTCGAGGTAAACCCAGCGCACCACGTCGTCCGCGCTCTTGCGCGACACCAGCACCACTTCCGCCTCGATCACGCCGGCGTTGCCGACCATGCCGCGGCCCGGCTCGATGATCGTCTCGGGGATCGCGTTGCCGAAATGCGCGCGCAGCGAGTCGAAGATCGACGAGCCGTACGCCTCGACCGCCGGAATGTCGTTGAGGTATTTCGCCGGGAAACCACCGCCGAGGTTGACCATCGACAGGCCGATGCCGCGTTCCGCGCAGTCGCGGAAGATGCCGGCGGCGGAGGCGAGCGCCTGGTCCCACGCGCGCGGGTTGCGCTGCTGCGAACCCACGTGGAAGGAGACGCCGTAAGCCTCAAGGCCAAGCCGGTGCGCATGCTCAAGCACGCCCACGGCCAGCGACGGATCGCAGCCGAACTTGCGCGACAGCGGCCATTCCGCGCCGGCGCCGTCGCACAGGATGCGGCAGAACACGCGCGAGCCGGGGGCGACGCGCGCCACCTTCTCGACCTCGGCCTCGCAGTCGACGGCGTAGAGGCGGATGCCAAGCTCGAAGGCACGCGCGACATCGCGCTCCTTCTTGATGGTGTTGCCGAAGGAGATGCGGTCGGGCGTCGCGCCGGCGGCGAGCGCCATCTCGATCTCGGCCACCGACGCGGTGTCGAAGCACGAGCCGAGCGAGGCGAGCAGCTTCAGCACCTCCGGAGCGGGGTTCGCCTTGACGGCGTAGAAGACGCGCGTATCCGGCAGGGCGTGGGCGAAGGCAAGGTAGTTGTCGCGCACCACGTCGAGATCGACCACGAGGCACGGGCCGTCTTCACGTCGGTTGCGGAGAAATTCGCGAATGCGGTCGGTCATTGTATTTCCCTAACACGTGCTCTCAAGGTCGACAGGGGCACCAGCGATATCTGGAGCCCGGCAAATGCGCAGACGGCCGCTCACGTCGTTGTGCTGTGGAGACACAAAACGATACAGACCGAACACGCCCGGGTTGCGCATCAGCAACAACCCGACTGGCTGCCTTGGATTGGAAGGGAAAAACCCGACCGCACGCCTGGCAATGATGGACAAGCCTCTTCGGTGAACCGCCACCAGCCTGTGGAAAGCTGGCAGAGACCAAAAAAGCCCGTTCCGTCGTTGCTTTAAGTCCCGTCCCCTGCGGGAGAGCAGGGTGGGCCGGTTTTCGCCTCCGGCTGCCGGTCGGTCGATGAACGTGGGAACGCAAACTCCCCACGCCACGGGCGAGAAAACCGGCCTCTTGTCCGGCGACCCGCCAACCGGCACGCGACCACAGGCACGTGCGAAATTGGGCAAGCCGACATATAGGGCCATTCTTGATGATTCTCAAGCAATGTTGCGGCTGTTATGCACGGGAAAGCATCGACGTGCTGCATTTCAGGCATGCGATTGACGCATGAGTGGGCACACGAAGCGTTAACCATTTTTCGTGAAAGCCGGTAAGGCTCCGCTATGTCGCCATTATCGTGTGCCAGACGCCACCGACGCGCATAGTTTGCCAGCGAACACCGAGAAGGACGCCTCATGTCTCGCCCCTCCATGTTTCGGTCCTCAGGCCAGTCGCCGCTTTCCCGGCGCGGTGTGCTTAAAAGCCTCGCGGCCACGCTTGCGGCTTCCGCGGCACTCGTGCAGCCGGCGGGCATGGGCTTCGCACAGACGCCGCCGGCCGATGCCGCCGGGGAGGAGACGCCGCAGGTGGCGCGTTTCGGCTATGAGGATGTGGTGCAACGCGCCCGCGAGCTGGCGGCCGTCGCCTTCGACGACCATGTGCCGCCGCTGCCGGAGGGCGTCGCCAACCTCGATTTCGACGCTTACCGCAACATCCGTTTCCGGCCTGACAAGGCGCTGCTCGGCTCCGGGGGCGGGCCGTTCCGGCTGCAGATGTTCCACCTTGGCTTCCTCTTCCGGCGCCCGGTGACGGTCAGCATCATCCGCGACGGCGTGCCGACGCCGGTACCCTATTCGCCGCAGCTATTCGACATGGGCGGCGTGAAGCTCGACAACGAACTGCCCGTCAACCTCGGCTTTGCCGGCTTCAGACTGCATTATCCACTCAATAATCCGCATGTGCTCGACGAGTTGATCTCGTTTCTGGGGGCGAGCTACTTCCGCTTTCTCGGGCGCGGCCAGCAATACGGCCTCTCGGCACGCGGACTTGCGGTCAACGCGGGCGCGCAGGAGGAGTTTCCGTTCTTCCGCGCCTTCTGGATCGATAATCCCGGCCCGGGCGCGGAGCGCGTCACCGTGCTCGGCCTGCTCGACAGCGCATCCGTGACAGGGGCGTTCCAGTTCTTCGTCTACCCGGGCGAGGAAACGGTGGTCGACGTGACGGCGACGCTGTTCGTGCGCCAGCCGATCGAGTGGCTGGGCGTGGCGCCGCTGACATCGATGTATTTCGTCGGCGAGAACGACCGGCGCTTCCTCGACGAGTTCCGGCCGGAACTGCACGATTCGGACGGGCTGCTGGTGCATGCCGGCTCGGGCGAATGGATCTGGCGCCCCCTGCGCAACCCGCCCGAACAGGCGCGCTCCTCCTTCATCGACAAGAACATCCGCGGCTTCGGCCTGCTTCAGCGCGACCGGAATTTCGAGCACTATCAGGACATCGATCTGCATTACGAGCTGCGGCCCGGCTACTGGGTGGAGCCGGTGGGCGACTGGGGGCCGGGGCATGTCGAGCTGCTCGAAATCCCCACCAACGACGAGACGAACGACAACATCGTGGCCTTCTGGGTGCCGGACGCCAAGCCCCAGCCGGGGCAGACCCTCGTCTACCGCTACCGCATCCGCGCCGTGGCGGACGCGGAGGGGCTGCATCCGGGCGGGCGCGCCGTCAACACCTATCAGGGCAAGCCCAAGGCGGCGGGCTCCACCGAGGCCGTGTTGCCCGGCACGCGCCGCTTCCTGGTCGACTTTGCCGGCAACGATCTGGCCTATTACGCGCTCGACCCCGCCAGCGTCACCATCGATGCCTCCGTCTCGAAGGGGCAGGTCGTGCGCACCTTCCTGTCCAGTAATGCCAAGATCAACGGCTTCCGCGCGGGTATCGACGTCGCCGTTCCGCCTGGCGAGACGGTGGATATCCGCGCCTTCCTGCGGGCAGGCGGGCGGGCGCTGACCGAGACGTGGATCCACCCCTGGACGGCGCGCTGATCCGCCGGCGATCAGGGCGTCTCACGCCATTCGAAGGAGCGCACCTCGCGCAGCAGCTCGACGAAGGCGCGCGCGCCGTGCGCCGCCGCCGCCTCGCCCTTCTCGCGCGTGGCGAGCGCCGCGTTTCCGATGGCACCCGTCGGATTGAGATCGTCCGCCATCCAGCCGAGGCCGGCAGGCCGCGCGGCGTTGAGGTGCCGATACCGCTTAGCCAGTTCAATGTTTCGTGAAGGGAAGTCGGCCGCCTTGTCCATGCGGACGAGATCGGGACGGAAGGC
This sequence comes from Pseudochelatococcus lubricantis, assembly GCF_042432495.1. Taxonomy (NCBI): domain Bacteria; kingdom Pseudomonadati; phylum Pseudomonadota; class Alphaproteobacteria; order Hyphomicrobiales; family Chelatococcaceae; genus Pseudochelatococcus; species Pseudochelatococcus lubricantis. The sequence continues at coordinate 320,044 of NZ_JBHLXC010000024.1, read as the reverse complement.
GAGCATCAGCGATGTCTCGATATCGCCGCCGTGGATGCCGTGGCGGATTTCCTCCGGATCGAAAAGGCCCTCCGGATAGCCGAATCTTTGCCAGGAAACTGTCGCTGTGACCATGCCGAAGCGTACGCGCAGGTCGCGCGCGACGATATCCATGACCGGCGAGTTGCCGCCGTGAGAGCTGACGATCACCAGCTTGCGGCAGCCGGACCGGTGCAGGCTTTCGCCGATTTCCGTCCACACGCGGATGGCGGTCTCCGGCTGCAGTGTCAGCGTGCCCTTGAAGGCGAGATGCTCGTTCGACAGGCCAACGGGCTGCACCGGCAGGACAAGGGCCGGGGTGTCGGCATCGAGCACGGCGGTGACGTGGGCCAGATAGCCTTCCATGATGAAGACGTCCGTGCCCAGCGGCAGGTGCGGCCCGTGCTGCTCGACGGCGGCCACCGGCAGAACGGCGATCGCCTCGCCGATCGCCTCGCGCTCGAAATCGCCGGTGGTCAGATATGTCCATTGGCTCGAAGGAAGCATTGGAAAAGTCCCTGATATTTCGTGATCCGTATCTTGTGTCACGCAATTTGTCATTGCTGCGTCATAAGAAGGCATGCATTATTTCGACGGCAACCTATCTCACGGTAGCACTGGCAGGTGACAGGTGCATTGTGTTCGTCCGGCCGCATTGGACGTGCCGCCGGGGCATCGCGAATCGCTCGACAATGCCGGCGCCTCGACAATCCTGATCCGCTTCCGGGTCAAAGATGTTCCATAGCAGGGGCTTGCCCTGACACGAGGAGGAAGGGACGATGAAACACCCGGTCGCCAAGAGCGTCGGATGGGCACTCGTCCATGCCGCGCGGCTGCACCGCACGCGCATCGGCGAGAGGCTGGCGGCGCTCGGCCTGTTCCCGGGACAGGAGCAGGTTTTGCAGGCCCTGTCCACCGTCGATACCATGACCATGGGGGAGCTGGCGCATATCCTGCGCGTCAAGCCGCCGACGGCCTCGAAGACCATCGCCCGCCTCGCGGCGCAGGGGCTCGTCGAACGCATCGCGGAGCCGGGCGACGCCCGCATCGTCATCGTGCGGCTGACGGAGGAAGGGGCAATCCGGGCCATCGCCATCGATAAGCTGTGGACAGAAGTCGAGAACGAACTGCTCGACGACTTCGACAACAAGGAACGCAAGCGCCTGCGCAAGCTGCTGCGCAAGGCGGCCCGCAATCTCGCCGGGCTGCAGGCTCTTGACGATGCCGACGAGGACATCGAAACTGACGGGGAAGATGTCGACGACATCGTCGAATAGGGACCCCCATGACGGATATCGATATTGTACTGGTCGGGCGCCTCGTGCCCTCCGCCGAGGCGGCGCTCGACCGCGCGTTCACGGTTCACCGGCTGCGCGACATCGCGAACCGGGAGGAATGGCTGGCGGAGCACGCGCCGATCGTGCGCGGCGTCGCGGTGGCCAATGGCCTGCCGGTCGACGCGGCGTTCGTCGGGGCTCTGCCCAACCTTGAGATCGTCGCCGGTTTCGGTGTCGGCTACGACAACATCGATGCGCGCGCCGCCGCGCGGCGGCGCGTCGTCGTCACCAACACGCCGGACGTGCTGACGGACGAGGTCGCGGACCTCGCCGTCGGCCTGCTGCTCGCCACTATCCGGCAGATTCCGCAGGCGGACCGTTACCTGCGCGCCGGAAAATGGCTGGAGAAGCCGTTTCCGTTCACCGCGACGCTGCGCGGGCGCACCGTCGGCATCTTCGGGCTCGGCCGTATCGGCCTCGCCATCGCCGAGCGTCTTGCCGCCTTCGGCGTGACCATCCTTTACCACAACCGCCAGCCGCGCACGGACGTACCCTTCCGCTACGTCGACAGCCTGAAGGGGCTCGCGGGGGAGGCGGATGTGCTCATCGTCGCCACGCCGGGCGGCGAGGGCACGCGCCATGCCGTCGACGCGGAGGTGCTGGCGGCGCTGGGCAGCGACGGCGTGCTGGTCAACATCGGCCGGGGCAGCGTCGTCGACGAGGTGGCGCTGATCGCGGCGCTGGAGCAGGGCGCGATCCTGTCCGCAGGGCTCGATGTCTTCGCCGACGAACCGCGCGTGCCGCAGGCGCTGATCGATCTCGACCGCGCGGTGCTTCTGCCCCATGTCGGCTCCGCCTCCGTCCATACGCGCGACGCCATGGGGCAACTGGTTGTGGACAACCTGCAATCGTGGTTCGCCGGCAAGGGGCCGCTCACGCCGGTGCCGGAAACGCCGGTGCCTCCGAAGTCCTGAAGCGCGTTCCGATCAGAATTCGCTCAAAGTAAGGAATCCGGAATCTGTCCTGTTTCAACGTAAACAGGACAGATTCTACGGCAGGGTGAGGATGCCCGCCTCGCCGTCTTCGGTGCCGAAGGCGAGCCTTGTGCCCTTGCGGTCCCATGCGAGGGCGGTCACAGGCGCCTCGTCCGCCGTGCGCACCATCAGTTCCGCCGCGTCGGTCAGCCTTATGACCATCGCCGCGCCATCCGCATAGCCCGCCGCCAGCACGAGCGCGGTGGGGTGGAAGGCGACCTGCGTGACGACGGCGGGGCGCACGCCGCATTCGCGGGGGGCCTTGCCCATGGGGCCGCCCTTGGCGAAGGGCCAGACGATGGCCGCCTCCGCGCCGGAGGTCGCGAGCCACTCGCCGTCATGCGACCAGCTCAGCGAGCGCGTCTTGGCCGGATAGCCCGCCATCCGCATGTCCTTGCCGTCCGCCAGCCGCCAGCCGTGCAGCGTGTTTTCCTGCATGGAAGTGACGACGTAATGTCCGTCCGGCGAGACGGCGATATCGAGGTGGGAGCCCTTCCACATCAGCTGTTCGGTGCCGTTTTCGACGGCGGGAAACCACAAGGTCACGCCGTTGTAATGTGCGATGGCGAGGCGGAAGCCCTTCGGCGCGAAGGCCAGCCCCTGCGCGGTGGCCGGCACCTCTGTCGCGGCTTCGCGGCCCTTTGCATCCCGCGCGCTGACCCGCTTGCCCGTGGCCCAGGCAAAGGCGCCGTCGTCGCGGGCGGTGAGCGCCGTGATCCAGCGGCCCTTCTCGTCGACCAGCGTCTCCACCGTGCCGTCGGCGGCGGTGGCCACGATGCGGCCGTCGTCCCCACCGGTGAGCAGGCGCTTGCCCGCCTGCGCGACGACGAGGGCGCCGGCGTCGGGATGCGCCTCCACGCGCCGGCGCTCGCCGGCGCGGTCGAGCAACACCCCGCCGTCGCCGAGCGCGAAGGCGGCCGTCCCGTCGAGCCAGCGGACGCCGGTGACGTGAGCGCCGGCCTCGAAGCCGGCGACCTTGTCGAGCAATGAGACCGCGCTCGTCATCGGATCACGCCGCGCAGGCGAGGAAGCCCTCGCGGATGGCTTTTTCGTCGAGATCGCGGCCGATGAACACGATGCGTGAATCGCGTTTCTCGTCCGGCTTCCATTCGCGCTGTAGATCGCCCTCGATGATCATGTGCACGCCCTGGAACACGAAGCGGCGCGGCTCGCCGCGGAAGGAGAGGATGCCCTTCGAGCGCAGGATGTTCGGCCCGTCGCGCTGCACGAGATCGTTGACCCACGGCAGGAACCTGTCGGGGTTCACGTCGCCCGGAATGACGATGGATACCGACTGCATGTGCTCGTCGTGATAGTGCTTCAGGCCGCCGTGGTGATGGTGGCCGTGCGCGTGCTCATGCTCATGATGGTGGTCATGGTCATGATGGTGATCGTGGCCGCAACCGCAGTTCTCGCCATGCTCATGGTCGTGATGATGGTGGTCGTGCCCGTCGTGATCGTCTTCTTCGAGGAAGGCGGGTTCGAGCGTCAGAATGCGGTCGAGGTCGAAGGCGTTGCGCTCCAGAACCTCGGCCAGCGGCACGGCGGCGCGCTGCGTCTTGTGCAGGCGCGCGTAGGGATTGATGGCGCGGATGCGGCCGACCACCTCCTCCAGTTCCTCCGGCGTCACGAGATCCGTCTTGTTGAGCAGGATGACGTCGGCGAAGGCGATCTGGTTCTTGGCCTCGGGCGCGTCCTTGAGGCGTTCGCTCAGCCACTTGGCGTCGGCGACTGTCACGACGGCGTCGAGCTTCGTGCGCGCCGCCACGTCCTGGTCGACGAAGAAAGTTTGCGCGACGGGCGCGGGGTCGGCGAGGCCCGTCGTCTCCACGATGATGGCGTCGAACTTGCCGCGCCGCTTCACCAGGCCCTCGATGATGCGGATGAGGTCGCCGCGAACGGTGCAGCAGATGCAGCCGTTGTTCATCTCGAACACTTCCTCGTCAGCGCCGACGACGAGGTCGTTATCGATGCCGATCTCGCCGAACTCGTTGACGATGACGGCATATTTGCGTCCATGCTCTTCGGAGAGGATACGGTTCAGCAAGGTGGTCTTGCCGGCGCCCAGATAGCCCGTGAGCACGGTGACGGGAATCTTGTCGCTGGAAATCTTGTCGCTCATGGAAAGCTCCGCAAACGCGCCCCGGCGCGTTCAATCATTTTTGCCGAGAATGTTATATTGTTCAAACCGGAAAAAATGAAAGCCGCAAAAAAGAAACCGTCCGTCAGAACGGATGGTACTGGAACGCCCACGTCTCCGACAGCGTCCTGTCGCCGGCGCGCAGGAAGAGGCGCATCTCCACCGGTTCCGTGCCTTCCACCGTGAGGTCGAACTGCGCGCGCCAGTGGCCGGGCACGTCGTCGGGCACCGCCTCCGTGAACACGTAGGAGAAGGCGCCGCGCGAGGCCCAGAGCACCGCCTCCGGCTTGACGCCGAAAGGCAGTTCCGCCAGCGGTCCGCCGAGAAACTCCACCATGAACTTGCGCACGCCCCTGGGGCGCGGCAGGCCGGGCTGCCCGCCGTTGCCGAGCCGCGTGGCGACGACATGGGCGAGCGGCGAGGGATAGGGATCGCTGTCGCGCCAGTGCAGCCGGTAGCGGAAACGATAGCTGTCGCCCGCCCGCGCAGGCGCCTCCGGCACCCAGAAGGCGACGACGTTGTCGTGAATTTCGTCGTCGGTCGGGATTTCGATGAGTTGCACCGCGCCCCGGCCCCAGGAGCCCTGTTTCGAGGCACCCTGTTCCGCGTTGTCGAGCGGCTCCACCCAGGCGCTGGGGCGGCGCTCGTAATGCACACCGTCCTGATAATGGTCGAACAGGCGGTCGCGTTGCAACAGGCCGAAGCCGCGCGGCGCTTCGTCCGCGAAGGCGGACGCGGTGGTGACGGCGGGATTGTTGAGCGGCCGCCAGATGCGCTCGCCAGCCCCCGTCCACAGCGCAAGGCCGTCGGAGTCGTGGATTTCAGGCCGCCAGTCGACAGCGGTCTTCTTGGCCGTTTCCGAATACCAGTACATGGACGTGAGCGGCGCGATGCCAAGGCGTGCAACATCCCGGCGCAGGAACAGGGCCTTGTCGATGTTCATCAGCACGCCTGCCTGTGGCCCTGCGGCCTCCCGATTCATCTCGAAGCGGAACGCTCCGGCGATGCTCGGCCCTTCGAGCAGGGCATGGACAGTGACAGCGGTAGAATCGGCTTCTGGCGTATCGAAATAGAACTGCGTGAAGGCGGGGAACTCCTCCGCCCGGCCGGGCACGGCGACATCGAGCGCCACGCCGCGCGCCGAAAGGCCGTACTGGAAGGATTCGCCGATGGCACGGAAGTAGGATGCGCCGAGGAAGGCGACCCAATCGTTCTTGCGCCAGTCCAATTTGTTCTGGTCGCCGAGCCGGCTCTCCTGAAAGCGGAAGCCGGCGAAGCCCGCATCCGGCGGCAGCTTGCGCGCCGGGCTGTCGGCCGGCATGTCGAAATACGCGGGGTCGTAGAGCACCTCCCGCGCCTCGCCCCCGTCGACGACGAACATATGCACCGGCAGGCGGAAGAAGGTGCCGAGATGGAAGAAGGTGATCGGGAACCGGCTGTGGGGAAAGCGGTCGGGATCGGCGAACAGCGCCGCGTCGGTATTGAAGCGGATCTGGCCATGCGCCGCGTAGTCGAGCGCGTCGAGGATGGCGCTGTCCTGTGCGGGCGGCGGCGCGTAGGACTGCGCGGCGAGGCTGCGTGCCCGCTCGATCAGCGCGTCGAAGGAGAAGGCAGCGGGCTGGCCGAGCCTGAGGCCCGATTGCGCCAGCGCGGGCGGGGCGAAACCCGTGCGGGAGAGGGCGGCGGTCGCGAGGGCGGCGGAAAGAAGGGCGCGGCGGCTGATCATCGTGAGGGCGATTTCCTGATGGGCGGTAACGTCCGGGGAATGCTCGCGGAAATGCGGCGGGAGGCGCCGAGGATAGAAAACATTCAGGCGCAATGAAGGCATTGCGCCGCGCGTTTCGCGCGCAGGCGGGGGATTTTCAGGTGTGCTGGTGCTCGGCCTCCAGCCGCCACGCGCCGCGGGCGAAGCGCACGGTCGCCCACAAGCCGATGAGGCCGAAGGCCGTCATGAGGACGTATTCGAAAGCGTTGCCGAGTTCGAGCAGGCCCGCGACAGCCCAGCCCGCTGCAACGCCGAGGGCGATAAACTCCGTCGCGACGAGGATGATCGTGCTCACGACGGTGACCAGGCTCCTGAGGCCGAGTTTGCTGTTCGGACGGTTGTTGATCGGCCCATTGCTCTGGCCAGACGGGGAAACGGCGGATTCGGCCAAGGGGATATCCTTCCCGGACAAACGATGCATCCGATCAGATAGCCCGGATACCCCGGTTGACGCAAGGATGTCGTCTGTGGCTTCTATGCGTTCCGTTTCGAACCGCCTGCCGCACGCAACCGGTGTGCGCCGGAACGGCCGATTGACGATCGCGGCATTGCCGATAACCGAAAGGGATGAGGTCGATATGTGCGCGCAGCCCGTTTCCCGATACGCCGTCTATTTCGCGCCGGAGCCGGCGGACGCCTTGTGGCGTTTCGGTTCCGCCGTTCTGGGCTACGACGGTGCGACCGGCGAGGAAGTGCCCCAGCTCGTGCCGGAGGGCTTCGACGCCCCCTCGTGGCGCCTGCTGACCGCAGATCCGCGGGCCTATGCCTTCCACGCCACCATCAAGGCGCCTTTCCGTCTGGCGGAAGGGCAGACGGAAGAATCGCTCGCCGCGGCGCTCGCGGCGTTTTCCGCCGGCCGGCAGCGCTTCGTCCTGCCCCCGCTGCAGGTGACGGCGATCGGGGACCGGCAAGGGGGGGCGTTCATCGCCCTCACCGAATCGCAGCCCACGCCCGCGCTGGAGGCGCTGGAGCGGGACACCGTGGAGGCGCTGGAGCCGTTCCGCGCGCCGCTGACCGACAAGGAGTTCGCCAAGCGCTGTCCGGACGCGCTGAGCGAGCGCCAGCTCGGCTACCTGAAGGCCTATGGCTACCCGCATGTGTTCGAGGATTTCCGCTTCCACATGACGCTGACGGGCCGTGTGCCGGAAGCGCAGGTGGAAAAGGCGCTGAACGGCCTCTCCGCGCTCTACGGCGAGCATGTCGGGCAGGCGCGCGTGCCGGTGGAAGCGCTGGCGCTCTACCGGCAGACCGGCAGCGAACGCTTTCGCGTGGTCGCCCGCGCGCCCTTCGCCTAAAGCGTTTTCAAGCAAAGTGGATACCGGTTTGCGTGAAGAAGGCTTGTAATATCAAAAACTTATAGCATTTCGACGTTTCAATGAAATGTCGAAATGCTATAGAGTGTTTCTGTTGAAGACAGAAACACTCCAGCATGTGCCGGCGGCAGAAAAAGATTCGCTTTTTCAACGCTCAAACACCGCGCGGGCTCAAGATAAGGAACCTGGAATCTGTCCTGTTTCAACGTAGACAGGACAGATTCCAGGGCATCGCGGAACGTCCCTGGCCGTGTGACCTCAGAGAATGAACCGGCTGAGGTCGGTATTCTTCGCCAGGTCGCCGACGCCGTTGCGCACGAAATCGCCGTCGATGGTCACCGTCTCGCCGGAGCGGTCCGGGGCGGTGAAGGAGATGTCGTCCAGCACCCGCTCGATCACGGTCTGAAGGCGGCGGGCGCCGATGTTCTCGACGGACGAGTTCACCTCCACCGCGACGCGGGCGATGGCGTTGATGGCGTCCTCCGTGAACACGAGCGTGACGCCCTCTGTCGCCAGCATCGCGACGGACTGCTTGATGAGGCTCGCCTCCGTCTCGGTGAGGATGCGGCGGAAGTCGTCCTCGTTGAGCGGAGAGAGTTCCACGCGGATCGGCAGGCGGCCCTGCAGTTCCGGCAGCAGGTCGGACGGCTTGGCGACGTGGAATGCGCCCGAGGCGATGAACAGAATGTGATCCGTCTTGACCGGGCCGTACTTGGTGGAGACGGTCGTGCCCTCGATCAGCGGCAACAGGTCGCGCTGCACGCCCTCGCGCGAGACATCGGCGCCGGAACGCCCCTCGCGGGCGCAGATCTTGTCGATCTCGTCGAGGAAGACGATGCCGCTTTCCTCCGTCTCGCGGATGGCCTCCTGCACGATGCTGTCGTTGTCGAGCAGCTTGTCGCTCTCTTCCGTCACGAGCGGCTCGTAGGCGTCGCGTACGTTGAGCCGGCGGTTGCGCGTGCGCCCGCCGCCGAGCTTGCCGAAGATGTCGCCGAGCGATATCGCGCCCACGGATCCGCCGGGCATGCCGGGCAGGTCGAACATCGGCAGGCCGGCGGGCTGCGTCTGCACCTCGATCTCGATCTCCTTGTCGTCCAGTTCCCCGGCCCTGAGCTTGCGGCGGAAGGCGTCGCGCGTGGTCTGGCTGGCGTTGGTGCCGACGAGGGCGTCGAGCACGCGCTCCTCCGCCGTCATCTGGGCCTTGGCCTGTACATCCTTGCGTTTGGCCTCGCGCACCAGGCCGATGGCGACCTCCGCGAGGTCGCGCACGATCTGTTCGACGTCGCGGCCGACATAGCCGACCTCCGTGAACTTGGTGGCCTCTACCTTGAGGAAAGGCGCGCCCGCGAGCCTCGCCAGCCGGCGGGAGATTTCCGTCTTGCCGCAGCCGGTGGGGCCGATCATCAGGATGTTCTTGGGCAGTACTTCGTCGCGCAGATGGCCGGTGAGCTGCTGGCGTCGCCAGCGGTTGCGCAGGGCGATCGCGACCGCGCGCTTGGCTTCGCGCTGACCGACGATGTGGCGGTCGAGTTCGGACACGATCTCGCGGGGGGAAAACGCGCTCATAAGTTTTCTGCCTCATCCAGTGCCTCGATGATGAGGCTGGTGTTAGTGTAAACGCATATCTCGGCCGCGATCGCCATCGAGCGGCGCACCATCTCCTCGGCGTCGAGCGCCGAATCGGCCAGCGCGCGCGCCGCCGACAGGGCGTAATTGCCGCCCGAGCCGATGGCCATGATGGCGGCGTTATCGCGCACCTCCGGCTCCAGCACGTCACCGGTGCCGGAAATCAGCAGGCCGACGTGCCTGTCCGCCACCAGCAGCATGGCTTCGAGCCGGCGCAGATAGCGGTCGGTGCGCCAGTCCTTGGCAAGTTCGACGCAGGCGCGCATCAACTGGCCGGGATATTGCTCAAGCTTCGCCTCCAGCCGCTCGAACAGCGTGAAGGCGTCGGCGGTGGCTCCCGCGAAGCCGCAGATGACGCTGCCATTGGCGAGCCGGCGCACCTTGCGCGCATTGCCCTTCATGATGGTCTGCCCGAGGCTGACCTGCCCGTCGCCACCGACGACGACACGGCCGCCCTTCCGGACCATGAGGATTGTGGTGGCGTGAAACTGTCCGTCACTCAGTGAATTCATGAACGATATGCCTCTCTGTTCGCGTCCATGTAATGCCGATTCTTTACAAAGCAAAATGTAAATGGACACCTGTGCATGCAAGCCGCTCTGGCGCGGGGAGATTTCTCTTGCTACAAGCGCGGCAAGGAATGCCCGTCCGAACAGGAGACCCCGCTTCATGCGCGCCGCCACCGTGGAACGCCGCACCAAGGAAACCGATGTTTTCATCAGCCTCGACCTGGACGGCACCGGACGGGCGGAAATTACCACCGGCGTGGGCTTTTTCGATCATATGCTGGATCTGCTGGCGCGCCACGCCCTCTTCGATCTCAAGGTAAAGGTGACGGGCGACCTGCACATCGACCAGCACCACACGGTGGAAGATACCGGCATCGCGCTCGGCGAGGCGTTCCGCAAAGCGCTCGGTGACAAGCGGGGCATCACGCGCTACGCGGATGTGCATCTCCCGATGGACGAGACGCTGACGCGCGTCGCCCTCGACATCTCCGGCCGGCCGTTTCTCGTGTTCCGCACCGAGTTCAGGCGTGAAAAGATCGGCAATTTCGACACGGAGCTGGTGCGCGAGTGGTTTCAGGCTTTCGCCATCAACGCCGGGCTGACGCTGCATGTCGAAACGCTGTATGGTGAGAATGCGCATCACATCGCGGAAAGCAGCTTCAAGGGGCTGGCGCGGGCGTTGCGCAACGCGGTGGCTGTCGACCCGCGCGAGGGCGAGCGCGTTCCCTCGACGAAAGGGTCGCTGTAACGGGGGCGCGTCATGGCTGTCTACACGTTTCATGTGCCGGCGGGGGCGTCGCCGGGCGACCGGCTGGCGCTGGAGCGCGCGGAGGTGGTGCGGGACGGCTTTTCCTGGGCCGCGCTGATCTTCCAGCTGCTCTGGTGCCTGTGGAACCGGCTGTGGCTCGTCGCGGCCGGCTTTCTGGCGCTGAGCTTCGCGCTTTCCTTCGGGCTGGAATGGGCGGGCGTGCCGGAGGCGGCGGTGGGCATCGCGGGCCTTCTGTTCGTGCTGCTGTTCGCTTTCGAGGCCAACAATCTGCGCCGGTTGACGCTGGAGCGGCGCGGCCTCGCGCTGCGCGGCGTTGTCGTGGCGGACAGCGCGCAGGAGGCGGAGCGGCGGGCTTTCGCTATCTGGCTCGGCGAGCGGGAGGCCGGCGAATCGCACGCCGCCGGCGCACCGGCCGCGAAACCGCCCGGCCCGCAATTGCAGCCGCGCCCGCCTGCCCATATCTATGCGTCGTCGGGGCGGGAACCGCGCGAAGGCGAGGTGATCGGGCTGTTTCCCGCAGCGGAGGAACCGCGTTGAGTACCGTTATTGTCGATTACGGGTCTGGCAATCTGCATTCCGTCCACAAGGCTTTCGAACGTGCCGCGCGTGAGGCGGGGCTGGCGGAGACGGCCGTCGTCTCCGGCGATCCCGCCGTGGTCCGCGCGGCGGAGCGCATCGTGCTGCCGGGGGTGGGCGCCTTTGCCGACTGCCGCCGGGGCCTCGATGCCGCAACCGGCATGGTCGAGGCGCTGACGGAGGCGGTGGCGGGCCGGGGCCGGCCGTTCCTCGGCATCTGCGTCGGCATGCAGCTGCTGGCCACGCGCGGTCTCGAATATGTGACAACGCCAGGCTTCGGCTGGATTCCCGGCGACGTGACGCTGATCGAGCCCGCCGACGAGACGCTGAAGATCCCGCATATGGGCTGGAACACGCTGGATATCGTCCACGACCACGCGCTCTTTGCCGGTATTCCGACGGGGCCCGACGGCCTGCACGCCTATTTCGTGCATTCCTATGCGCTGCATCCCGAGAACGACGCCGATCTCGTCGCGACGACCGACTATGCCGGCCCGCTGACCGCGGCGGCAGCGCACGGCAACGTTGCCGGCGTGCAGTTCCATCCCGAGAAGAGCCAGGCGCTCGGCCTCGCTCTCATCGCCAATTTCCTGAGGTGGCGCCCGTGATCCTGTTTCCCGCAATCGACCTGAAGGATGGCCGCTGCGTGCGCCTCGTGCAGGGCGACATGAGCCGCGCCACGGTTTTCAACGACGACCCGGCCGAGCAGGCGGAAATCTTTGTGGAACAGGGCTTTTCCTGGCTGCATGTCGTCGATCTCGACGGTGCCTTCGCCGGCAAGCCGGTCAACGCGACCGCGGTGGAGGGCATCCTGTCGCGGCTGTCCATTCCCGTACAGCTCGGCGGTGGCATCCGCAACCTCGCCACTGTCGAGGGCTGGCTCGCGAAGGGCGTCACGCGCGTCATCATCGGCACGGCGGCGGTGCGCGATCCCGGTTTCGTGCGTGAGGCCGCGCGCCGCTTCCCCGGCCGCGTCGCGGTCGGCATCGATGCGTGGGACGGCAAGGTCGCGGTCGAGGGCTGGGCGGAAACGTCGGAGCTGACGGCGCAGGAACTCGGCCAACGCTTCGAGGACGCGGGCGTCGCAGCCATCATCTACACGGACATCGCGCGCGATGGCCTGGTGCAGGGCCTCAACATCGACAGCACGCTGGCACTGGCGCGGGCGGTGAGCATTCCCGTCATCGCCTCCGGCGGGCTCGGTTCCATCAGGGACATCGAGCGGCTGCTGGAGCCCGACTGCACCATTCTCGAAGGGGCGATCACCGGCCGCGCGCTCTATGACGGGCGGCTCGATCCGCGCGAGGCGATCGCGCTTCTGAAGAGGGCGGCATGACGCTGAAGAACCGTATCATCCCCTGTCTCGACGTGAAGGACGGGCGCGTGGTCAAGGGCGTGCAGTTCACGGAGCTGCGCGATGCGGGGGACCCCGTCGAGGCGGCGCGGGCCTATGACGCGGCGGGGGCAGACGAACTCTGCTTCCTCGACATCACGGCAAGCCACGAGGACCGCGGCACGCTGCTCGACGTGGTGCGGCGTACGGCCGAGGCCTGCTTCATCCCGCTCACGGTGGGTGGAGGCGTGCGCAAGGTCGAGGACATCCGGGCGCTGCTGCTCGCGGGCGCGGACAAGGTGTCGATCAACACGGCGGCCGTCAACAATCGCCGCTTCGTGCGCGAGGCGGCGGAGAAATTCGGCAGCCAATGCGTCGTCGTCGCCATCGACGCCAAGCGCGTGTCGGCGGAGGGTGAGGCGCCGGCCTGGGAAATCTTCACCCATGGCGGCCGCAAGGCGACCGGCATCGACGCCATCGCTTTCGCGGAGGAGGTCGTGGAACTCGGGGCGGGCGAGCTGCTCGTCACCTCCATGGACCGAGACGGGACGAAGTCTGGCTACGACATCGCGCTCACGCGCGCCATCGCGGACGCCGTGCCCGTGCCGGTGATCGCGTCGGGCGGCGTCGGCGCGCTCGACCACCTGGTGGCGGGCATCCGCGACGGCCACGCGACGGCGGTGCTCGCCGCCTCCATCTTTCACTTCGGCGAGTTCACGGTCGCGCAGGCGAAGGATGCGCTGGCGCAGGCAGGGCTCGCGGTGCGGCGCGACCACCTGGCAGCGGGTATCGCGGGAAACGGGAACTGAACGATGACGGACCGGCAAGACAAGCCCTTCAGCCTGAGCGATCTTGAGGCCATCATAGCCCGGCGCGCCAAGGAAAGCCCGGATGTTTCCTATACCGCGAAGCTCGTCGCGGCGGGTGTGGGGCGCTCGGCCAAGAAGCTGGGCGAGGAAGCGGTCGAGGCGGTGATCGCCGCCGTCGAGAACGATCGCAACGGCCTTGTCTCCGAGAGTGCGGATGTGCTTTATCACCTGCTGGTTGTGCTGCACGCGCGTGATATTGCATTGCAGGATGTGCTGAACGAGCTTGAAAGACGGACAGCACAATCGGGCCTTGCGGAAAAAGCGTCACGTGGGGCGTAGGGTTTGACCCCCAGCCTCGGGGAGCGAAACGAATGAACATGCGCGAAACCGGCCGTGGGGCGCTGCCCGACCAGGTGGAATCGTTCGATCGGCCGCAACCCGCTCCGGTGGACGCCGGCGCGGCGACGGACGGCGGCATCGTGCCGCTGAACGGCGAACTCTCGCCGTATCGTGTGTTCACCCGCGCCGAGTGGGCGAGCCTGCGTGCCGATACGCCGATGACGCTGACCGTCGACGAACTCGTGCGTCTGCAATCGCTGAACGACCAGTTGTCCCTGTCGGAGGTGGCGGAAATCTACCTGCCGCTCTCGCGCCTGCTGTCGCTCTATGTCGCGGCCATGCAGGGGCTTTTCCGCGCGACGGAGCGCTTCCTGGCCGTGGAGGACGGCAAGGTTCCCTACATCATCGGCATCGCGGGATCGGTGGCGGCTGGCAAGTCCACCACCGCGCGCGTGCTGGAGGCGTTGCTCGCGCGCTGGCCGAACACGCCCAAGGTCCAGCTCGTGACGACGGACGGCTTCCTGTTTCCGAACGCGGAGCTGAACCGCCTCGGCATCATGAAGCGCAAGGGTTTTCCGGAAAGCTACGACATGCAGGCGCTGCTGCGCTTCCTGTCCGCGATCAAGGCCGGCGCCCGCAACGTGCGCGCGCCCGTCTACTCGCACCTGACGTACGATGTGGTGCCGGGTGAGGAAATCGCCGTCGACCGGCCGGACATCCTCATCGTCGAGGGCCTCAACGTGCTGCAGACCGCGCGCCCGCCTCGCGACGGGCGGGCAGTGCCATTCGTTTCCGACTTCTTCGACTTCTCGATCTATGTCGACGCCAACGAGGAACTGCTGCATCAGTGGTATGTGAACCGGTTCATGCGGCTGCGCAAGACGGCTTTCCGCAACCCGCAGTCCTACTTCCGCCGCCATGCCGACGTGCCGGAGGAGGAGGCGCGGCAGACGGCGGAGGAACTGTGGAGCGGCACCAACCTCATCAACCTGCGGGATAACATCCTGCCCACGCGCCAGCGCGCCAGCCTCATCCTGCGCAAGGGCGACAGCCACCGCATAGAGGAAGTGGCGCTGCGGCGGCTTTAGAATCTGTCCTGTTTACGTTGAAACAGGACAGATTCCCGGTTCCTTATTTTGAGCGAATTCTGATCGATCAGATATGATAGACGAAGGATTCCATCTCGTCCTTCGGCATGTCCCGCATTTCGGCGAGGTTGCGGTTGTCCAGCACGCGGGCGATCGATTCGCGTACTTCCAGCATCATCAGCCGCACGGCGCACATCTGTTCGTCCGGACAGTCCTCGCAGGGGCGGTAGGCCGTCTTGCTGGCGCAGGGAAGGGGCGCAAGCGGGCCGTCGAGCACGCGGATGATGTCGCCGACGATGATGGTTTCCGGCGGGCGCGCCAGCATGTAGCCGCCGCCCTTGCCCTTCTTGCTGTGCAGAAAACCGGCGTTGCGCAGCTCGCCCAGAATGGCGTCGAGGAACTTCTTGGGGATGCTGTTGCTTTCCGCGATATCCGCCACGAGGGCGGAGGTGCCCGGCGGAAGCGTAGCCAGGTGGACAGCAGCCTTGAGACCGTATTTCCCCTTTTTCGTCAGCATGTCGAACCGTCTTTTGCTTTCATGTTGGCTGCAGCGAATGGCGTCCGCCCGGTGTCGGCAGGATGACCCGATGCGCATCCAGGCCCGGCGGCCGGGTTTGCCGACGCAACCGGACCGGTCGGTCCGTATGATTTCCTGCCGAGGATAAAGACTGGAATCACTTTAAGGAATGTCTCTTTATACCCTTTCCCTATATTTTACAAAATATATGACGTTATTTTTCCTGTGCAAGACGACACGCTTCGCGGCGTGGACGCGATGGATACGCCGGATCGGGCGTGGGGAAGGGGCCTCGGCATCGCAACCGGTGCTTTTTCATTGGCGGGAAGCGATGGCCTGCCAGACGCGCACCGCCTCCACATGGGGGAGGACGTCGTGGACGCGCAGGATGTCGGCGCCCTGCGCCAGGGCGGCCAGATGCGCCGCGAGCGTGCCGTAGAGCCGTGCGTCGGGCGGGCGCTGGATCAGATTGCCGATGAACGACTTGCGCGACGCGCCCACGAGCACCGCAAACCCCATGCGCCGGATTTCCGCAAGCCTGCCAAGCGCCTCGATGCTTTGCTCCGGCGTCTTGCCGAAGCCGATGCCCGGATCGAGGACGATGTCAGCATCCGCGATGCCGGCCTGGCGGGCGATTGCGATGGAACGCAGGAAGAAGTGGCGCATCTCGTCGACGATGTCGAGCGAGGCGTCGGGCGCCTCCCGGTTGTGCATGACCACGACGGGCGCGCCGAACGCGGCGGCCGCTGCGGCCATGTCCGGGTCCCGCTGCAGGCCCCAGATGTCGTTGACGATGGTGGCGCCTGCGGCCAGCGCCGCGCGGGCCGTCTCCGCCCTGTAGGTGTCGATCGAAACCGGCACACCGCGCGCACGCGCCAGCGGCGCCACGGCCTCGATCACGGGCAGCACGCGCGCCAGCTCTTCCGCCGCGGCAAGCGGCACATGGCCGGGGCGTGTCGATTCACCGCCGATGTCGAGGATGTCCGCGCCCTCGTCCAGCAGCGTCTGTGCCTGCGCCAGCGCGGACGCGGGCGAATCGAAGCGTCCTCCGTCGGAGAACGAATCCGGCGTCACATTGAGGATGCCCATGATCAGCGGTTTGCCGGTGGCAAGCCGGTCGCCGATGGAACGGATGGCGGTCATCATTGGCTCCACGATGAAGAGGCGTCCGCGTGGTCGATCCCCTCGCCATCGATCCACGTGGCGGTGACGGCGAGGTTTTCGTCGAGCGCGACGAGATTCGCCCGCCTGCCGGGGGCGATGCCGCCGATCTCCTTGTCGAGGCGGAGAAAGACGGCCGGGTAGAGCGACGCCATGCGCAGCGTCTCCGGCAGCGAAACGTCGAGATGCGCCACGGTGTTGCGCACGGCGCTCGCCATGTCGAGGTCCGAGCCGGCGAGGGTGCCGTCCTGCGCCGTCAGGCGTCCGTCGGCGCGGGTGATCGTGCGGCCGGCGAGGGTGAAGGTGTTCCCGCTGCTGCCGACCGTCGGCATGGCATCGGTGACGAGCATCATGCGCGCGCTGCCGTGGGCGCGGATCGCCGCCTTCAGCGAAACCGGCGAGACGTGATGCAGGTCGACGATGATGCCGCAGCAGCTTTCCGGATCGGTGAGCGCCGCGCCCACCGGGCCGGGCTCGCGCCCGGCGAGCGGCGGCATGGCGTTGAACAGGTGTGTGAAGCCGGTGAGGCCCCCCGCGCGGGCGCGGGCGACGGTCGCCGCGTCGGCGGCGGTGTGACCGGCGGACAGCACCACGCCTGCTTCCGCGAGCCGCTCGATGCTGTCCAGCGGCACGCACTCGGGCGCGAGGGTGACGAGTGTGGCGAAGCCGGCAGGCAGGCTGCGGGCGAAATCCCCGATCAGCCGGATGTCGTCGTCCGTTATCGGGCGGATGAGCGCCGGGTCGTGGATGCCCTTGCGGGCGGCGTTGAGGAACGGCCCTTCGAGGTGGACGCCGAGCAGGCCGGGAACCCGCCGGTGCACGGCCTCGTGCACGGCGGCGAGCGCCGCGCGCATGCGCGCGGGCGTGTCCGTGATGAGCGTCGGCAGGAAACCCGTGGTGCCGTAGCACCGGTGCGCCGCGCCGATGGCGGCGATGCCTTCCCAAGTTGGCGTATCGTTGAACAGCACGCCGCCGCCGCCGTTCACCTGCACGTCGACGAAGCCCGGCACCAGCAGGCCGTCGATCTGCCGGCGTGGCAGGGCGTCGCCAAGCGCGGCGTTCGCGGTTATCGCCGCGATCCGCCCGTCGGCGACGACTACGGCGTGGTCGTCCAGCCAGACGCGGTTGTCGCTGAAGATGCGGGCGCCAGTGAGCGCATACGGCGGGGCGGGTGCGGGCGTCATGGCGCGGCCTTGCCCGGCTGGCCGGGGCAGTTCTCCCGCGCCATGGCGACGGCGCCCGCAAGGGCGTCCGCATCCGGCGGCGCGAAGTGATGTCGGACGGCGTCGGCGAGCCACGGCCGGACCGTGTCCGTGAGGCCGCCGATGAGGTGGACGCGCGGTGCGCCGAGTTCGACGAGGCGCAGCGTCAGGCGGCCGATGGCCAGCGCGGCTTCCGTCGCGACGGCGCGTGCAAGTGCGTCGCCCTGTGCAGCATGGGCATAGACGACGGGGGCGAAGCGCGCGTAGTCGGCCGGGGTGGCGCGGTCTCCCCAGTCGATGATCGCTTCCGGCGTCGGGCCGATATCGGCGAGGATCGCATCCGAGAGCGAGCCGGGCGGCGCGAGCCCGTCGCACACATGCAGCGTGCGCCGGATGGCCTCGCGGCCCGTGACCGCGCCGCTGCCGTCGTCCGAAAGGGGGAAGCCCCAGCCGCCGATGCTGATGCGCCGTCTCTCCGGCCCCTCGCCTTTTTCCATGTAGCCGCAGACACCCGTGCCGACGATCAGGATGGCGCCGCGGTCGCCTTCGGCGGCCTTCGCGGTCGCGCCGAGCCAGGCTGCGCGCGCATCCGTGTCGAGAGCGATACTCGCGAAGGGGAAAGGCTGGCGCATGATGCGTTCGCGCGCCGACGTCTGCCCGGCGCCGGCGAGTCCGAAGCCGGCATGCGTCCGCCGCCACGCCGCCTCGTCGAGGCCCGCCCGTTCGCGCGCCCCGGTCGCCGCCGTCAGGATGGCATCGCGGACGCCCTCCGGCGCGAGCCTTATATTGGCCGCGCCGCCCATGCCTTCGCCGAGCGTGCGGCCATCCGCATCGCACAGTCGCGCGCGGCAGCGCGTGCCGCCGCCGTCGATCCCAAGAAACAGAGGTTGTTCCATCGCCCGTCCCGACCGATTCCCGTTTTCCTCAACCGGCTATCGATACCCCATCCGGGCCGGCGATGGAAATCGGGCGATGGCGCCGCCGTTCAGACGAGGTTGGGCTCCACACCGGGCACGCGCTCCAGCCACTCCGGCACAGGGAGGTCGCGGGCGCGCAGGAACTCGGGATTGAAGAGCTTCGACTGGTAGCGGTTGCCGTAGTCGGCGAGGATGGTCACAATGGTGTGGCCGGGGCCGAGTTCCTTCGCCAGCCGGATGGCGCCGGCGATGTTGATGGCGGAGGAACCGCCGAGGATGAGGCCTTCCTGCTGCACCAGATCGAAGATATAGGGCAGCGCCTCGGCATCGGAAATCTGGTAGGCGAGGTCGATCGGCGCGCCCTCCAGATTCCGGGTGATACGCCCCTGGCCGATGCCTTCCGTGATGGAGGAGCCTTCCGACTTCAGCTCGCCGGTGGTGTAATAGCTGTAGAGGGCTGCGCCCAGCGGGTCGGCGAGGGCGATCCTGACATCCTTGCTGCGCTCCTTCAGCGCGATGCCGACGCCCGCCAGCGTGCCGCCGGAGCCGACCGAGGCGACGAAGCCGTCGACCTTGCCTCCGAGCTGTTCCCAGATCTCGGGGCCGGTGCCCTCGATATGTGCCTGGCGGTTGGCGACGTTGTCGAACTGGTTCGCCCATACCGCGCCCTTGGGGTCGGACGCGGCGAGCGCCTCCGCCGTGCGGCCGGAGACTTTCACGTAGTTGTTGGGGTTGGAATAGGGCACGGCCGGCACTTCGAGCAGCTCCGCGCCCAGAAGGCGCAGGGCGTCCTTCTTCTCCTGCGACTGCGTCTCCGGAATGACGATCACCGTGCGGTAGCCGAGCGCGTTGCCGATCACGGCGAGACCGATGCCGGTGTTGCCGGCTGTGCCTTCCACGATGGTGCCGCCGGGCTGAAGCGCGCCGCGCGCCACCGCGTCGTTGATGATATAGAGAGCGGCACGGTCCTTCACCGATTGTCCGGGGTTGAGAAACTCCGCCTTGCCGTAGATCTCGCTGCCGGTCAGTTCGGACGCCTTGTTGAGCCGGATAAGCGGCGTGTTGCCGACGGCCTCGACCACGTTGCGCGCGACCCTTGCTGCAGTGCTCATGGAGACTCACCTTTCGATCATGATTTTTGCACAGGCTAGAAGAGATCGGCAGTTTTGTCTATTTACCTTGTAGAATGAATTTTAAGCCCGTAGAAATCTGTGGAATGCGGCGAGCGATTTGCGCCGGAGGAGAGCCGAATGAACGCGAATACCCCCAACGAAGTGATCGATGTCGATATCGATGATGTGAAGCGTGGCCTTGCCGATGGCTCGCTGCTGCTGATCGATGTGCGCGAGCGCGAGGAATATGCGGCGGGCCACATTCCCGGCTCCGTCTCCGTGCCGCTGTCGACCTTCGATCCGGATGCGCTGCCGGAGGCCGACGGCCGCCGCGTCGTCTTCTCCTGCGCCTCGGGCGGGCGCACACTGCGGGCGCTCGCCGCGACGCGCGCGGCGGGCCTCAGTCTCCGGGAACATTACAAGGGCAGTTTCAAGGACTGGGTTGCGCATGGCGAACCGGTGAACACCGGCGAGGAGCCCTGACGGCGCAGGGCGAGGCTCCGGAAAAGGCAGCGCTTTCTCAAATGGATAGATAGGGATGGGGCCAGCCGGAAGCCGTCCCGCGCTGGCGCTCACACCCTCGTTATTCTGGAATTAGTCCAGGTCGTGATAGGAATTCCCGGTCTCATCGCCGGGATTCGGCCTGCTCCAGAAACGAGGATTGTCGTGATGCTTCGCAAGGTTGTTGTCGCTGCTACCGTCGCCGCCGGCGTCGTCGCTTATGGGGCGGGTTCGCTTCTCGCCCAGACCGATGTCATTGCCGAACGGCAGGCGCTGATGAAGCAGGCGGGCGGCGCCACGCGCACGGGCTCGCAGATCGCCAAGGGCGAACTGCCCTTCGACGAGGCGAAAGCCAAGGAAATTTTCGCCGTTTATCAGGCGGTCGCCGAAAAGGCGCCGGCGCTTTTCCCGGAAGGCTCCGACAAGGGCGACACGACGGCCGCGCCGACCGTGTGGACGGACAAGGCCGGGTTCGAGGCGCAGTTCGCCGCCTTCGGAGCGGCGGCGAAGCAGGGTGCCGCGGCGGCTGGCGACCTCGACGGTTTCAAGACTGCCTTCGCCGCGATTAGCCAGGAATGCGGCGTCTGCCACCAGACTTTCCGCGTGAAGAAGTAGGAGGCAAGCCATGCAGCGGTGGCTCGTGCGCGCACTCGTCCTGCTGCTGGTGGCCGCGGTCATTGGCGGCGGCGCCTTCTGGTGGCTGACGAGTCCCGACCGCATCACGATCGGACGTGAGCCGGTGCCGGCAGGGGGGGCGGATATCGCCAACGGCCGCCTGCTGTTCGACGCCGGGGATTGCGCTGCCTGCCACGCCACGCCGGGTGGCGACCGTCTGCATCTTGGCGGCGGGCTCGCCATGCATACGCAGTTCGGCACCTTCCACGTGCCGAACATTTCCCCGCACGAGACGGACGGCATCGGCGGCTGGAGTGTGCAGGATTTCGTGCGCGCGATGCGGGCGGGCGTCTCGCCGGACGGCCGCCACTACTACCCGTCGTTCCCCTACACTTCGTTCCAGCGCATCGGCCCGAAGGACCTCGCCGACATGTTCGCCTATGTGCGGACGCTGACGCCGGTCCCGGGTCGCGCGCCGGCGCACGACCTCGCCTTTCCCTTTAGCATGCGCCGGGGGGTGGGCCTGTGGAAGCTCGCATTCCTCGATGGCAGGGAATTCGAGCCCGACCCCTCGAAATCCGCCGAATGGAATCGCGGCAAGTTTCTCGTCGAAGGGCCGGCCCATTGCGCCGAGTGCCACAGCCCGCGCAATTTCGCGGGCGCGATCATCGCGGAGCGGCGCTTCTCCGGCGGGCCGAACCCCGACGGCGCGGGCTTCGTGCCCAACATCACCCCGCATGAGACCGGCATCGGAGGCTGGTCGAAAAGCGATGTCGTGGAGTTGCTGACCACCGGCTTCACGCCCGAATTCGATTCGGTCGGCGCCAGCATGAGGGCGGTGGTGGAGAACACGGCGCGCCTGCCCCCGGAGGACAGGGAGGCGATGGCGGAATACCTGTTGTCCCTGCCGCCCGTCGCCTCATCGCCGCGATGATACCGCCGCGCGCGGCTCTAACAGCCTCCAGGCACGGTATCAGTCCATCACTGCGGCCTTGAGGATGCAGACCATGACGGCGCGCCCCGGCGCGTCGCCGACGCAGCGGACGATGTGCGGACGGTCGCAGCGGTAGCGCAGGCTCTCCCCGGCGCGCGCCTCATGCACGATGCCGGCGATTTCCACCTCGAACACGCCTTCCAGCACCGACAGGCTTTCCACCGAGCCGCGCTGGTGCGCGTCCGAATCGAGCACGCTGCCCGGCTCGGCGCGCACGTCGTACCATTGCAGCCACTCCACCGTCTTGATCCAGCCGATGATGCTGAGCCGCATCTTGCCGTCGTCCGAAACGAGGATCGGCGTATCCGGACGAGAGATCTTCTCGATGAACGGCTCGTCGGTGTCGCTAGTCAGCACGCGGTCGATGGAGACGTCGAGCGCCTGCGACAGCCGCCAGATGGTGGCGAGCGTCGGGTTCGTTTCGTTGCGCTCGATCTGGCTGATGATGGACTTCGCCACGCCGGACTGCTCGGCAAGTTCCGACAGCGACAGGTTATAGGCCTTGCGCAGGCGCTGCACCGTCTTGCCCAACTGGCCCGACAGCAGTTGCGCGCCCGAATCGTCGCGTATCCGCTCCCGTCCGCCCTCGTTGTCGCCGGCCATGCCTGTCCCCCGATCCCTCGCCCCGGCGGTTGCGCCGCGACCGACCAAATTCCGTATGGCGGATATTTGTTTGATCCGCAGAACGACATGTGGTCACGGGGGCGCGGGCGTCAATAGCAAAATCGCTGTACAGCCCCGCAACCTTCGCTATTACGCCGCTCGCCCCTCAAGCCGCGCGCGGGCGCGGTCGTGGCCGATGAGCGGCAGGAGGCTCGCGAGTTCCGGCCCCCGCTCGCGCCCGGTGAGAGCGAGTCGCAGCGGGTGGAACAGCGCCTTGCCCTTGGCGCCCGTCTCGGCGGCGATTGCCTGCGTCCACATCTGCCAGGCGAAGGGCGACCACGCATCCTTCGTCCACGGGCCTGGCGGCAGATGGCGGGCGGCGGCGCGGGTGACGCCCTCGTTCTCGACGATGGGAACGAGTGGCTTGCTGACGACATCCCACCAGGCGGCGGCGTCGGAGAGGCGCAGGATGTTGCCGCGCACGGCGAGCCAGAACTCTTCCCCACCGCCGGCGTGCAGCGCCTCCAGCCTCTCGCGCACCGCCTCGTAGGGCAGTTCGAGCAGCAGGCGGGCGTTGAGATGCGCCAGTTCCTTCTCGTCGAAACGGGCCGGCGCGTGGGAGAGGTGGCCGATGTCGACGATCTGCGCCAGTTCCTCCAGCGAGCCGACGGGCCGCACCGGCTCCGAGGAGCCGACGAGCACGGCGAGCGACGCCACCGCCATCGGCTCCATGCCCGCCTCGCGCAGATGCCGCAGGGAGAGGTGACCCAGTCGCTTCGACAACCCCTCGCCGCTCGCCGTGGTGAGCAGGTTGTGGTGGCCGAAAACGGGCAGCCGGCCGCCGTCCAGCGCCTCGAATATCTGGATCTGCACGGCGGTGTTGGTGATGTGATCCTCGCCGCGAATGATATGGGTGACGCTCATGTCGATGTCGTCGACGACGGACGGCAGCGTGTAGAGATAGGTGCCGTCCTCGCGCCGCAGGATCGGGTCCGACAGCGAGGCGCAGTCGACGCGCAGCGTACCGCGCCCGAGATCATCCCATGTGACGATCTTGTGATCCAGCAGGAAGCGCCAGTGCGGGCGGCGGCCTTGCGCCTCCAGCGCCGCGCGATCCGCGCCGCTGAGCTTCAGCGCCGCACGGTCGTAGACGGGCGGCAGGCCGCGCGCGAGCTGCAGCTTGCGGCGGCGCTCCAGTTCCTCCGCCGTCTCGTAGCAGGGGTAAAGCCGACCCTCGCCGATCAGCCGCTCGATGGTGGCATCGTAGAGCGCGAACCGTTCCGACTGGCGGAAGAAAGCATCCGGCAGAATGCCGAGCCAGGTGAGGTCCTCCACCAGCGCCTGCGCGTATTCCTCCGTCGAGCGCAGGCCGTCGGTGTCGTCGAGCCGCAGGATGAAGCGGCCGTTGTGGCGCAGGCGGAACAGCCAGTTCAACAGGGCCGGCCGGGCGTTGCCGATGTGGAGAAAGCCCGTGGGCGAGGGCGCGAAGCGAACGACGGGCGCGGTCGCGGCCGTGGTGCCGGTATCTGTCATGGGGTCAGCGATCGTTCGGCGGCACGGGCAGCAACTGGTCCCGGAAGCCGTTGGTGATGGGATAGCGGCGGTCGCGGCCGAAATTGCGCCGCGTCACCTTGACGCCGGGCGCCGACTGGCGGCGCTTGTATTCGGCGATGTACAGCAAACGCTCCACCTTGCGCACGATCTCGATGTCGTGGCCGGCCGCGACGATGGCCTCGACCGAGCGGTCGTCGTCCACAAGCGCGCGCAGGATGTCGTCAAGCACCTCGTAGGGAGGCAACGAATCCTGGTCCGTCTGGTTCTCGCGCAGCTCCGCCGTTGGCATCTTGGTGATGATGCGTTCGGGAATGACCGGTCCCTCCGGGCCGAGCGCGCCTTCCGGCCGCCAGCCGTTGCGCAGTGCGGCCATGCGGAAGACCTGCGTCTTGTAGAGGTCCTTCAGCGGGTTGAAGCCGCCGTTCATGTCGCCGTAGAGCGTGGCATAGCCGACGGCCATCTCGGACTTGTTGCCGGTGGTGAGCAGCATGGAGCCGAACTTGTTTGACAGCGCCATCAGGATGGTGCCGCGCGCGCGGCTCTGCAGGTTCTCCTCCGTAACGCCGCGTTCCGTGCCGGCGAAGAGCGGCGCCAGCGTCGCTTCCAGCCCCTCGACCGCCTCGGCGATGGGCAACACATCATAGCGGATGCCGAGCAGACTGGCGCAGGCGGCTGCGTCCTCAAGGCTTTCGCTGGCCGTGAAGCGGTAGGGCAGCATGACGGCGTGAACGCGCGCCGGCCCCAAGGCGTCGGCGGCCATCGCCGCCGCGAGCGCGGAATCGATGCCGCCCGAAAGGCCGAGCACCACACCGGGGAAACGGTTTTTCGTCACGTAGTCGCGCAGGCCCAGCACGCAGGCGGTGTAGTCGGCCTCGTCGCCCCTCGGGTTTTCCGTCAGCGGTTGCGGCACGACGGTCCAGCCCGCCGGCGACCTCCGGGCCTCGACAACGGTCAGCGCCTCGCGGAAAGCCGGCAGGCGCACGACGAGCGTGCCGTCGCCGTCAAGCACGAAGGACGCGCCGTCGAACACGATCTCATCCTGCCCGCCGACCTGGTTGAGGTAGACAAGCGGCAGGCCGCTTTCCGCGATCCGCGCGCGGACGATGTCGAGGCGTTCCGCCTCCACCTCCGCGCGATAGGGGGAACCGTTGGGCACCAGCAGCAGCGCGGCGCCGGCCTCCCGCAGCGCGGCCACGGGACCGGGCTTCCAGATATCCTCGCAGATCGGCACGCCGACAGGCACGCCGCGCACGGCGAGCGGCTGCGGCGCTGGGCCGGAGTCGAACACGCGCTTTTCGTCGAAGACGCCGTAATTCGGCAGGTCGACCTTCAGCCGCCTGTCGACGATCCGCCCTTCGTCGAGCAGTGCGACAGCGTTGTAGAGGCCGCCATTCTCCCGCCAGGGCAGGCCGACGAGCACGGCCGGCCCGCCATCCGCCGTGTCGCGCGCCAGATCGTCGCAAGCGTCGCGGGCGGCGGCGGTGAAGGCGGGCTTGAGAACGAGGTCTTCCGGCGAGTAGCCGGTAAGGAAAAGCTCGGGAAACAGAACGACATCGGCACCCGCGGCCCGGGCTTGCGCCCGCGCGGCGCGCGCGCGCGCAAGATTGCCGGCGACGTCGCCGACGACGGGATCAAGTTGCGCGAGCGCAATGCGCAGGGAGGAGCGAAGGTCTGTCATGCGCGTGGTTTAGACTATCTGCGCATAAAGGAAAAGGCGGTTTCCCCGACTCGCGCACGCGAGGCAGGGGCGCGGGAGCCGCCGGTTTGCGAGGGAGGGGGCGGTTATTTTTGACTTTATCCAGAGAATTGGCGCAGATATACAATACGCTGTATTATGAAGCTGCTGCCTGCCCATTCTCGCATTCGGCCCCTTTTCAGCCGGAACCGCAAGGGCGACAATAGCATCGGTGCGCCGGAACGGCGTTGCCGAACGTCGCTGCAGCGTTTTCGGAAAGGGTGGTTTCCGCCTTTTCGGTGCGAAAACGCGCCACATCGGGAACTGAGAGACAGGTGAGCGATTCGACGAACAGCGAAGACGCTCCAACCATGAGGAACCGAAGATGAGCATCAAGACACGTAACGATCTTGGGCAGAATGTCCGCAAGAAGTCGATCGAACTGCTGAACGAGCATCTGGCCCAGTTCGTCGATCTCGGCGCGCAGGTCAAGCATGCGCACTGGAACGTCAAGGGTCCGCACTTCATCGCCCTGCACGAGCTGTTCGACAAGCTCTACGCGAACGTGGTCGAATACACCGACACCGTCGCCGAACGACTCACGGCGCTTGGCGGCATCGCGCACGGCACGGTGCAGGCGTCGGCCGAGACGACCAAGCTGAAGGCCTATCCGCTGCAGATCACCGACGGGCTGGAGCACGTGGACTATCTGTCGCGCTCGTTCGCCGACGTTGCCAAGGCGACCCGCGAGGCCATCCGTACGACGGCGGAAGCCGGCGACGACGCCACCTCCGACGTGTTCACGGAAGTGACCCGCGCCCTCGACAAGGACCTGTGGTTCCTCGAAGCGCACATTCAGGAAACCAACAAGTAACACGGAGGCTCCCGGTCTGCAGCCGCCCGCGCGCGGGTCTTGCTCACGCGCGGCAGGGGGGGGGTGACCGTATAGAGTCCGGCAAATAATAGCGGGGCCGACGAGCCAGGGCTCATCGGCCCCCGCAGGTCCGCCCGCCGGTTTCACCACCACTCGTGAAAATGATGCACCGGGCCATGGCCCTTGCCGATGGTGAGCCTGTCGGCAGCGGCGATGGCGCGGCTGACGTAGTCTTTCGCCGCCACGACTGCCTCTTCGAGCGTCAGGCCCCGCGCCAGTCCCGCCGCGATGGCGGACGACAGCGTGCAGCCCGTGCCGTGGGTGTTCTGCGTCGCGACGCGCGGCGCGGGCAGCCGCACGATGCCGGCTGCATCGACGAGCAGGTCGACGCTTTCCTCACCCCGTGCATGGCCGCCCTTGATCAGCACGGCGCGCGGGCCGAAGGCGAGCAGCGCGTGGGCCTGTGCCAGCATCTCCGCCTCGCTCTCCGCCGGCTCGGCATCGAGCAGCACGGCTGCCTCGGGCAGATTGGGCGTGATGACGGCCGCCTGCGGGATGAGCTCTTCCCGCAACGTCATGACGGCTTCCTCGGCGAGCAGCCTGTCGCCGCTTGCGGCGACCATAACGGGATCGAGCACGACGGCCTGCTGTCCCCAGCGTCGCAGGCCGTCTGCAACCGCCACGATGGTCTCCGGGCGCGAAAGCATGCCGATCTTGACCGCGCTGACCGGCAGGTCGGAAAAGACGGCGTCGATCTGCGCGGCGATAAAGCCGGCGGGCACGTCGTGGATGGCGGTCACGCCCAGCGTGTTTTGTGCCGTGAGCGCGGCGATGACGCTGGCGCCGTAGACGCGGAGCGCCGAAAACGTCTTGAGATCGGCCTGGATGCCGGCGCCGCCACCTGAATCGGAGCCGGCGATGGTGACAGCGATGGGCGTCGCGCTCATTGGTCTGCTCCCTGACCGTAGCCGGCGGGCCTGCCGCGGGCGGCGAGGCTGTTGTCGACGATAGCGCGCAGGCGTCGCGCCGCCAGCGTCACGTCGTCCGCCATCAGGATCGCCGAGATGACCGAGACGCCTTCCGCGCCCGCGGCGATAACGGCAGCGGCGTTCGTCTCGTCAATGCCGGCAATCGCGGCGAGCGGCAGATGCGGCGCATAACGCTGCGCCGAGGCCACGACGTCGGCAAGCCCGCCGAGGCCGATCGGGGGCTTGGGGTTGTCCTTGCTGGAAGTCGCGAACACGCCGCCGATGCAGCCGTAGTCGATGGGTTCGCGGGTGGCGTCGGCGGCCTCCTGTACATTGTTCAGGGTCAGGCCCACGATGGCGTCCGGCCCCAGCAGGCGGCGGGCGTCGGCGGGCGTCATGTCGTCCTGCCCCACATGGACGCCATCGGCACCGGCCGCGAGCGCCACGTCGACGCGGTCGTTGATCAGCAGCGGCACGCCTGTGCCGGCAATTGCCGCGAGAATGGCGCGGGCGTTGGCCACGAAGGGGCGCGTGTCGGCGTATTTGTCGCGGTACTGCAGCAGGGTCACGCCGCCCGCGATGGCGGCGCGGGCAAGCTCCGGCAGCGGGCGTCCGCGCGACCGCTCCGGATCGAGAATGGCATAGAGACGCAGGTCGACCGGACGGGGGGAGTGGCGCGTTTCCGGGTTTGTTGTTGAAGCCGGCATGGTTCTGGCTCGCTGGCATCGCGAGGATGCGCTTGTCGCGATCATGCCGAACGGAAGGCCGCCCGCGTAAAACCTTCCGCGGGCGCATCTCGCTTCCCTCCGCCGGCATGATCCGGTTCAGGTTCGGTGGGTTGGCGCAAGCCTCTCAGCCCGGTGCGAAACGCACGACATGCGGAACGCGGGGCACCCCAAGGAGATAAGCCATTGTGACAGAAAACGGAATTTAGGCAAGTCCGTCCGGTCAGACCGTACGCAGCGCCTCGATCTCCGCCGGCCCCTCGGCCTCAAGATAGTGTTCGAGCCAGTGGATGTCGTAGAGGCCGTTCTGGACATCCTGGTTGCGCACCAGCGCCCGGAACAGCGGCAGCGTGGTCTCGATGCCGTCGACGACGAACTCGTCGAGCGCCCGCCGCAGCCGCATCAGGCATTCCGTGCGCGTGCGGCCGTGCACGATGAGCTTGCCGACCAGCGAATCGTAATTCGAGGGGATGCGATAGCCCTGATACACCGCCGAATCGACTCGCACCCCGAGTCCGCCCGGCGGGTGGTAGTAGGTGATGGTGCCCGGCGATGGCCGGAAGTTGGACGGATGCTCGGCGTTGATGCGGCATTCGATGGCATGGCCGTGCAGCACGATGTCCTCCTGCCGGATGGACAGCGGCGCGCCTGCGGCGACACGAATCTGCTCGTTGACGAGATCGATGCCGGAAATCATCTCCGTGATGGGATGCTCCACCTGGATGCGGGTGTTCATCTCGATGAAGTAGAACTCGCCGTTCTCGTAAAGGAACTCGACCGTGCCGGCGCCGAGATACTGCAGCTCCTGCATCGCGCGCGAGACGACGTCGCCGATGCGTTCACGCTCCGAACGGTTGAGGGCGGGCGAGGGCGCCTCCTCCCACACCTTCTGGTGGCGGCGCTGCAGCGAGCAGTCGCGCTCGCCCAGATGAATGGCGCCGCCGCGCCCATCGCCCATCACCTGGATTTCGATGTGGCGGGGCTTTTCGAGATACTTTTCCAGATAGACGGAATCGTCGCCGAAGGCGGCTTTCGCCTCCATGCGCGCGGTGGCGAGCGCATCGCTCAGGCTCGCCGCGTCGCGAGCCACCTTCATGCCGCGCCCGCCGCCGCCCGCCGCCGCCTTCACCAGCACGGGAAACCCGATGTCGGCCGCGACGCGGTGCGCCTCCTCGTCGTCGGTGATGCCGCCCTCGGAACCGGGAACGCAGGGAATGCCCAAGGTGCGCGCGGTGCGTTTGGCCTCGATCTTGTCGCCCATCAGGCGGATATGATCGGCCTTGGGGCCGATGAAGGCGATGCCATGTTCGGCCAGCACATCGGCGAAATGCGCGTTTTCCGACAGGAAACCGTAGCCGGGATGCACGGCGTCCGCGCCGGTGATCTCACAGGCGGCGATGAGCGCGGGGATGTTGAGATAACTGTCGCGCGCGGGCGGCGGACCGATGCACACGCTCTCGTCCGCAAGCCGCACGTGCATGGCGTTGGCGTCGGCGGTGGAGTGGACGGCGACGGTCGCGATGCCGAGTTCCTTGCAGGCCCTCAGGATGCGCAGTGCGATCTCGCCCCGGTTTGCGATCAGAATCTTGTCGAACATCGATTACTCGATTACCAGCAGCGGCTCGCCGTACTCGACCGGCTGGCCATCCTCCACAAGCACGGCGGTGACGGTGCCCGCGCGCGGGGCAACGATATCGTTGAAAGTCTTCATGGCCTCGACCAGCAGAAGCTTGTCGCCCGCCTGCACTTTCGATCCCACCTCAATGAAGGGCTTGGCGTCAGGCGAGGGGCGGCGATAGGCGGTGCCAACCATCGGCGACGTCACGGTGCCCGGGTTCTCGGCGAGAGAGACGACTGCCGGCACGGGCACGACCTCGGCCACCGTCGGTGCGAGCGCGGCCACGCTCGCTGCGACGGGCGCCGCCTGCGGCAAAACGACGTTGGCGGTGACGGTGCGCGCGACGCGAATGCGCAGATCGCCCTTGGCGACCTCGATTTCAGTCAGGTCGGTTTCCGAGATGAGCTTCGCCAGCTCCCGGACGAGTTCCGGATCGATAGGGCTGATTTTTGCCATGCTTTCTTCTGTCAATGGTTTCCAACGCCTTTAACGGTACCCGCGCGCTCCTGCAACAACGGCACGATGGCCTCCAGTGCGAGATCGTAACTTGCGGCACCGAAGCCGGCGATCACGCCATGCGCCACCGCAGCAATCATGGAATGATGGCGAAATTGCTCCCGAGCATGCACATTCGACAAATGCACCTCGATTGCAAGCGCCTGCGCGCCGGAAATCGCATCCCGCAGGGCGATGGAGGTATGGGTGTAGGCCCCCGCGTTCAAAATCACGCCCGCGCCCGCAAGCCCGGCGTTCTGCACGAGCGTGACGAGTTCGCCCTCGATGTTGGTCTGCGCGAAGGTCAGCTCGATGGTCGTGCCCATGGAGGCCGATAGAGCCGCAGCGCGTGCGCGCAGCCGCGTCTCGATGTCTGCCAGCGTGAAACGCCCGTAGACATCCGGCTCGCGCCGCCCGAGCAGGTTGAGGTTGGGACCGTTGAGAACGTGAATCGAGACCATTCGGCGGATGCTCACCCACAGGTTTGGCGCCGGGCAACCGCCGCGAGGCAGATGTGAAGGCGCGCCGGCGTATCGACGCACGGGAACTCCACCTCATAAACCGACACGGGCGGCAGGAAAAGGCACACAGCCTCGCTTTCCTGCGAATAACCGTGCTTTTTCCGCGGATTTACGCCGATAAGGTCAGCAGTCAATCTTGCCGCACTGACGCACGGAAGCGATGATCGTTTGCAGCGTCTCGATTCCGACCGCGCCGGGAACGACGCCGTCGCCGGCGACGAAGCTCGGCGTGCCAGTGAGCGAAAGCTGCTCGCCCGCCTGCATGTTGCGCGTCAATGCCTGGCGGACGGCCTCCGATTCGATGTCCGCCTCCAGCTGCTTCATGTCGACGCCGGCGGCCTTCGCGACCTCAAGCGCGCGCTCCTTGCCGACGACGCCGCGCGACATCAGCAGATCGGAATGGAAGCGGAAATACTTCTCGCCGGAGAGCTGCTTGCCGACCGCGATGCTGACCAGCGCCGCATCTGCCGATTCGGGCCGCAGGATGGGGAAGTCGCGGATGACGAGGCGCAGGCGCGGATCGGCCTTCGTCAGCGCCTCGATGTCGCCGAGCGCTTTCTTGCAGAAGCCGCAGTTGTAGTCGAAGAACTCGACGACGGTGATGTCGCCCTTCGGGTTGCCGAGCACGATGCCATCCGCCGCGCCCATCTCCCCGGTGACGGAGCGCACGGCGGTGGCCACGGCCGCGCGCTGCTCCCGCTCCTGGTGTGATTCCAGCGCCGCCAGTGCCTCCTTCAGCACCTGCGGGTTGTTGAGCAGGTAGTCGTGAATCACGCTTTCGATCTGCGCACGCTGTTCCGCGGTGACTTCCGCGGCAAGGACCGCGCCGCCTGACAGGGAAGCGATGCAGGTAGCGACGAGGAGCGAACGGCGAAGCCGGCGAAATGCGCGCATGAACAGGAATCCCACGGGAGGCGCCGGGCGCCGGGTCAACGAGGCTACTTATGTGGCTGCTGTCGCGGCCGGGGTCAATGACACAAGTTGGTGACCCGCGGCCGGGCGTTCGCCGGTCAGTCCGCGCTGACCGGCAGGCCGTTGTCGATGGCGTGCTGACGCAGGTTCTTCTGCGGGCGCGCGCCGATATGCTGAATGATGTGCGAGGCCGCCAGCGCCCCGTGGTGGGCGGCGGTGCGCAGGTCGAGACCATGCGAAACGCCGAACAGGAAGCCCGCCGCGAACAAATCGCCCGCGCCGGTCGAATCGGTCAGCTCCGCCACCGGATAGGCGGGAACCGCAATGGTTTCGTCCCGGGCAACGACCAGCGCGCCCTTTTCCGAGCGGGTGACGACGCCGAGCACGGCTTCCTGCCGCAGCGCCTCGACAGCCGCGTCGAAATCGGAAGTCTCGTAGAGGCTTTTCAACTCCGCCTCGTTGGCGAACACGATATCCACCGTCTGAGTCCGCAAAAGCCCCAGGAACTCCTCGCGGAAGCGCTCGACGCAGAAGGCGTCCGACAGGGTGAGCGCCACGTCGCGCCCGGCACCGTGGGCGATGCGCGACGCCTTGATGAAGGCTTCCTTCGCGTCCGCCGGGTCCCAGAGGTAGCCTTCGAGATAGGTGATTCGCGCGGCCTCGACCGTTTCGCGGTCGATGTCGGCGGGGGTGAGGTGCTGGCTCGCGCCGAGATAGGTGCTCATGGTGCGCTCGCCGTCCGGCGTCACGACGATCAGGCACACGGCGGTCGCCGGGCCGTCTTCGGCGGGCGCGGTGGGAAAGGCGACCGCGAGCGACCGGATGTCGTGGCCGAAGCGCCGGCCCGCGTCATCGTCCTTCACCTTGCCGATGAAGGCCGGCTTCGCCCCGAGCGAGGCAAGTCCCGCGACCGTGTTGGCCGCGCTGCCGCCCGAAACCCAGGTGACCGGCCCGAGCGCCGCGAAAAGTTCCTGCGAGCGCGCCTCATCGATGAGCTGCATGGAACCCTTGACGAGATTCTGCGCCACGAGGAAATCGTCTTCCGCGCGGGCGATGACATCGACAATGGCGTTGCCGATACCGAGCACATCATAATGAGCAGTCATGTCCTGTCCTGAGCTTGAGCCACATGTGACGCCCGTTGCGGGTAGAGCCTTATGGGGCGGTAAGTCAACCATGCAGGCCCTCTTGTGCATTGGAATAAATTGTTGTCGCATCTTTGATTGGACAGGCGTGGTACGATCCGCAAAAGTTCCGGAGCACGGCGCCGGGCGTGGAAACGTCAACATGAGGGAATGTTAACTTGCGCCGCAGATATGGTGCGATGCACCATGACGTCGGTGTGCGGAATGATCGGGGCGGGACACGCGAGCGGCGGCTGCGCGGTCATACGTCCGGCATGGCTATTCGAGGATGACACATGCGCAGGTTGTTGGCGGTCGGGCTGCTTGTTATCGTCATGGCCGTGGCCTGGGCGGTTGTGTTCGAGCGGCGGGGCGGGGATCTTGTGGCCCTTCTCGACGGCTCCCCCCTTTCCTCCCTGTTCCGCCAGCCGTCCGCGCAGGCGCAGTCGCAGACCGGGGGGGACAAGGCCACCGGGGACAAGGCGGCGACGCCCGCCGCGCCGGCAAAGAAATTCCCTGTGGAGACCGCCCCCGCCAGGGTCGGCGACGCGGTCTCGGACATCAACACCGTCGGCAGCCTGCAGTCGGACGAGAGCGTGCAGATTTCCTCCGAGATTGCCGGCCGCGTTGCCGAGATCAGCTTCTCGGAAGGCGAGCAGGTGGCGGCCGGCGACCTGCTGCTGCGGCTCGATTCGGCGTTGACGGAAGCTGAAATCGACGACGTGCGCGCCCGGCTCGACCTCGCCGAGGCCAATTTCCGGCGCACCAACGTGCTCGCCAAGGGCGGCAACGCCACCCAGCGCGCCAACGACGAGGCGGCGGCGGCGCTTGCCACCGCCCGTGCCGCGTTGGCGCTGGTCGAGGCGCGCTACAACAAGCTGTTCATCCGCGCACCTTTTTCCGGCATGCTCGGCGTACGCAAGGTTTCTGTGGGCGCGTATCTCAATCCGGGCGCGCAGATCGTCAATCTCGAAAAGATCGACCGGCTGAAGGTCGACTTCAAGGTGCCGGAAACCTATCTCGCCAGGGTTGCGGTCGGCCAGACGGTGGAGCTTTCCGTCGACGCGCTGCCGGGGCGCCGCTTCGTCGGCGCCATCTATGCCGTCGACCCGATGGTGGACGTGAACGGGCGGGCGCTCAACATCCGCGCGCGGCTGCCGAACCCCGACCTGGCGCTGCGTCCGGGCCTTTTCGCGCGCATCGCCATCAAGAGCGCGGCCGGCGGCGAGAGCGTGTTCATTCCGGAGGAAGCCATCGTGCCGCGGGGCGCGGACGCGCTCGTCTACCGCGTCGTCGACGGCAAGGCGGTGGAGACGGTGGTGCGGCTCGGCGCGCGCCGAGCCGGCGAGGTCGAGGTGCTGGAAGGGCTCGATGTCTCCGCCGTCGTCGTCACCGCCGGCCAGCACCGCCTGCGCAACGGCGCGGCGGTCGAGGTCGCGGTGGCAGCCGCCGGCCAGATCTGACGGGGAAGGGGCGCGGAAATGGGATTTGCCGAGCTTTGCATCCGCCGCCCGGTGTTCGCCACCGTGCTCAGCCTGATCATGGTGCTGATCGGCGTCGTCTCCTACAACAGGCTGACGGTGCGCGAGTATCCGAACATCGATGAGCCGGTGGTATCGGTGACAGTGAGCTATCCCGGCGCCTCCGCGTCCATCATCGAGAGCCAGGTGACGCAGGTGCTCGAAGGGTCGATCGCCGGCATCGCGGGCATCGATGTGCTCGAATCCGTCAGCCGGTCCGAATCGAGCCGCATCACCGTGCGCTTCAACCTCAGCGTCGATCCGGACGTGGCGGCGAACGACGTGCGCGACCGCGTGAGCCGCGTGCGCGGCCGCCTGCCGGACGAAGTAGACGAGCCCGTGATCGCCAAGGTGGAGGCGGATGCCCAGCCGGTCGTCTACATCGCCTTCATGAGCGACCGCATGAACGCGCTGGAACTCACCGACTATATCGACCGCTACGTCGTCAATCGCTTCAAGAACCTGACCGGCGTCGCGGACGTGACCATCTTCGGCGAGCGCCGCTATGCCATGCGCATCTGGATCGACCGCGAGCGGCTCGCCGCCTACAACCTCACGGTGCAGGACGTGGAGGCGGCTCTGCGCGCCCAGAATGTCGAGCTGCCGTCGGGCCGCATCGAAAGCTCCGGCCGCGAGTTCACCGTGCTGTCACGCACCGGCCTCACCAGCGTTCCGGAATTCGAGAATGTGGTGGTGAAGCTCGCCGGCAACTACCAGGTGCGCCTGCGGGACGTGGCGCGGGTGGAACTCGGCGCGGCGGACACGCGCCGCGACGGGCGCTTCAATGGCAAGACCAGCGTCACCGTTGGCATCGTCAAGCAGGCGGTGGCGAACCCGCTCGACGTGTCGGGCGCGATGCGGCAGGTGATGCCGGAGATCAACGCCTCCCTGCCGGAGGGCGTCTCGGCGCAGATCGGCAACGACAACGCGGTGTTCATCGACCGCTCCATCAAGGCGGTCTACCACGCCATCGTCGAGGCGATCGTGCTCGTGGTGCTGGTGATTCTCGTCTTCCTGCGCTCGCTGCGCGCCTCGCTCATTCCCATCGTCACCATTCCGATCTCGCTCGTCACCACCTTCGCGCTGATGCTGATGCTCGGCTTCAGCATCAACACGCTGACACTGCTTGCCATGGTGCTCGCCATCGGGCTCGTGGTCGACGACGCCATCGTGGTGCTGGAGAACATCCACCGCCATGTCGAGGAGGGCATGAAGCCGGCGGATGCAGCGATCAAGGGGGTGCGCGAGATCGGCTTCGCCGTCGTCGCCATGACGCTGACGCTCGCCGCGGTCTATGCGCCGGTGGCCTTCGCGGAAGGGCGCACCGGCCGCCTGTTCCTCGAATTCGCGCTCACGCTCGCGGGCGCGGTGATCGTCTCCGGCTTCGTGGCGCTGACGCTCACGCCCATGATGTGCGCGAAGCTGCTGCGGCAAAACCCGAACCCCGGCCGCCTCTTCCTGCTGCTGGAAAAGGGGTTCGCCGGGCTCGAATCGGGATACCGCCGGATGCTTTCGGGCGCGATGCGGGTGCGCTTCCTCGTGGTGGTGCTGGCGCTCGCCGTCGCCGGGCTAAGCGGCTACTACTTCACCGCGCTGCGTTCCGAACTCGCGCCGGTGGAGGACCGCGGGGTCGTGATGATCCGCGGCAGCGGCCCCGAGGGCGCGACGCTCGCCTACATGAGCCGCTACGTGAACGTCATTGAGCAGGACCTGCGCACCATTCCGGAAATGGACTCGGTGCTTGTCATCCTGGGCTTTCCCGAGATCACCGACTTCATGGCCATCGGCCGTCTGAAGGACTGGGACGAGCGCGGCGTGAAGCAGCAGCAGCTCGCTGCCGACATGCGCCAGCGCCTGCAGCGCATCCCCGGTATCGAGGCCTACGCCAACAACCCCGCCTCGCTCGGGCAGCGCGGCTCCTCGCGCCCTGTGGAGTTCGTGGTGCAGACATCGGGCACCTACGAGGAACTGCAGGAGCAGGTCGACGCGCTGCTGGAGCGCGCACGCGGCTGGCCCGGCTTCGTCAACCCCGAGTCTGATCTCAAGCTGAACAAGCCGGAGTTCCGCGTCACACTCGACCGGGCGAAGGTGGCCGATCTCGGTCTGGACGTCTCGGTGGTCGGGCGCACGCTGGAGACGCTGCTCGGCGGCCGGCAGGTCACCCGCTTCGAGGTGGATGGCGAGCAGTACGATGTCTACGTGCAGATGGCGGCGGAGGACCGCGCCTCGCCTTCGACGCTGTCCACGATCTTCCTGCGCGCGCCCTCGGGCGAGATGGTGCAACTGTCGAACATCGTGCAGGTGGCGGAATCGGTGGCACCGAAGGATCTGCGCCGCTTCAACCAGCTCCGCTCGGCCACCATCTCCAGCAATCTCGCGCCCGGTTACGCGCTCGGCGACGGCCTCGCCTTCCTGGAGCAGGCGGCGGCCGACGTGCTGCCGGACAGCATGCAGACGGATGTCGGTGGCCAGAGCCGCGAGTTCCGTGCGTCGAGCCAGAGCCTGCTCGCGGTGTTCGTGCTGGCGCTCGGCTTCATCTATCTGGTGCTCGCGGCGCAGTTCGAGAGTTTTCGCGATCCGGTCATCATTCTGCTCAGCGTGCCGCTGTCCATCACGGGCGCGCTCGCCGCGCTCTACTACGGCGGCGGCACGATGAATGTCTATTCGCAGATCGGCCTCGTGACGCTGGTGGGCCTCATCACCAAGCACGGCATCCTGATCGTGGAATTCGCCAACCAGCAGCAGGAGGCGGGGCGGGAGAGGCTCGCCGCCGTCGTGGAGGCGGCGACGCTGCGCCTGCGGCCCATCCTGATGACCACCGGCGCCATGGTGCTCGGCGCGGTTCCGCTGGCGATGGCGACGGGCGCGGGCGCGGAGAGCCGTCAGCAGATCGGCCTCGTCATCGTCGGCGGCATGACGCTGGGGACATTGCTGACGCTGTTCGTGGTGCCCACCGTCTACAGTTTCCTTGGAAGGCGCTTCTCGCGGGAGCACGGCAACGACGAGGCGCAGGCTGCCCTGGCAGGGCATGAGGCGGGCCGGGCGTCGGGAACCGCGGGGGCGCATACCGTCCCGGCCGAATAACACTGCTCCGCGATGAGCCTGGTTCGTCGCGGCACGGTCAAGCCCGCGCGGTGCTTGAGCAAAGCCGCACGCGAACGGCCCAAGACCGGGAGCGTTGGGACGAGGCGTTCCGCGCCTCCGCCGCGCTGCCTCCGCGCATTGGCCTGCGTGTCAGGCGAACACGGCCTCGATCTTGTCCTTCAGCGTCTGGGCGTTGAACGGCTTGACGATGTAGTTGTTCACGCCGGCCTTCTTCGCGGCGACGACGTTTTCGCTCTTGGCCTCCGCCGTGACCATGATGAAGGGGATCGCTTCCAGCGCCGGGTTTCCGCGCACCTGCTTGAGCAGTTCGTATCCCGTCATCGGCTCCATGTTCCAGTCGGAAATGACGAGGCCGTACTTGCGTTCGTTCAGCTTCGCCAATGCCTCGCTGCCATCGGCCGCGTCATCGATGTCCTGAAAGCCCAGTTGCTTGAGCAGATTCCGGATGATGCGAATCATCGTCTTGTAGTCGTCTACGACGAGAATAGGCATCGAAAGATCAAGGGCCATCGATAACTCCGATCGTGGATACGCTGTACATTGAGATCCGCCGCATATGCGTCGCACAGGCAGTAGATTGCATCTCAGGCTTGCCTGAAGCTTGCATCCGGAAGCTTGCGAATATTGCGAATTTGCTGCCGATCGTCTATCTGTGGGTCAGGTATTGCTGATGGCGGGAGAAAAGCCGATGCCAGCAGATCGTCGGCCGTTCCGGATCGAGACGGGCATGGACGCGGAGCACGAGGAGCGCGACTTGCGCCCGGCGGTCGAGCCGGTCGACAGCACGGCGCTGTTCGAACGGGTGTTCCAGGAGTTGGCGGATATCAAGGGGCTCGTGCAGCAGGGCATGGCCGTGGCGCCTGCCGACGCCCGGGCGGCCAACGGCCCGATGCGGTCGGAGGTCGCGCTGATTCATCACGCGATATCGCAGACCAAGCGGGAAATACTCAACCTGCAGGTGAAGGGGTTGAGGGGCGACTCGTCCAGCCGTGCGCTCGACGAGCTGGATGCCGTGGTCAACGGCACCGAGGCGGCGACGGAGACGATCCTGTCCGCCGCCGAAACGGTCGAGGAAACGGCGGGCAGGCTGCTGGCCAAGCTGGGCGGCGCCGATCAGGCGATGGTGGTGGAAATCCACAAGCAGGCCATCCGCATCTTCGAGGCCTGCAACTTTCAGGACCTCACGGGCCAGCGCATCGGCAAGGTGGTGCAGGTGCTCCACTTCATCGAGGACCGCGTGGCAACCATGATGTCGATCTGGGGCGGCGAGGAAGGGTTCTCCTTCATCCCGGATCAGGACGCGGCGTCGGACAGGCGCGAGGGCGACGCCGCCCTGCTGAACGGGCCGCCGCTGAAGGCGGACGTCGATGTCGTCTCGCAGGACGACATCGATTCGCTGTTCTCGTGACGCGGGCGGACAGGGGCGTTTGCCGTCAGGTTTCCGGCCCACCCTCGTCGTATCCGCCCTCGCTTTTCCAGGTGTCGACTTCCGCGATGAGCCAGCGCCGGAACGCCGCGACGGGGGCGAGGCGCGCCCGCGCGCGTGGCGAAATCAGATAATACGAGCGTGGACTTCTGACCGGATGGTCGAAGGCGACGACGAGCTGGCCGCTGCCGATTTCCGACGCGATCAGGAAAAGCGGCAGCAGCGCGACGCCCACACCGGCCATGCAGGCCTGCGCCACCGTCGAAAACTGTTCGAAGCGCATGCCGCGCATCGCCGCCGGCGCCGAAACGCCCGCCGTCCTGAACCAGTGATCCCATGCCTCCGGCCGTGACCCCATGTGCAGCAGGGGCAGCCTGGCGAGATCGTCAGGCGCCGTAATCGGATGCTCGCGCAGGAAGGCGGGGCTCGCCATGGGTGCCACCGTTTCGTGCATCAGGAACGTGCTTTCCGTTCCCGGCCAGTCCGCGGTGCCGATGTGGGTCGTGGCGTCGAAACCCTCCGCCTCGATGTCGAAGCGCCCGATGCGGGTGGCGAAGTTGAGTGTCACTTCCGGATGCCGGGCGATGAAGGAGGGGATGCGCGGCATCAACCAGCGCGTGCCGAAAGTGGGCAGGATCGCGAGATTGAGCGTCTGGCGGGCTTCGCCCGCCATGGCGCGCAGGGAGGCGGCGCGGATGGTCGCCAGCGCATCGGCGACGGCGACCGCATAGGCTGTTCCCTGCTGCGTCAGCGCGACGCCCCGGCCCGTGCGCTCGAACAGCGCGATACCGAGCTGCCCCTCCAGCGCGGCGATCTGCTTGGAGATGGCGCTCTGGGTGAGGGACAGTTCCTGCGCGGCGGCGGAAAAGCTGCCGAGCCTCGCCACGGCATCGAAAGCGGCCAGCGCCCCCGTGGCGGGCAGCAGGCGACGTTGCATCGCAATCATGATACATGAATATATCTCATGGGGACGGTGAGTAAACATCGTTTGAGAGAGGCGGCAAAGCTTTGCATGATAGCCGTATCGATAGGGGAGATCGCCGGGAGCCCGGCGCGTGACGCTGTTTAAGGACTGGGAGGGACATGCCGTGGCGGAATACAGCGCCTTTACGTGGAACGATCCGTTTCAACTCGACAACCAGTTGACGGAAGACGAACGCATCATCCGCGACTCCGCGGCCGCCTTCGCGGCGGACCGGCTCGCGCCGCGCATCCAGGAAGCCTACCTGCACGAGAAGACGGACCCGGCGATCTTCCGCGAGATGGGCGAGGCCGGGTTGCTTGGCCCCACGGTGCCGGAAGAATATGGCGGCGCGGGCGCGAGCTATGTTGCCTATGGCCTGATCGCCCGCGAGGTCGAGCGTATCGACAGCGGCTACCGGTCGATGATGAGCGTGCAGTCGTCGCTCGTCATGTATCCGATTTATGCCTACGGCTCCGAGGAACACCGCCGGAAGTACCTGCCGAAGCTCGCCTCGGGCGAGTGGATCGGCTGCTTCGGCCTTACGGAGCCCGACGCCGGTTCCGACCCCGGCGGCATGAAGACGCGCGCGGAGAAGATTGACGGCGGCTATCGCCTCAACGGCTCCAAGACGTGGATTTCCAACGCGCCGATCGCCGACGTGTTCGTGGTCTGGGCGAAGTCGGCGG
This sequence comes from Pseudochelatococcus lubricantis, assembly GCF_042432495.1. Lineage (NCBI taxonomy): Bacteria > Pseudomonadati > Pseudomonadota > Alphaproteobacteria > Hyphomicrobiales > Chelatococcaceae > Pseudochelatococcus > Pseudochelatococcus lubricantis. The sequence goes on along the minus strand of NZ_JBHLXC010000024.1, from coordinate 279,659 downwards.
CGCATGACGGCCAGATTCGCGGCTTCGTGCTGGAAAAGGGCACCAAGGGCCTTTCCGCGCCCAAGATCGAGGGCAAGCTCAGCCTGCGCGCCTCCATCACAGGCGAGATCGTGCTGCAGGATGTCGAGGTGGGCGAGGAGGCGCTGCTGCCGCACGTCGCCGGGCTCAAGGGGCCGTTCGGCTGCCTCAACCGCGCGCGCTACGGCATCTCGTGGGGCGCCCTCGGCGCCGCCGAGGACTGCTGGTTCCGCGCCCGCCAGTATGGGCTGGACCGCAAGCAGTTCAACAGGCCGCTGGCGGCGACGCAGCTCTTCCAGAAGAAGCTCGCCGACATGCAGACGGAGATCGCGCTGGGCCTGCAGGCTAGCCTGCGTGTCGGGCAGCTGATGGACGAGGGCTCCTTCGCGCCCGAGATCATCTCCATCGTCAAGCGCAACAACTGCGGCAAGGCGCTCGATATCGCCCGCACGGCGCGCGACATGCACGGCGGCAACGGCATCCAGATCGAGTATCACATCATGCGCCACGCGCAGAATCTGGAAACCGTGAACACCTATGAGGGCACCCACGACGTGCACGCCCTCATCCTCGGGCGCGCCCAGACCGGGCTGCAGGCGTTCTTCTGACGCGCGTCCACTACCCTGACTTCCCCAACTGGTCCGCGCCGGCGCCTTTTCAGGCAGGGCGGCGCGGGCCGATCTTTTTCGAGGTCTAACAGCCATGCCCGACATCAACTGCGGTTCCGGCACGGGCGAGGCGCCCCTTTCCGGGCTCAGGGTCGTCGAACTCGCGCGCATCCTCGCCGGCCCGTGGATTGGCCAGACGCTCGCCGATCTGGGCGCGGACGTGATCAAGGTCGAGAGCCCGCAGGGCGACGACACGCGCGGCTGGGGGCCACCTTTCATCGATGTCGAGGGTGAGCGGTCCGCCGCCTATTTCCATGCCTGCAACCGGGGCAAGCGTTCGATCGCCGCCGACTTCACCACGGACGAGGGGCGGGCGCTGGTGCGCCGCCTCGTGCAGGACGCCGACGTGCTGGTGGAGAATTTCAAGGTTGGCGGCCTGGCGAAATACGGCCTCGATTACGAAAGCCTGCGGCAGATCAACCCGCGGCTCGTCTATTGCTCGGTCACCGGCTTCGGCCAGACCGGCCCCTACGCGAAGCGGGCCGGCTACGATTTCATGATCCAGGGCATGGGCGCCATCATGGATCTGACGGGCGAGCCCGATGGCCCTCCGCAGAAGATGGGCGTCGCCTTCGTCGACATCTTCACGGGCCTCTACGGCGTGATTGCCATTCAGGCCGCGCTCTGGCAGCGCCAGCGCACGGGCGTCGGTCAGCACGTGGACATGGCGCTGTTCGACTGCATCACCGGCGTGCTCGCCAATCAGGCAATGAACTATCTGGCCTCCGGCGCCGTGCCGCACCGGCTCGGCAACGCACACCCGAACATCGCACCTTATCAGACTTTCGCCGTCGCGGACGGCTTCGTCATCGTCGCGGTCGGCAACGACGGCCAGTTTCGCCGCTTCGCGCGCGTGCTGGGCCGCGAGGCGCTGGGCGGCGATCCGCGCTTCCTCACCAATGCCGACCGCGTCGCCAACCGCACGGCACTGACGGAACTGCTGGGCGAGGCTATCGCCACCTGGCAACGCGATGCGCTGCTCGCGGCGCTGGAGGCGGAGGGCGTTCCAGCCGGGCCGATCAACACCGTCGCCGACGTTTTCAGCGATCCGCAGATCGAGGCGCGCGGCATGCAGATCGCGCCGCAGGGAGTGCCCGGCGTGCGCACACCCGTCACCCTCTCGGGCGCGAGCCTCCGGCTCGACCGCCGCTCTCCCCGGCTCGGCGAGCATACGGCGGAGATTCTGGCGGAACTGGACGCGGCCGGGGAGAGCGGCGAAACCGGCAAGGCGTCCTGAACGGCCGGGAGGGCGGCGGCCGCGCCGGTGGTTCGCCGTTCCATATGACCAGGAGGGTGCCGGCGCGGTGCCAGAGCCCCTGTTGGCGGCGCTGTTCTATCCGGCCGGCCCCTTGCCCTGTTCTATGTATGACACTTAAATGACAGTCGTCGGACCGTTTTGATCTCGCCCGGCTATGTATAGATACTTATGTATGGTCAGTATTGCTGCCGTCTTGCTTTTCGCGATTGATATGGATCATGGACGTATCACCGTTATGATATCTACGTATATCGTGATGTAAGAGTTCCGACCTCAGCTTCCCGGTGGGGCGAGGCTCTGGAGGCGTCAATGACATCGCAAGCAGCAGAACTGGGTCGGGGTAGTGCCGAGGGCCGCGACGGTGCGGGCCTTGAGGAAGACGTGTTCCTGATCGCCCGCATTCTGGACGGCCAGCGCTTGACTGCGGAGCAGCGGGCGCATGCGTTGAAGGCGCAGCTCTCGGAGTATTCGGCGCTGGGCGATCTCACCACCCAGTCGTCGAGCCACCATATGGCGAGCATCGCCTCCAACCACAGCGAGCGCGTCCGCGCGGCGCTCGACGAGGCCCGGTCCATCACCGATGCGTTCGGGCGGCGTGTGCGCACCGGCGGGCTCGATCTCGCCGGAGACCTTGGCCATTACTGGGCCGACCGCGCACAGCGCGCAGTGCTTTACGCCGACACGATCCGTGAACGCGGCGACATCTTTCTGGTGCACGAGGCCGCTGGATGCCCGCCCGTGCTCATCTACGACTACGACGTGATCATGGACGGTGTCGACCAGCCGCGGCCCACAAACTACGTGCTGCTCAAGATTCGCCCGCCTGCGGGCATGCAGACCTTCGACTGGAAGCGCCCCTACATCATCATCGATCCGCGCGCGGGGCAGGGGGCGGGCATCGGCGGCTCGCAGATGGACAGCCAGGTGGGCGTGGCGTTGCGCGACGGCCACCCGGTGTATTTCGTCAGCTTCCGCCGCGAGCCCGAGCCCGGCCAGACGCTTGCCGACGTTACGCGCACCGAGGCCGCCTTCGTGCGCTACGTGCAGTCCCTGCATCCCAAGTCCGCGAAGCCGGTGGTGATCGGCAACTGTCAGGGCGGCTGGGCAACGCTGCTGCTGGGCGCCAGCAATCCGGACATCACCGGGCCGCTGGTGCTGAACGGCGCCCCTGTCGAGACGTGGTCGGGCGAGATCGGCCGCAACATCATCCGCTACAACGCCGGGCTTCTCGGTGGCCAGATACTGCCGATGTTCTGGTCCGATATCGGCAACGGCGTTTTCGACGGCGCGTGGCTGGTGCTCAACTTCGAGTTGATGAACCCCGGTCGCAACTATTTCCGTAAATATTACGACTACTTCAACGAAGTGGATACCGGTCGCGGGCGCTTCCTCGAATTCGAGAAGTGGTGGGGCGGCTTCTTCCTGATGAACGAGGAAGAGATCGTCTGGATCGTGCGCGATCTTTTCATCGGCAACCGGCTGGCCCGCAACGAGGCCCGGCTTGAGCACGGGCGCAATCTCGACGTCAAGCAGATCCGCTCCCCGGTGATCGTGTTCACGAGCCTCGGGGACACCATCACGCCGCCCAAGCAGGCGCTGAACTGGATCGTCGATACCTACGCCGACGAGACCGAGATCAGGATTCGCGGCCAGCGCATCATCTATATGGTGCACGAGAAGGTGGGGCATCTCGGCATCTTCGTTTCCTCGTCCATCGCCAAGCGCGAGCACACCGAAGTGGCGTCCACGATGAAAACCATCGAGGCGCTGGCGCCGGGCCTCTACGAGATGAAGATCGAGGACATCATCGGCGAGGGCGAGAATCAGCAGTTCAGCGTCTCCTTCGCCGAGCGCAAGATGAGCGACCTGCCGGGCGCGAACGAGGGGCGGCGCGACGAAGTGCCGTTCGCGGCGGTGGCGCGCATTTCGGAATTGCAGGCCGACTTCTACGACATCGCGCTGCGGCCCGTCGTGCAATCGGGCGTGACCCAGGCGACGGCCGAGCTGGCGCGGACATTGCATCCGCTGCGCCTGCAGCGCAGCCTGCTGTCGTCGCGCAATCCGCTGCTGCAGCCGATCGAGCTTCTCGCCGACATGGTGGGCAACAACCGCACCGCCGCCGGGGACGACAACCTGTTCGTGCGGACGGAACACTGGCTCGCCAACGCCTTCGAGCAGTCCGTCGACATCGCGCGCGACCTGCGCAACGCCTGGTGCGAGACGCTGTTCTTCAGCATCTATGCCACGCCTTACATGCGCTGGTTCGGCCGCCGCTACGAATTCGGCCGCACGCGCAAATCCAAGGAAGAGCTGTTCGCGCTGCCGGAGGTGCAGTCCGCGCTGTCGCACATCGGTTCCGGCGGCTATGTCGAGGCGGTGATCCGCATGCTGATCCTGCTGGCAGATTCGCGTGGCAACGTGCGCAGGGACAGGCTGGAGCGCTCGACGCATCTGCTGAACAAGACCGAACCTTTCAGCCATCTTGCGCCCGTGGAGCGCGCCCGCGTCATCCACGAACAGAGCCTCACCGCCCAGTTCGCCCGCGAGGAGGCGCTTGAGCGCCTGCCTGACCTGCTGCACACGGAGGAAGAACGCGAACAGGCGATGGAGGCCGTGCAGTTCGTGCTCGGACCGCTTTCCGACGCTTCCCCGAACGTGGCGGCGACCTTCCATGCCTTCCGCCGCGTGCTCGGCCTCAAGCCGGCGCTTGTGGACGTCGCGGCGGGAACGCCGGAAGAAGGGAAGCCCGCAGGGGAGAAGCCCGAGGGGGAAGCCGCCCCGGCCTGACCGGATCGCGTCTCTTCGCGGGGAGCCGTCGCTCTGGAGTATGCCGCCATTTTATGGAAACGACGGCATGCTCCAGGCTTCTGATTTTGAGCGAATTCTGATCGGCACGCGCTCTAGCCGCGCTTTGCCAGGAAATGGTCGATGCCCGCCTGGGCGCATTCCTGATCCTGCGCCGGCGTGCCGGAGCTGATGCCTATTCCCGCAACGACGTCACCGTCGACGACGACGGGAAGGCCGCCACCGACCACCATCAGGCGTCCGTGCACGGCGGAGTTGATGCCGTGGGTGGGCCCGCCGGGCTGGCTCGTCGTGCCGTAGTCGTGCGTGGCCTTCTTCGCAGCGGCGGCGGTGAACGCCTTGTCGATCGCGATGGTGATGCTGGTGATCTTGCCGCCGTCCATGCGCTCGAAGGCGACGAGGTTGCCCGATTCGTCGGTGATGGCGATGCACATCGGCACGCCGATCTCGGCCGCCCGGGCGCTGGCGCCTTCGATCAGCAGCCGCGCGTCGTTCCGGTCGATCCTGCGGATGGTCAACATGGTACTCTCCCGATCAGATGGTTTCGTCATGCATCGACTCCGGCTTTCGGCCGGCGCCAGGTGGATTTCGCTCAAACGCCGCGCGGGCTTGACCCAAGTGCCTACGCCACCGGGTAATCGGCCTTGACCTGCTCCGCGATGAGTTCGGCGGTCGCGGCCGACAACGTCCAGCCCAGATGGCCGTGGCCGGTATTATAGAACACGCCCTTGACGCGCCCGCGACGCACGCGCGGCATCATGTCCGGCATCATCGGCCGCAGGCCTGTCCACGGCACGGCGCGGTCGGTATCGACGGCGGGGAACTCGCGGCGCACCCAGTCGATGAGCGGCTGGATGCGGTCTGCGCGAATGTCACGGTTGAAGCCGTTGTACTCGGCCGTGCCCGCCACGCGCAGGCGATTGACGCCAAGGCGGCTGGTGACGATCTTGGCTGCCTCGTCCAGCAGGCTCACGGTCGGCGTCGCCGCCTGCGACTCGGCCCGGTCGCTATGCACGGTGATCGAATAGCCTTTCACCGGATAGATGTTGAGGCGGTCGCCGAGCGAGGCGGCGAGGTTGCGGCTTGCCGCGCCCGCGCAGATGACGACCGCGTCGGCCTTCAGGTCCTGCTCCGCCGCCGTCTGTTCCGGCGCGAGGCCGGCATCCGGCAGGGCGGGCGTGTAATGGATGACGAAGCCGGCCGCGTCGTCCCCGCCTGCGCGGGCGATGCGGGTGACGATGGCGTCCTGGATGAAGCGCACGCCGCGCCGCTGGCAGGCTTCCGCGAGGCCGCGGGTGAACTTGTGAATATCGCCGGTGGAGTCGGACGGCGTGAAGAAGCCGCCGAAATAGCTGCCCATCAACGCGGGCTCGATGTCGCGCATTTCCGCGGGTGTGACCGCGTGGCGTTCGAGGCCGCCCTCGGTCAGCAGCGTGTTGACGCGGGCGCTGGCGTCGAAACTCTTCTTGTCGTGGAAAATATGCAGGATGCCACGCTTTTCGAGATCGAAATCGATGTTCTCGGTCTCGGCGACGGAAAACAGATGCTGACGTGCGGCGATCGCCAGGCGCGTCGTCTCGATGGTGTTGGCGCGGTAATGCGGAATGGCGGCCACGAACTCCGCCATCCAGGAATACTTGTGCCAGGAGGGCATGGGGTTGACGAGGAGCGGCGCATCCTTGCGCAGCATCCACTTGAGCCCCTTGAGGATGGTGGACACCCTGTTCCACACCTCCGCGTTGCAGGCGGACAACTGGCCGCCGTTAGCGAAGGATGTGTCCATGGCGGGATAGCGGCAACGGTCGATGACGGTGACGTCATAGCCGCGCGTGACAAGGGAATAAGCGGCGGTCACGCCTGTGATGCCGGCGCCGACGATGGCAATATGGGACATGGTCTCAGGTCCTGTATGAAGCGGCCGGGCGACCGGAAAATCCGGTCGGTCGAGCGCCCCATCTGTCCCTGTACCTGAGAGCTTGAGCCGTTCGTGCAGTCACCCGCGCGAACGCCTTCCCCTTCGGTGGGCGCGTCCGGCAGCCGGCGCGCCTCTCTCCAGATCGTCCTGACGGATGGTCCCTTGTGCCTGAGAGTTTCCGGGGCGGTTGCTCCATCGGCGTCGGACTGGACCGAACTCTCCCGATCCGTCATATCGAACATCGCAGTGATAACAGAGATGTCGCAGCTCTGCAATCGGCCGCGAACCGGCAGGGCGGTTGGTTGCGTTTCAAACTATTGGCGTATGGCGCTTTTTCGATCTGCTCTGCCCGCCGGCGCTGCCCGGAATGGCGGCAGCGCTGCGATAATTGACACCTGTTGCAATTTTATTACGCAAGCATCTTGACGGAATGCGGCGCGTGATCAACAACGATAATCCGAACGAAATTTCGTGTCGCGCGTCCGGCGGGTGCGTGCCTTGATTCTGGGCATTGCGTGTACTCCGCCGGGAAGCGATTTCCACAACCAGATCGATCCCGGGGAGAGTTCGATGCAGTTTATGAGATCGGCGATCGTTGCGCTTGCTATCGGTGCAAGCACGGTGGCGTCACAGGCGGCCGAGGTCAAGCTCGGCGTCGCGGCTGCGCTGAGCGGGCTCGCCGCCCAGTACGGCGCGGCGATTCGCAACGGCTTCGAACTCGCCGCGGAGGAGATCAACGCGGCCGGCGGCGTCAACGGCAACACCATCAAGCTCGTGGTCGAGGACGAACAGGGCAAGAAGGAAGAGGCGATCAACGTCTACAAGAAGCTGATCTTCCAGGACAAGGTGCTGCTGATCTTCGGCCCGACGCTCTCCAACTCCGCCTCTGCCGCCAACCCCATCGCCCAGGCCGCGAAGGCGCCGGTTTTCGGCACCTCGAACACGGCGGACGGCATCACGGCGGTCGGCAACTACATCTTCCGCAACTCCGTCACCGAGGCGGACGTGCTGCCCGTGACGCTGAAGACGGTGGTGGAAAAGGAAGGCGTCAAGAAGGTCGCGGTGCTCTACGGCAACGACGACGTGTTCACCAAGTCCGGCTACGACAACTTCGCCAAGGCACTGAAGGACCAGAACATCCCCGTCACCACGACGGAAACCTTCGCCAAGGGCGACGTCGATTTCAAGGCGCAGCTCACCAAGATCAAGGCAAGCGGGCCGGATGCCATCGTGCTCTCGGCGCTGCTGGCGGAAGGCGCGCCGATTCTCGTGCAGGCGCGCCAGCTCGGCATCGATCTGCCCTTCGTCGGCGGCAACGGCGTCAACTCGGTGAAGATCTTCGAGCTTGCCAAGGGCGCGTCCGACAATCTGTGGGTCGGCAGCCCGTGGTCGGCGAGCAACGACACGCCCGAAAACAAGAAGTTCATCGAGGCCTATACGAAGAAGTTCGGCTTGGCGCCCGACCAGTTCGCCGCGCAGACCTACGACGCCCTCCACATCGTGGCCGAGGCGCTGAAGAAGGTCCAGCTTTCGGGCGACATCGCCAAGGACCGCGCCGCTCTGCGCGATGCCTTGCCGGATGTTTCCTGGACCGGCGTGACCGGCCCCTTCAAGTTCCGCCAGGCGGTCGACAAGAGCGGCAAGCCGGCAGGCTACGACGCCGATCAGCAGCCGATCGTCTCCGTGACGAAGGACGGTGCCTACCAGATCGTCAAGTGATCGTCCGCGCCCGGCGTGCTGCCGGGCGCGTTTCTTGTTCGTCAAGGGGAGTTTCCCCGGCACCGGAAGCGGCGGGTTTTCGCCCGCTGCGGGAACTGTTTTTGAGATGCTTGCCCAACAACTCGTCAACGCGCTGTCGCTCGGCAGTGTCTATGCGCTGTTCGCGCTGGGATTCACACTGATCTTCGGTGTGCTCGGCGTGATTAATCTCGCGCATGGCGCTGTGTTCATGGTCGGCGCATACGCGGCGCTGCAGGCCGTGGTTCTGGCCGGGCTGCCGATCTGGGCGGCGCTGATCGTCGCCTTCCTCGTCAGCGGCCTCTTCGGGCTCGTCATCGACATCCTGGTGCTGTCGCCGCTGCGCAAACGCCATGCGCCGCACCTTATTCCCATGATTGCGACCATCGGCGTCGCCATCGTGCTCAACAGCGCGGTCCAGGGCATCTTCGGGGCGGACAACCTGCGTTTTCCGCCGGGCGTGGTGCCGGATGAGGCCATCGAGGCCGGCGGCCTGCATATCACGGCGGTCGAGATCGGCATCATCCTGCTCACCTTCGCCATCATGGTGCTGCTGCTGCTCGGGCTGCGGCGCACCTCCATCGGCAAGGCGCTGCGGGCGGTGGCGGAGTCGCCGAAGGCGGCCGCGCTGCTCGGCATCGATGTCGAGGGCCTTCTGCGCAAGACTTCGTTTCTCGCGGCCGCGCTCGGCGGCGCCGCGGGCGTCATGATCAGCCTCTATTCCAATGCGGTCTATCCGCTGATGGGACAGCCGATGCTGCACAAAGGCATCGCGGTCATCATCCTCGGCGGCATGGGCGACATTCGCGGCGCGCTCATCGGCGGGCTGTTCCTCGGCTTCGCTGAAGTGTTCGCAGTGGCCTATATCGGCTCCACCATGCGGGATGCGGTGGCCTTCGGCCTGCTGTTCCTGATCCTGCTCGTGCGGCCCACCGGCCTGTTCGGCAAGGCGAGCGAACGGAAAGCCTGATCATGGACGCATTTCTTCTCTGGTTCGACGAGTTCTGGGCCGTTTATTCCAACCTCATCCTGACGCTCGGCATCAACGCGCTGCTCGCGCTCTCCATCTGGCTCACGCTCGCCTGCGGGCTGCTGGCGCTGGCGAACGCCGCGTTCATGGGCATCGGCGCCTATGCGGGTGCGCTCGCGACGATGAACTACGATTCGCCCTTCGCGCTCTCGCTCGTCGTCGCCATGGCCGCGCCTTCGCTGGTGGCGCTCGCCATCGGCGTGCCGGTGCTGCGGCTCGGCGGCGTCTATCTCGCCATGGCGACGCTCGGCTTCGGCGAGGTGGTGCGCGTCGTCATCCTCAACACGGAAAGCATCACCGGCGGCGCGCTGGGGCTGAACGGCATTCCGCAGCAGACGCAGTGGTGGCACGTGGCGCTGGCGCTCGCCATCGTGGTGTTCATGCTCGCGCGGCTGCATCGCTCGAAGACCGGCCGCGCCTTCGAGGCGATCAAGGTGGATGAGACGGCGGCGGGCCTGATGGGCATCGACCTGCGCGCGCACAAGCTGCTCGCCTTCGTCCTGGGCGCTGCCATCGCGGGGCTCGCGGGCGCGCTCAACGCGCATCTCACCTTCTTCATCGGCCCGCAGGAATACGGCTTCGACAGGGGCGTCGAAATCCTCACCATGGCGATCCTCGGCGGCATCGGCTCGCTGATCGGGCCGGTGATCGGCGCGTTCTTCCTCACCCTGCTGCCGGAACTGCTGCGCGGGCTTGCCGATTTCCGGCTGATCGTCAACGGCCTCATTCTGGTGTCGGTGGTGCTATTCCTGCCCAACGGCCTGTGGGACCCGGCGCGCATCCGCAACTGGTTCGGCGCGAGGAGGTAGGACGATGCTGGAACTCGCCTCCATTTCCAAGTCGTTCGGCGGCCTCAAGGTGCTCGACCACGTGAGCCTGAAGGTGCCGCAGGGCGCGATCTTCGGCCTTATCGGCCCCAACGGCGCCGGCAAGACGACGGTGTTCAACCTGATCACGGGGCTGATCCCGCCGACTTCCGGCACCATTACCTTCGACGGCACAGACCTCGCGGGCCTCGCTCCGCACAGGATCACGCGGCTCGGCATCGCGCGCACTTTCCAGAACATCCGCATCTTCAACGAGATGTCGCTGCTGGAGAACGTGCTCGTCGGCCGGCACCGCCACATCAACTACGGCGTCGCCGAGATGCTGTTCTCGCTGCCGCGCTACCGCGCGCAGGAGGAGGCGGCGCGGGCACGGGCGCTGGAACTGCTCGGCTGGGTAGGCCTCGCAGGCAAGGCGGGCGAGATCGCGGACACGCTCTCCTATGGAGAGCAGCGCCGGCTGGAGATTGCCCGCGCGCTGGCCACCGAGCCGCGCCTCCTGTTGCTCGACGAGCCGGTCGCCGGCATGAACCCCGCCGAGAAGACTGAGCTGATGAGCGCCGTGCGCGCCATCAACGCGCGCGGCTATACCATTTTCCTGATCGAGCACGACATGCGGTTCGTCATGGGGCTGTGCGAGCGGGTCGCCGTGCTGAACTTCGGCCGCATCATCACCTGCGACAAGCCCGAGGCGGTGCGCAACAACCATGACGTCATCGAGGCCTATCTGGGCCGCGACGACGACGCTGATACGCGGGAGACGGCCTGATGGGCGCGCTTCTGGAGGTTTCCGGCCTCAAGGTCAATTTCGGGCATGTCGAGGCGGTGAAGGGCATCGATTTCGTGCTGAACGAGGGCGAGATCACCACGCTCGTGGGCGCGAACGGCGCGGGCAAGTCCACGACGCTGCTCGCGCTCTCCGGCCTCGTGCCGAAAGCGGGGGGCAAGGTGCTGTTCGCGGGGCGGGACATCACCCGCCTTGCCCCGCACCGGATCGTTCACCTCGGCCTGTCGCAGGTGGCGGAAGGTCGCGCCATCCTGACGCGGTTGACGGTACGCGAAAACCTGGAACTCGGCGCTTATCACCGCAACGACACGGATGCCATCGCCGCCGACTTCGAGCATGTGCTCGGCCTGTTTCCGCGACTGCGCGAGCGGCTCGACGGCTTCGCCGGCAACCTCTCCGGCGGCGAGCAGCAAATGCTGGCCATTGCCCGCGCCCTAATGGCGAGGCCGCGCGTCCTGCTGCTGGACGAGCCGTCGATGGGCCTCGCGCCGCTGATCGTGCAGGAGATATTCCGCATCATCAGGACGATCAACGAGGCGGGACTGACCATCTTCCTTGTGGAGCAGAACGTGCGCCAGGCGCTGAAGATCGCCCACCGTGCCTACGTGATCGAAACCGGGGAGATCGTGCTGAAGGGCACGGGCGAGGAACTGCTCGACCATCCGCGCGTGCTGGAAGCGTATCTGGGGGTGTGAGGGTACGCCTTCATGTGGCGGGCGCCGGAGCGCTTTCCGAGCTGATGGAGCCATCCGGACAATAAGAGTTTGCTCAAAGTCAAATACTTGCAGAGCATGATTCTGGATTTTTCAAATCAGAATCATGATACTGCCTGGACCATTTATTTTTGTGTCAAATTTAGCCAAAGAAATGGTGCCTGTTTCTGGTTTGATGCGTCAGGCCATTTCTGCGTTTCACTGAAATGCAATAATGGTCTATGCCATTGTTTTTTTACGCAATTTCGGACGCGAAAGCGGCGTTCACTTTCGCTGAATTTGCTTTATCTGCAGCCTGTGTTGACACCTACGGAGTGCAGCGCTATCGTCGGCAGCGGTCTGTAAATACGGCCATTGTCGTCAATAATTCTCAAAGAAGTCCATGATGAATATGAACCGTAGCGGACCCGGTCCACATATGGAGCCGCCTGCGAACGCCATGGGGCGCGCTGTCATCATTGGGCTGATTGCCGCTATAGTTTTTATGAGCATGCGTCTGTACGTATACGGGTACAGGATAGCAGCGGACGATGTCGAGTTTTTCTTCAATTATCTGTCCGGGCCGGAAGCTGTCGAAGCTCACGTCCGGTACCTTGCCACCTATCAGGGGCGTGTTGGCCAACTGCTGATGGCTCGCCTCAATACCTTCGGCGCGTATCTCGCTGGCGGCATCGGCGGCATGTCGGTCATCCTGCTGCTGTATCTGCTTCAGTTCTGGCTGTTTTCCATCTACGTATCCAAGCTCGTCAGGGCGGATATAAGCGTCCTCCTGTTCATTTTGCTGGTTGTTCTTCATCCTCTTGCGTATGAGCACATGCCGCCGAACAGCTATCCGTTGCAGAACACCGTTCCCTTCATCTTCATCATTGTTTCCCGCCTTGTTTTTTTCAGGTTGTCCGATGCCGCAGACACGCTGTGGCCTCGCCTCCTGTCGGCCCTCGCGTGGATGCTTTTCGTGCTGGGCATGGTTTTTGGTGAGTTTTCCTTCGTTTTTGGAACCGCGCTGCTCCTTGCGGAGTATGTGACTCGCATCGTCCGCGCGTCCCGCTCCGGTGACAGCTTCGAGCGGATCGTGCGCAGCCTCGCTCGTGCGCCGCGCTTCCACGACGATGTATGGGCCGTGGCGCTGGTGCTCGTGGCCTATGTCGGATTCGGCCTGGCCCATCCGACGCAATACGGTGGGCACGATGTCGCTCTCGACGCGCCCAGGCTGCTGGAGACGGTTGCCAGACACATCCTGGCGGGCACCGTGTTGCCTCGGATCGATGTCCTGTATATCCCGTTCCCGTGGACGGCGTATCTGCAGGCTGCGGCAGTAGGGGCGGGAGCCGCTGTCTGTATCTATTACTGTTCGAGTGGTCTGGAGGGCATCCGTGCACCAGCTCTGACGGGAGTTCTTGCTCTGGTCTGCGCGGTCTACGTCACGCTGCCGCTTGCGGTGACGAGCAAGCAGCAGCTTTGGTGCGTCGAATGGGACTTGTGCGGATATCTCGACACGCGCGTCTCCTATCTCTGGGTCATCGTCTTTGTGGTTTGTTGCATGGCCCTCGTTCTGCGGGCGGCCTCAGGCGCGAGGCTGGCGCGCATCGCCCTCTGCATCGTGCTGGGAACCGCGGCGGCGGCCACCCATCTCCATAACTGGAGCGTGTCGCGACAGATGCGCCAGTCGCATAACGTGTGGAAGCGGGCATCCATGCTGGCGTGCGATCCGGCAGTGCAGGCTGCGGACAACGACCGGCTCATGCAACTGGTCGATCCGGAAGGACGCATCATTCTCCACTCGTGGCTGCCGCCGGTTGCGGACATGTGGCGTCTGTTCATGCGCCGCGAAGCGCAGGGAAGAAATTGCCCGGCGTCGCTGCAAGGCGCCGGCCCGTCGCCGACGGGCACTCACGGCGGGAAATGACCTGCCTTCCGCGCCCGTCTGCCGTGATGTCCCGGCGGGAAGTGCGCATTTGTACGTTCATCCATTCCGTAGTATGCCGCAATGACAGGCGGATGCATCAGCGTGGTCTCTGCCTCCACAGGTTCTGATGCGTTGAGGGAGCGGGAAGCAGGGCATGCTGTTGTCGATCGTAACGCCCTTTTACAACGAGGAGGAGGCTATCGACGCTTTCTTCTCACGCCTGACGGGGCTGCTCGACCGGACGCTGCCGGCGTACGATTTCGAATTCGTCTGCGTCGACGATGGAAGCCGGGACAGGACGCTGGAGATCCTCAAGGCGCGTGCCGCCGCTGATGCGCGCGTGCGTGTGGTGGAGCTGGCGCGCAACTTCGGCAAGGAGGCGGCGCTGACCGCCGGCCTGACGGTGGCGAGGGGCGACGCCGTGATCCCCATCGACGCCGATCTGCAGGATCCGCCGGAGATCATTCCCGAGATGGTGCGCCTGTGGGCCGACGAGGGCTACGACGTGGTCGAGGCGCGGCGCGCCGACCGCAGCTCCGACACCTGGCTGAAGCGTTTTTCGGCCGAATCGTTCTACAAGCTCAACAACGCCATCGCCGAGACGCCCATCCCCGAGAACACGGGCGACTTCCGCCTGATGTCGCGGCGGGTGGTCGATGTCATCAACGCCCTGCCGGAGCGCCAGCGCTTCATGAAGGGCATCTTCGCATGGGTGGGCTTCCGCCGGGCACGGGTGGAATTCGTTCGAGAACAGCGGGTCGCGGGCTCGACGAAGTGGAACAAGTGGCGGCTGTGGAATCTGGCGCTCGAAGGCATTACCAGCTTCAGCACCTGGCCGCTGCGGGTATGGACATACGTCGGCGCGGCCATCGCTGGGCTTGCCTTTCTGTATGGACTCATCCTCATCGTCTCGACGCTCATCGGCGGTCGCAGCGTGCCGGGCTATGCCTCGCTGATGTCGGCAATCCTGTTCATGGGTGGCGTGCAGCTGATCGGCATCGGCATACTGGGTGAGTATCTCGGCCGCACCTATCTCGAAACCAAGCAGCGGCCGGTCTTCGTCATTCGTGAGATCTACGGGCGGGGCGAGGGCGGGCAGCAGGAGGCCGCCCACGGCGGCGCGCCGGGCGGGGCGGGGCAGACGTGACGGCGGAGACGATGCGAACCCTCGTGGAGCGCTTGCTCCGTCACCGTTTCGTGCGCTTCTGTGCTGTCGGCGGCGTGGCGACGCTGGTTCACGCCGCGGTTTTCTTCCTCGTCGTGGCGGCGGGCGGTTCGCAGCTTGCCGGCAATTGCCTCGGCTATTTCGTCGCCAGCATCTGGTCCTACTACATCAACTGCCTGTGGACCTTCGCGGCGGCTCTGTCCTGGCAGGGCTTCGTGCGCTTCCAGATCGCGAATTCAGTCGTGCTCGTGTGGGGTGTCATCGCGGCCCTTATCGGCGAAAGGTTCGCCTTCCCGCCTGCTGCGACACTGGCGCTGACGGTGATCGTAGGCCCGGTTCTGAACTACCTCGGCCACAGTCGCCTGACGTTCCGCAAGGCATAGCTGCGGCCGGCCTGTTCGCTACGCAAGCAGGCCGGCTACGATGTCCGGCAGCGCGGCGGGTTGTTCGCAAAGCACTGTCGCACCGGCCGCCACGAGTTCATCGCGCCCACCGTAGCCCCACAAGGCCCCGACGGATTTCACGCCATGCCGCCGTGCCGCGTCGATGTCGTGCAGACGGTCGCCAATCATGCAGGCCCTGTCCGGGGAGAAATCCTCGCACTCCCGGATGTGCGCGATCAGATCGCCCTTGTTTTCGAAACGGCCGTCGGGTTCCGCGCCGTAGATGCCGTCAAATAGAGGAAGCAGGCCGAAGTGCCCGGCCACACGCTGCGCGAAGGGCCGCAGCTTGGACGTGCAGATGAAGAGCCGGGTATCTCCTGCCTTGAGGGCGCGTATGGCGTCGTGAACGCCCTCGTAGGGGGTGGCCTCGAAAATACCCTGCCCGGAATAGAATGAGCGATAGTGCGCCAGCGCGTCCTGAACGCGCTCGTCGCCACCGAGCAGCCGCGCGAAGCTCTGCCGGAGCGGCGGACCGACGATCCAGCGCAGTTCCGACGCCGGCGGCTCTTTTTCGCCGAGCGCTGCCAACGCGATCTGGCAGCTGCGAATGATGCCGGGCGCCGCATCGACCAGCGTGCCGTCAAGATCGATCAGGATTGTCTTCATGATTCTACCGCCTGCCTCCCGCGTTATCCGGTGGTTAGTTGCAGTCGCCGCCGGAGGCAAGCCGGCATCGGCATGATCGCCCGGCCACCGGAAACGGAATCATTCTTCCGCCGCGGCTTTCGCTCGCAGGCGCCGAAAGTAACAGGGAAGAAAGCCATTTAAAAAGCCATGTAATGTAAAATAGAGAAAATTATTTCTGGTGGCATAAAGAAAGTGAATGCGGCCTGCGAAAAATATATCGCCATGGCGACATATCTTGCTATATATAGAGAGGTCTCCTGGCATGGAGCGTCACATTTTGAGGGTGCCGCATGTCTCTCGAAAAATTGTTGTCAATACTGTCCGATCGGTCCGGGGTGGATCTGCGTCTCGACCCCAACGGCAATTGCGCTCTCGAATACGGGCCGGGCCTGGAGCTGACCATCTCGTCGACAGACGCAGGCAGCGCTCTCCTGCTGCATCAGCCCGTTCAATTCATGAGTCCGGCCGTGCCGGAATCCCTGTTTCGCAAGTGCATGGAGCTGAACCTCTACGGCACGCAAACGTACGGGGGCGCTCTTGGGCTCGATTCGCAGAGCGGCTGGATCGTGCTGGCGAAGCGGCTTGCTGTCGACGCGCTCGATCCGCAGCGACTTGAGGAGGCGCTCATGCAGTTCATCGCCGCCGCCGGGCATATCATGGGCGAATTGGGAGAGGAGGCGCGGAAAGAGGCCGTGCAGACCCCTGTCCATGACGAGGCGGTTTACATGTCCGGCGCCATCCGCGGATAGGAGCAGGCACTATGGTGGGCCCGGTTCAAAAACAGCAAATTCAAAATCATGCTGCAGCGCCTCCGAACAATGCGTCCCGTGCATTGGGATTTGACCTGAGGCGGGCGGCCGCAGCAAGGCCTCAGGACATAGATTTGCGTGTCCGGAATGTTATTGGAAAACTGTCAACAATTATGACAGGGGCTGCATTTGACTTTTCATCAACGCAGAAAGCAGAGTTCATTCTGCATATCGTAGGGAATAGGCTTGCTTCCACCCAGATTGAATACGAGCGCCTGGAGCACGCGCTTCAGGAACCAGAACAGTTGAAGGCGCTGCTGAAGCACAAGTCGGAGGATTGCGGCGGCTCGGCGGTCGAACGCATGTCGAACCGGGCTTTGCTGTTGCTTGATCTGGCTGCTGGGGTCGATCCGCGCTCCCTGAAGCAACGCAAGGAAGTCTATCTGAATCTTTCGCCGGCGGAGCGGAAGACTTGCCTTCAGTTGCCGTCCGCTGCCATGCGCGGTGCCTTTATCGACCTGTCCGCGGATATGCGGGGCGTCGTTGTCGAGAAGTTGTCGCAGTCGGAACGGGAATGCTGCCTCGGTTTGTCATCCGCTGTCATGCGCGGTGCCTTTCTCAACCTGCCCCCCGACCTGCGGGGCGAGGCCATTAAATTGTCGAGGACGGAAAGGGAAGCGGTCATGGCTTCGCCTAACGCCGGACAGTTACTCGAGGAAAGGCGCTATAAGCAACTTTACAAGGATCTTTATACACGAAATGGCATTCCCTGGATACGCGATACCAGGCCTGCGATAGTTAGCGAAGGGTTGAAAAAGCTTGGATCCGGTGCGTTTAATACGGTTTTTTGCACCAAGATCGATACGCCGGACGGAACGCGGGGTGTCGTCATCAAGCCTCTTAACAACTCTGTGTTCGGCACCGCGTCGCAGGCAATTGGCATCGTGCCACCGCCGCACTATGAACTGCGCAACATTGCCACCTCCCTCGTCGCGAAGCGCCTGGGGTTCGATGTCGTGGTTGATACGCAGCTATGTCTTTACAAATCAGCGCCGGAGCGTGGCTATCAGAGCCGGCTGCCCACGCCTGCTAAAGTTGGCATCATGATGGAATTTGCACAGGGGCGGGCGGTCTATGCGGAGCCCGTCAGGACTCTGGGGAACGCCAATGTTCGCTGTGAGATGACCAAGTTGCAGCTGGTCGATGCGATTGTCGGGCAAGCCGACAGGCATAACGCCAACATGCTGATCTATCTAGGCGGAGGCAAGGCCGTCGTGAAAGGCATCGATAATGATCAGTGTTTTGGAATATATCCTTCGAATCCCGATAATCTCTATCAGCCCCATGACCGTTTTGGTACCAGGCGCGACAACGGCCTTCGCGGCGTCAGGCTCCCGGGGGTCATCGACAGCGGGATGGCGTCTGCTATCAACAAGCTGAGGCCGGCTGATCTGCAGGCCATGCTGTCGGACAAGCTGAGCCAGGCAGAGTGTCGTGCCGCGGTTAACAGGCTGAATAATGTGAAGGCGCACGTTGAAAGGCTCGTCTCCGCCGGGCGCGTCATCGCGCCGGAACAATGGAGTCATTCGCCGCTTGTCAATATATATTGCAATAGAGAAAATAGTTATTTCGCGCGCGCTATAGCACAAAGAGAACGTATCATATGAAAATAGCTTTTTCAGTGAACGTACCCGCTCGTCAGCAGGCTATTATAGGTCGTCTGTTGGACGTCATAACTGCCTGGAATCGGCCTATCTTCCTTTGTGAGGCTTTCTGAAACGCATTTAAAGAAAAAACCGCAAGTATATATGCAAGAAAACCAAAGGGTGCGGCGTAAGGTCTGGGGGTTTGCATGTCTCTCGAAAAACTGCTTTCAACACTTTCGGAGAAATCGGGGGCGGACTTTCGTCTCGACTCCAACGGTGCTTGCGCCTTTGAATACGGCCCAGGCCTGGAGTTGACCATCTCGTCGGTGGACGCGGGCAGTGGCCTGCTCCTACATCAGCCTGTTCGATTTCTGAGCCAAGTGGCGCCGGAAGCCGTTTTGCGCAGGTGCATGGAACTGAACCTCTACGGCATACAGACGCATGGCGGCATGCTCGGGCTTGATCCGCAGGGCGGCTGGATTGTGTTGGCGAAAAGGCTTGCCGTCGACTCGCTCGATCCTTCCCGGCTTGAGGATGCGCTCGTGCAGTTCATTGCCGCCGCTGGACGGATCGTGGGCGAGTTGAGTGAAGGGGCGCAAGTAACAGAGGCCCTGAAAACGCCGTTTCACGACGAGGTGGTCCGCATGTCCGGCCTCATCCGTGGCTAACGCTAGACGTTCCGACGCAATCAGGCCGTGCGCTCTAATCGATGGATCGACTTGAATGAAAACTGCTCCAGGACATGACGCGATTCCAAGAATGCAGGCCATGGTCAACAGGTTTTGATGTCGAGAGAGTTTTCACCAACCAGATGATTCCATCCGATCGGAAGGCGGTCCAGGAGCAAGCACCATGTTGGGCCCTATCACGCGACAGGATATTCAGAATTATGCCGCGGTGCCTTTGAATAATACGACTCCTGCTTTGGGAGTTGATTTGAGACGCACCTCCGCAACGACGCCTCAGAACATCGACTTGCGTATCCGGAATCTCACCGGCGGACTGGCGGAACTCATGACAGGGGCGACTTTTGGCTTGTCTGCCAGGCAGAAGGCAGAGAGACTTCTGGATATGTTGGGGGCGAGGCTCGCTCCCGGTGAGGCTGAGTGCAAACACCTGGAGCGTGCGCTTCAGGAGCCGGAGAAGTTGAAAGGGCTGCTAAAGCACAAATGGACCGATTGCGGCCAGTCGGAATACGAGCGCATGTCCAACAGGGCGCTGCTTCTGCTTGATCTGGCTGCCGGCGTAGACCTGGACTCCGTGAGGAAGCGCAAGGAAAGCTATGTGAATCTCTCGCCGCCGGAGCGGCTGGCCTGTCTTGCGTTGCCATCCGCCGCCGCGCGCGGTTGCTTCGGCCGCTTGTCCGCCGAGATGCGGGTTGAGTTCGTTAAACTGTCGAACCGCGAACGCGAAGTGATCGCGGCTTCGCCAAACCCCGAGCAGGCTATTCGGCATGGGGCGCAAAAAGAACTTTATCGGCAAGCCGGAGTTCCGTGGACAAACGATACAAGACCCACGATCGTCAACGGAGAGCTGAGGGAGCTGGGGGCCGGCGCCATCAATACGGTTTACAGGGCCATGGCGGATACGCCGGGACGCGCGCGGGATGTCGTCGTCAAGCCGCTCAACGATACTGTTCTCCGCACCGTGGCGCAGACCATTGGTATTACGCCGCCGCCGCATTTCGAGTTGCGCAACATAGCCACCTCCCTCGTTGCAAAAAGCCTTGGGTTCGATGTCGTGGTCGATACGCAGATGTGCCTCTACAAGCCGTCGCGAACGAGTGACAATCAACAAGTCGGCATCATGATGGAATTCGCGAGCGGCAAAAGCGCTGCTGACCA
This sequence comes from Pseudochelatococcus lubricantis, assembly GCF_042432495.1. NCBI lineage: Bacteria > Pseudomonadati > Pseudomonadota > Alphaproteobacteria > Hyphomicrobiales > Chelatococcaceae > Pseudochelatococcus > Pseudochelatococcus lubricantis. The sequence continues at coordinate 259,524 of NZ_JBHLXC010000024.1, read as the reverse complement.
ATCCGTCAAGACGCTGGAACACGGCAATGTCCGCCGCGAGATGACCAAGTTGCAGCTGGTCGATGCGATCGTCGGGCAAGCCGACCGTCACGGCGGCAATATGATGGTCCATCTGGCGGGCGGCAACGCTTCCGTAAAGGGCATCGACAACGATCAGTGTTTTGGAAGATACCCCTCGGACCCTAACGGTCTCTACCAGTCTCATCGTCTTATCAACACCGATTACGACAACGGTCTTCGCGGTGTCAGGCTCCCGGAGGTCATCGACAGCGCGATTGCGTCTGTCATCAGCAAGATGAAATCGGCGGACCTGGAGGCGATGCTGTCAGACAAGCTTAATACGGCAGAATGCAACGCTGCCGTCGCCAGGCTGACCGCCGTGAAGAAGCATATCGACACGCTTGCATCCGCAGGGCGGGTGATCAGGCCGGACGAGTGGGAATCCTCGCCGCTCATCAAAATCCACTGTACTCGGGAAAACAGTTATTTTGAACGTGCTATAGCGGGAAAGATATGAATAAATTATAGGGTATTAATATCTATAAACCCAGTGATTTCACATTTGTTGGTGTGCTCTATACTTAGCGGTTTCGGCGTATAACCGAGGTCACTATGACGCGATCATCAGCGGAACGCGCACGCGCGTTATTGCTGCACGACGGTTTGGCGCCTCCGCCGATGCTCGTCGCTTTCGCGGCGCGATGCAGACGGTGAGCGCTCCCGGTTTTCCCTATCAGTCCCTCGATGGCAGCCAAAGCGGCACCGACAAGGAGCAGCTATCATGTTGGGTCCCCTCAATCAAAAGCAGATCCTGAATCATGATGCGGTACAGTTGAAAGATGCGCTTCCTTCTTTAGGGAAAGAGCTGAAGCGGACCTCCGCGACACCGCCCCAAGATACGGATTTGCGCATCAATAATATTGCCAACGGACTGGCCAAAATTTTGCACGGATCATTCTTCGGCCTGTCTGCACAGCAGAAGGCGGAGAGACTCCTGGGCATGGCGAGGGCCGACCGCAATCTTGGTCAGGTGGAATGCGAGCGTCTGGAGCGCGCTCTTCAGAATCCCGATCAGTTGAAAGCTCTGCTGACGCACAAGTCGGAAGATTGTGGCGGTTCGTCGGCCGAGCGCATGTCGAATCGTGCGCTTCTTCTGCTCGATCTGGCTGCCGGCGTAGACCAGTACTCGTTGCTTGAACACAAAGAAATTTATTTGAAATTTTCGCCATGGGAACGGAAGTGCTGCCTCAATTTGCCGTCTGCTGGCATGCGATGGGCTTTTATTGACCTGTCTCCCGCCCAGCGGAGTGAGGTTAACAGCCTATCGCAAGCAGAACGTGAGTCGGTCATGGCCTCGCGTGATCCTGAACAGGTTCTTCACGAAACGCGGCAGCACAGGGAGCTTTATGAAAGAAACGGTATTCCATGGACACGCGATACCAAGCCTGCAATTGTCAACGGGGAGTTGAAAAGTCTTGGGAGCGGTACCTCAAATACAGTTTTCTCTACGAAGATCGATACGCCCACCGGAAACCGGACTGTTGTCATCAAACCGCTTAACGACTGGATTGGCTGGGGTTCTGAAATACTGGGCGTCCAGCCGCCGCCGCATTATGAATTGCGCAACATAGCCACCTCCCTCGTCGCAAAGAGCCTTGGATTCGATGTGGTGGTCGATACGCAACTGTGCCTCTACAAGTCATCGCCGCTGCACGCCGATCAACAGGTCGGCATCATGATGGAGCAAGCACGCGGCAGTTGCGTTTGCGGGCGCTCCATTGCGACGCTGCAAAATGGTAACGTTCAGCGTGAAATGACCAAGTTGCAGCTCGTCGATGCGATCGTGGGGCAAATAGACCGCCACGGCAGCAACATGCTGATCCATATGGTCGATGGCAAGGCCGTCGTAAAGGGCATCGACAATGATCAATGTCTTGGAAGACATCCCTTGCATCCCAACGAACTCTTTCAGCCCCATTCCTTTTTCAATACAGTCAAGGAAAACGGGCGTCGCGGCGTCGAGCTTCCGGGCGTCGTCGATACCAAAATGACTGCCGCCATCTTGAAGCTGCGGTCATCGGATCTGCGCGTCATGCTGGCGGACAAGGTGAATGAGGAAGAATGCGATGCGGCTGTTGCCCGACTGGCCGCCGTGAAAGCGCATCTTGCGAAGCTCGCCTCCGCAGGAAGGATCATAACGCCGGAGGAGTGGGGCTCTTCACCGCTTATCAAGAAGCACTGCAATCCGAAAAACAGCTACTGCGCACGCGAGATAGCCATCCAGCTCGGAATATAGAAATTATATTTACAGAAAAAATAAATTTAAATAGGGTGATAAATCAATGTAATATCTATATTTTTTAATGAAAAATTACGATTTTTAAATCGTAATATAATAATATCGCAATCTTACCGGTTTGAGGCGTAGCATGTCTCTCGAAAAATTGCTATCAATACTGTCCGATCGGTCCGGGGTGGACCTGCGTCTCGACCCCAACGGCAATTGCGCTCTCGAATACGGGCCGGGCCTGGAGCTGACCATCTCGTCGACAGACGCAGGCAGCGCTCTCCTGCTGCATCAGCCCGTTCAATTCATGAGTCCGGCCGTGCCGGAATCCCTGTTTCGCAAGTGCATGGAGCTGAACCTCTACGGCACGCAAACGTACGGGGGCGCTCTTGGGCTCGATTCGCAGAGCGGCTGGATCGTGCTGGCGAAGCGGCTTGCTGTCGACGCGCTCGATCCGCAGCGACTTGAGGAGGCGCTCATGCAGTTCATCGCCGCCGCCGGGCAGATCATGGGCGAATTGGGAGAGGATGCGCGGAAAGAGGCCGTGCAGACCCCTGTCCATGACGAGGCGGTCTACATGTCCGGCGCCATCCGCGGCTAGGAGCAGGCACTATGGTGGGCCCAGTCAACAAACAGCAGATCGGGACGGCCGGCTCAGGTCAATGCGATATGGCATCGGGTGCCTTGGGTGTTCATCTGAAATGGGCGCCGCCTGCGACGGGTCAGGACATAGATTTGCGTGTCCGGAACCTTGTCGGCGGGTTGTCCACCCTCCTGACAGAGCATTTTCTCGGCTTGTCTGCGAAGCAGAAGGCGGAGAGAATTCTGAGCATGGTGGGGGCCAGGCTTACTTCGGGGCTGGACGGGTGCGAGCGCCTGGAGCGCGCGCTTCAGGAACCCGAGAAGTTGAAAGACGTGCTGAAGCACAAATGGACCGATTGCGGCCAATCGGAAATCGAGCGTATGTCGAACCGGGCGCTTCTGCTGCTTGATGTGGCTGCAGGAACGGGCCACTACGCCCTGAAGGAGCGCAAGGCAAGTTATCTGAAGTTCTCGCCGGAGGAACGAAGAGCCTGCCTCGACCTGCCGTCTGCTGAAATGCGCGGCGTCTTTAGTGAGTTATCCGCCAGCCTGCGGGACGCCGTTGTTAGTCAGTTGACGCCGGCGGAGCGGGAATGCTGCCTCAGTTTGCCATCCGCTGCCATGCGCGGTGCCTTTATCGATCTGTCTGAGGAGACGCGCAGCGAGGTTATTGAGCTGTCGCAGGCAGAGCGGGAAGCGGCCATGGCCTCACCAGACCCCCGGAAGGCGCTCGTGGAACGGCGGTACAAAGAGGTTTATGCGGAGAATGACGTTCCATGGACACACGATACAAGACCCGAAATTGTCGATGAAGACTTGAGAATAGTGAGGGCCGGTTTTCATGGAACGGTTTTTTCGGCCAGGATTGATGCACCGGACGGAAAGCGGGACGTCGTCATCAAATCGCTTGACGGGTCGGTGGGCTGGAGGGCGCACCTGATCGGCATCGGGCCGTCGCCGCATTATGAACTGCGCAACATAGCTTCCTCCCTTTTGGCAAGGCACCTGGGATTTGACGTGGTGGTCGACACGCGGCTATGCCTCTACAAGCTGTCGCCGCGCAGCGTCGAGCGCCGTGTCGGCATCATGACGGAATTGCCCCGGGGCCAGCCTGCCTATGATCTGCCCGATGCAATACTGGAGAACGGCGCAGTTCGGCGTGAACTGACCAAATTGCAGCTCGTCGACGCGATTGCCGGCCAAATCGACCGGCATGGCGGCAATATGCTGATCCACTACGACGGCTACAGAGCCGTTGTGAGGGGCGTCGACAACGATCAGTGTTTTGGAAAGCATCCTTCGGATCCCGATGTTCTCTATCAGCACCATGGCAGCTTTGGCACCGCGCACGACAACGGCTTTCACGGTGTCCGGCTCCCGGGCGTCATCGATACGGGGATGGCGTCCGCCATCGCAAAGCTGAAGCCGCAGGATCTGCGGGCCATGCTGTCGGACAAGCTGCAAAAGGAGGAATGTGACGCTGCCGTTGCCAGGCTGCACTTCGTGAAGGCGCATGTTGGCAGACTCGCGTCCGAACAGCGCATTATCGAGCCGGACCGGTGGGAAAATCCGCGCTCGATGCACCTTTTCCGAATGTATTGCAACGCAACAAATAGTTACGGCGCGCGTGAGCTGGCAATAAGATCCGGCTGACAAAAAAGAGTTTTACAAGAGTTTACTTTCTCCATCCGAATCTCATGTCCTGCCACAGCCTGCTTATCGACCGGATGTGCAGATATCGCCCCGGGTACAGCAACGAGGTTATTATGACACAGTCTCCAACGGAACTTGCACGTACGCTATTTCAGGAGGAGGGTTTGCCGTTCCCGCCCGCGCCGGCCGCCCTCGCGTCGCAATTGCAGACGGCGGGCGATCATGTTTTTGCGACCCGCAAGATCGATGTGACACCCTACGGGATCGAGTCCTTCCGGAACGAGGCAAGCAGCGATCCCGCCCTGCAGGATTACGTCCTTGTCGGGTTTGACGGATATGGCGTCAATAGCTGGGCGGTTCATTATTATCTTGTCGAGGGCCCCTTGGCCCTGTTTGTCCAGCTTCCATGGGGCGGCGCCTATGTTGACGCCGATCAGGCCCGCGAGCGCATCGCGCGGGTTTTCACCTGGGCTGCGCGGCTGCAGGAGCGGGTAGGGGAAGCGCGTGAGCGGGCACTCATTCCGCCCGGTTGGCGTCTGCTCGCCGTTGTGAGCACCTTTGCCCACCCGGGCTTCGCATGGCTGCCGCCGCAACGGGACGCCGCAGCTCCCACCGCGGAAGACGATTCCGAAAGTGCAAGTGCCGGCAACCTGTTGGCCGCAATTGATGAAGCGGTCGACCAGTTACTCGCCCGTGGCGTGCCTCTCGGTCAGGCGTCTCCCTGAAAGCGATGGACGATGTTGGCTGACGAGGCAATCCGGCACGAACCGGTCGGGGGGCTCCGCTTTCCGGGAAGCAACCGGGAAATTTCGATGAAATCGGCGCTCCAAGCTCGTGTTGCCGATTTTAATTTCCTTGCCTCAATGCCGGCGTCCTCTGCCGTCGTCGCACAAAGTTCACGTGCATAAAACCGCGGCGCGACATATATTCCGCAGCGCGCGGGCGGAGGTTTGGCATGGGCTCGGAGAATACGCGAAGGGCGCTCGTCGCCGGGAAAGACGGCGATCCGCCGCTCGCTCGTGGCTGCGCGGCGCGCCAGGGGACGTCCGTATGAGCACGAACGTTCTCGGGCTGACGCGCGCTCTCGTCTACGCTGCCGAGGCCCACGCCAACCAGCGGCGCAAGGGCGCGGCGCAGGAGCCTTACATCAACCACCTGATCGAGGTGCTTGATCTCGTCGCCCGCGCCACTGGCGGCGAGGACGGGGAACTCCTGATCGCGGCGCTGCTGCACGACGTCGTCGAGGACACGCCGATATCGGCCGAGGAGCTTGCCGCCGCTTTCGGGGCGCGCGTGGCCCGGATCGTCATCGAGAACTCCGACGACATGACCCTGCCCAAGGATGAGCGCCGCCGGCAGCGCATCGCCGCCATGGCGCACAAGTCGCCGGAAGCCCGAATCGTCAAGACCGCCGATGTGATCTCGAACCTGCGCGCAATCGCGGTCTCGCCACCGGCCGGCTGGGCGATGGACCGCCGTCTCGGCTATCTGGAGGGGTGCCGGCAGCTCATCGACGCCGGCCGCGGCGCCAACGCCGTGATCGAGACGCTCTTCGACCAGACCGCCGCCGACGCCGAGCGGGCAATCCGCGCCGACGCGGCCCTTGAAGTCGACGGTGCCGAGGTCATCGCCCGGCATCTCGACAGCGTTATCGGCCAGGCGGTGCACCTCGTCTACCTGCCCAACACTTCGAAACGGGCGATCACCGACGCGGATATGGACCGGCTTTGCGAGACCATCTCTCGCAGCTTTCCCTCCGCCACCGTGCAGCACGCCGACGCAGTCTTCGACGGAAGCCGGCGGCAGATACTGCTCGCACGCATCCGCAGCGACAGCACGGACGCGGTGGTGGCACTAGCCCAACGGCTCTGCATCGTCTTCGACCAGCGCTTCGTCGGAATCGAGGTGAGCGGGCGCTATATCCGTGTCTACGCCGACGACACCGGCTGACCACACGCGATCTCCACGCCGCTTCACCTTTCCGCTGCGCGCCCTTGCTGTGGGCGATCGTGCCCGACCTCCCGCTTTCCGGGAAACGTTCGGCGCCTCCAGCGTTGTCGGCGTCATCGCGATCGCCGGACCGGGCGCTATTGCATCAAGCCTGAACATGGGAACGGTTCTGGATAAATCTGATGCGCTTTGCTCTATCTTCGGTGGCGGAGGGGTCGATGCCGTCCGTAGTTAGCAAGAGGCTGTCGCCGATGATATAGTCGGGGCGCGTAGCGATGTTCCGCCGGTATGAAGGAAAGGGATCGGATGAACAGGGAAACCGTTTTCATCATACTCTTCCGCGGTATTGGCGGCAAGACGCAGCTCCCCGTGAAGCCTTTGCGCGAAAAACTGACGGATGCAGGCTTCCGCCATGTTGTGACCTACATCAACAGCGGCAATGCCGTGTTCGGAAGCGTGCTGTCGCGCGATGCGGTAGTCGCGACAGTCGCGGAGGTATGCGCGCAAGAGTTCAACTTCGACAAGCCAATCTATGCGCTGACGCGGTCGGAATGGGACGACTTGATTGCGCGAAATCCGTTTCCGGATGCCGTTGACGTGCCTAAGCACCTCCACGCGGCCGTGCTTGCCGCGCAGCCTGCCGAGGCGGTCGTCGAGACCCTGCGCACCTTTGCATCGGAGGGGGAACGCATCGCCGTGGTCGACAATGTCGCCTATCTCCATACGCCCGGCGGGTTCGGCCGGTCCAGGCTTGCTGAAAAATTCGACAGGGGCATAGGCGTGCCAAATACCGCACGCAACTGGAATACTGTACTGAAGCTGGCCGAACTTGCGTGCGAGGTAGCGCGAGGATAGCGACACCGGAGCAGGTTGGACTTGCGCCTGAGACATGGAAATCAGCGGCGGTCATGGTTGGTCGCTCGCGGCAGGTGTGGCCGACAGCGGAAAATCGGCAGTCCCTTGGGCCACCGTTTTGGGCTGCCGGCGGGAAGTGTAGACCGAAGGGTGCCCGCTAACCCCTTGAAATAAAGCTTCCAGTCTGTGGAAAAGATTTGGCTGGGGCGGGAGGATTCGAACCTCCGCATGGCGGAATCAAAATCCGCTGCCTTACCACTTGGCGACGCCCCAATGCGCATTCCTGCCGGACGCTGTCCGTTAGCAGATAACGGATCGCTCACAAAGCCCAAACGTTATCCGTATCCCGACAATCCCCGGCATCTGCATCTGACCGTGCCGAATCTGTCGGGGAGGCCGGATCATAGTGCGGCATGTGTGCTATGGCAATTGCCGCGCGTGGTGTGGGCGTCATACTGTCCGCGCCGGTCTTCGGGCCGGGGGCGGATGAGCGCCGCTCAGACGCCGCGCAGCCTGATCGGGACTGGCAAGTCAGGCTCATTGGCCTCTTTGTATTATGGCTCGCCTACGTGCCGGACGCCTGTTATGCAGGGCGACGCCCGTATCATGATTCAATCTGCAGGATGATGAGAATGATCCCGACGAACACCACTGGAATGCCGTTCGATGACGTGCGTGGGCTGTTCCATGTCCTGCCCGGGCCGGACGAGTTCGCCGTCGCCGCCGTGAAGGCGCGCAATCGGGAGTTGACGAAGCCGGTTGGCTCGCTTGGCGCGCTGGAAACTGCCGTCGAATGGCTCGCGGCCTGGCAGGGCAATCCGAAACCCGCCGTGCGTCGGCCGCTCGTCGTCGTGTTCGCGGGCAACCATGGCGTGGCGTCGCGCGGCGTATCGGCTTTCCCGCCGGCGGTCACGCGGCAGATGCTCGACAATTTCGCCGCCGGCGGCGGCGCCATCAACCAGATCTGCGCGTCCTACGATCTGGGCTTCAAGGTGTTCGACCTCGCGCTCGACCTGCCGACCGGCGACATCACCCGCGAGGAGGCACTCGACGAGAAGGCGTGTGTCGCCACCATGGCGTTCGGCATGGAAGCCATCGCCGGCGGCACCGATCTGCTGAGCATCGGCGAGATGGGCATCGGCGGCGGCACGGTTGCCGCCGCCATTTACGCCGCGCTCTACGGCGGGCCGGCGGATCAGTGGGTCGGGCGCGGCGCCTGGGAAGGGCCGACGACGGCCGGAGATGCGGAGCGCCTTGCCCGCAAGATCACCATCGTGGAGGAGGCGCTCGCCTTCCATGCCGGCCACCTGACGGACCCGCTTGAGGTGCTGCGCCGCCTCGGTGGGCGCGAGATCGCGGCGGCGGCCGGCGCCATCCTGGCGGCGCGGCTCGAACATATCCCCGTGCTGCTCGATGGCTATGCCGTTACCGCGGCGGCCGCGGTCCTGCATGCCATCGATCCGCAAGCGATCGACCACTGCATGGCGGGCCATCTGTCGGCGGAGGGCGCGCATGCGCAGGTGCTGGAGCGGCTCGGCAAGAAGCCGCTGCTGTCGCTGGGCCTGCAACTCGGCGAGGGCGCCGGCGCGGCGCTCGCCGCCGGCATCGTCAAGGCCGCCGCCGCATGCCACGGTGAAATGGCGACCTTTACACAGGCGGGCGTGTCGCGGGCAGGCTGAATTGCCGCGCCCGCGTCTTCACCACGTTTCGCAGCGCAAGCCCCACGGCGTGTTCCAGCACCGGTCGGGCGCGGACATGAAGACGGGTGGCCCGATGGGGGCGTCGAGGAGGGCGTTGCGTTCGTCCTCCCGGCGCCGGTCGAGATCGAAGCGGCACTTCGCGAACGCTTCGGTGCCGGGCTTGAAGCCGTATTCCGAGCAGCGCGCCTTGTCGTTTTCGGCGTTCATGCGGGTGATCTCGGCGCTCGACATGCAGCCGCCCAGCAGCAAGACCGCCGCAATGGCGACCGCGCATCCCACGCCGAATCGGGTAACGTGCACGGCCTTCCGGCTGGTGCCGTTGCCTGAACAGCGGGAGGGAGCGGCCGTGCGGCTCCGCCTTCCTGTCCGTTGTTCCATGGCTGGCCGTGTCATGTCATCTCGCGTCCGGTATGCCCCTGCGGGTCAGCAAAGGCCGATGGCCTTCAGCGTGTTGTAGGCCTGAAGGATTTCCTGCAGCCGTTCCTCGAACGAGCGATCGCCGCCGTTGGCGTCCGGGTGGAAGCGCTTCACCAGCAGCTTGTAGCGCGCTTTGATCGTGGCGGCGTCCACGCCGGCATCGAGGCCGAGCTGGTCGAGCGCTTTCAGCGCCGTGCCCGAGAGGCGCGGCTGTGCGTCCTCCGCGGGAGCGTGCCGCGCCTGATACGTGCGGGCGCCGAAAAGCCCCAGCGAATCGTCGACCTCCCACGCGCCGGCGCCTGCCGTGCCGTCGGGATAGCCATCCGCCTCTCCGGGTTTCGTCTGCCGGCGGGTGCGACAGGTCTCGCGCGCCGAGGGGTTGACGCCCATGGCCCAGGTGGGGCGGTGGCCGACGGCCGCGTCCTTCTGGTAGGCGGCGACGTCGTTGTCGCTCATCCCGTCGAAATAATTGTAGGACTGGTTATAGGCGCGCACGTGTTCGAGGCAGAAGTTCCAGTATTCCTTCTCGCGGCCGCGCCCCTTGGGGGCACGGAACGTTCCCTTGGCTGCGCATCCCGCATGGTCGCACGCGACCGCTTGCGCCGAAGGGGCTTCCTCGGCGACTCGGGGGCGGACACGGATGCGATCAAAAATGGACGAGTTCAGATTCATGGGAGTGCATTTATGGGGATCGTTTCACCGCTGGACAAGGCCTAATGAAACACGACAATACCTCACCGAAGATAAACGAGTCCGTGAAAAACGACAGGGGAGACGACCGTGTCAACGACAGAAAATTCCACTCCGCCACGGCAGGACGGATCGCGCGCCGAGCGCATCGTCCGCGTCCTGACCGGGGCATTCGCACCCGAAACGCTTGCGGTGCATGACGAATCGCACCGGCATGTCGGCCACGGCGGATGGCGGGAAGGCGGAGAAACGCACTACGACGTCACCATCGTCTCGCGCGACTTCGCTGCTCTCAGCCGCGTGGAGCGCCATCGCCGGATCAATACCCTGCTGGCGCCGGAGTTCGAGACGGGCCTGCACGCCCTCGCCCTGACCGCGCTCACACCGGAGGAGGCCGCGCGGCGGGCGGGCTGATGCGGCAAACAGTCGCTGGCTGCCGTTTCCGCCCCCCGCCTCCGCCGGCGTCATGCTCACGCCGCATTGCGGGTGGCGTTAAGGGCGCGCACGCTGTAAAACGGTGCGGGCAAGTGCGGGAACCGGAACGATGCGGATGACGAGAAACGGGCTGCGTGGGACTTTGGCGGGCGCGGCGCTGCTGGCCGTGCCGGCGCTGACGGCGGGCGGCGCGCACGCGGGACCGGCCCTGCTCGTGGATGCCGCGAGCGGGCAGGTGCTTTACGAGGAGCAGGCCGTCGACCCTTGGTTTCCCGCCTCCGTCACCAAGCTGATGACCACCTACGTGGTGCTGAAGGAAGTGCGCGACGGGCGCCTGTCCCTCGACACGCCGCTCAAGGTCTCGGCGAACGCCACGCGGACGCCGCCTTCCAGGATGGGCTTCAAGCCCGGCACCGTGCTGACCGTCGATAACGTCCTCAAGATGATGCTGGTCAAGTCCGCCAACGATCTCGCGGTCGTGCTGGCGGAGAATGTCGCCGGCAGCGTGGATGCCTTCGCCGCGGTGATGAACGGGGAAGCGCGCCGGCTCGGCATGCACGGCAGCTATTTTGTCAACCCGCACGGCCTGCCGGATACGCGCCAGCGCGTCACCGCGCGCGATCTCGCCGTGCTTGCGCGCGCGCTGTTGAACGATTTTCCGCAGTTCCGCCCCTATTTCGGCATCGGCGGCGTTCAACTCGGCAAGAAGATCTACCAGAACACCAATGGCCTGATCGGACGCTATCCGGGCGCGGACGGCATGAAGACCGGCTTCATCTGCGCCTCCGGCTTCAATGTCGTCGCGACGGCGCGGCGCGGCGGCCAGCAGTTGATCGTGGTGTTGCTGGGCGAGCGCACCGCCGCTGCCCGCACCATCCACGCGGCGGAGCTGTTCGATCGCGGCTTCTCCGGCCCGCGGACGGGAACGCGGCAGCTCGATTCCATGCCCCCCGGCCCCGTTGCCGCCGCGCCCGACATGCGCGAGGAAATCTGCGGCAAGAACCGGCAACACCTCGCCGATGACGACAACGCGCCAGTCCACGCCGGCGTGGCCGACGACGGTTCGGCGATCGGTTTCCTGACCGCCACGGCGCAGCAGCAGCGGCCGACGACGGTTGTCGAGGGCGAGAGGCCCGGCACGCTCATCAAGCGCGCCGCCGTCGCGCCGATCCCCGTTTTCACCGGTCCCGCGCCGGGCTGGAAGCCGGCTGTGGCGCCGACGACCGTGGCGGCTGCCCCCGCTGCGCCGGAGTCGGCGCAGGCCTTCGCGGCGGCGCCCGCTGCCGAGGCGGTTGCGGAGGGCTCCGCGCCCGTCGCGCTGCAGGGGGCGATCAGGCAGGGCGCGGCGCGACCGGCCCGCGCCGCCGGGATGCCGCTGCCGCCCCGCAGGCCGTGATACCGCCGGGGCGGAATCGATGGCGGAAAGGGCGTTTTCGCACTTTCGCCGACGCTGTTCCGTTGTATGATCCGATGTAACATTGTTTCATTGGGATTCGGAACATCCATGACCATTGCTTCAGGCCCGTCTGATTCGGGCCGCCCCCGGGGTGCCGCTCCTGCGCTGCCGCTCACGGTGCTGACGGGCTTTCTCGGCGCGGGCAAGACGTCGTTGCTCAACCGGTTGCTGCGCGATCCGGCGCTGGCGGACACGGTGGTGATCGTCAACGAGTTCGGCGAAATCGGCATCGACCATCTGCTGGTCGAGACTGCGGACGAGGGCCTGCTGCTGCTGTCTTCGGGCTGCCTGTGCTGTTCGATTCGCGGCGACCTGATAGCCACGCTGGAGGACCTTCTGCGTCGGCGCGACAATGGCCGAATTGCACCCTTCCGGCGCGTCGTCATCGAGACGACAGGGCTTGCCGATCCGGCGCCCATCCTGCACACAATCATCTATCACCCGTATCTGAGCCTGCGTTTCGCCCTCGACGGCGTCGTCACGGTGGTCGACGCGGTGAACGGTGCCGCGACGCTCGATGCGCACGAGGAGGCGGTGAAGCAGGTTGCCGTCGCCGACAGGATCGTGCTGACGAAAACCGACCTCATCGATACCGATTCCGCCGCCGCGCCTGCGGAAAGGAGTGAGACGGGGGAGTTGCGTGCGCGTCTGCGCCGGCTCAATCCGGTCGCGCCCGTTCTCGACGCCGCGCAGGGCGAGGCGACGGCCGCCCGCCTGCTGGATGCCGGTCTTTATGACGCGGACGGGAAGATCCCCGATGTGCGCCGCTGGCTGAACGCGGAGGCGCTGGCCGAGGGGCACGGTCATCGCGACCATCACGATCACCACCACCATGACCATGATGATCATGCACATGACCATCGCCATGATGTGAACCGGCATGACGAGCGCATCAGGGCCTTCTGTCTCACGAGTGCGCGGCCGGTCGGGCGCGGGCGGTTCGAGGCTTTTCTCGACCTGCTGCGCGCGGCCCACGGGCCGCAGCTTCTCCGTGCGAAGGGGATCGTGCAACTCGCCGACGATCCGGAGCATCCGGTCGTCGTGCAGGGCGTGCAGCATCTCTTTCATGCGCCGGTGACGCTGCCGGCGTGGCCGGACGAGGATCACACGACGAAGCTCGTGCTTATTTTGCGCGATCTCGACGAGGCGTTCGTACGCCGCCTGTGGGGCGCATTCACGGGCGAGGTGGCGGTGGACACGCCGGACGCCGCCGCGCTGACGGCCAATCCGCTGGCGTTGCGCTGAGGCGTTCAGGTTCTCGCGGCGGCGCGGCGGGCGGTGAGGGCGATGGCCCACAGCGCCTTTTGCGCCAACGCCTCTGCGAGCGCGGGATTGCGGCGTGTGGCGGCGACAGCGGTGCCGAGGTCGCGCACGGCGCGAGTCAGATTCGCATGCGTCCACAGCCGCAGATGGCGCTCGACGGCTGCCTTGCGCCGGAAGTGCAGGGTGCGCATGCCTTCCACCTGCGAGGCCGGTGAGCCGTTTCCCGCCTCGATGGCGATGCGCGCCTGTGCCAGCATCAGGCCATGGCGCAGCACGAAGCCGAGCAGCACGCCCGCATCGAAGCCCTCGCGCATCAGCCGTGTGAAGGCGCCGTCGAGCGCCGCCAGATCGCCGCCGAAAGCCGCATCCGACACCGCGTCGAGCGCCAGCGCCGACACGTCGCCGACAACCGCGTGCACGTCCGCGAGCGTCACCGCCCGCTGGCCGCGTGCATAAAGGGCTAGCTTGTCGATTTCCGCCCGGCTCGCCACGCGGTCGCCGCCGAGCAGGGAAACGAGCGTCTGCCGCGCGTCGGCCTCGATGCCCAGGCCGTGGTCGCGCATGGCGGCATCGACGAGCCCGGCAATGTCGCGCGCCCCGTCCGCGTAGCATGGAATGGCGAGGGCGACGGCCGAACGTTCGCATGCGGCGCGCAGCGGCGAGGAGCGCGGCAGGTCGCCCGCCTCCACCACCACCACGGCGTCCTGCGGCGGCGCGGCCAGCAGCGGCGCGAGCGCAGGCGTGAGATTGCGCGATGTCGCGCTGACGCGGATCGCGCGTTTTCCGCCGAACAGCCCGATGGTGTTGGCCTCGTCCGCAAGCCGCAGGGGATCGGCGGCGACGTCGTCGCCTTCGAGGCGCACCATCTGGAACGGATCGGCCGCATCGTCGACCGCCGCCTCGGTGAGGCGCCGCGCGCGTTCGGAAACGAGGCCGGTGTCGGGGCCGTAGATGAGGAACACAACGGCTTTCGGGTCCGGCTTCGCCAGCACCCGCTCGACATCTCCCGCCTTGACCGCGACCATGGCGTCTATCGTCCGGCTGGAATCGCACCCGATGCGAATTTGGCGGCGAGGCGCGTATGGATCTGGTCGGCGAGCGCCTTCGCCACCCTGATCTGCGCGTCGCGGGCGGCGCGCAGCGAGGCGAAGCGCTGGGGCGTGCGGTCATAGGCGGAGGAGGCCACTGCCGTGGCGGACATGACGGGATCGCCGCCGCCGGCCGGCAGGAGCTTGAACTCGGCCGTGCCCGTCAGCAGCGCCGCCTCCGCGTTGCCGGTCGAGGTATTGACGATGGTGGAGGAGACCGATTCGGACACCTTCGCCTCCAGCCGGAAGCGCTTCGTTGCCGCGTCCGGTGAGCCGCCGGTAAGGCGGTAGCCCAGCTCGCTCTGCAGGTAATAGGCAAGCCTGTTGTGATCGCGGTTGCCCGGATCGACGGTGGCAAGCTCGATCGCCGCCAGTTGCTCCTGCACGGACGGCCCGTTGGCCGATACGCCATACAGAGGCCGGAAGCAGCCGCCGAGCAGGGCGACTGCGAGCATCGCGACGGCGACGCGGACGAGCGGGCGCAAGGCCGGGCGGAACGTGTCAGACGACGACATTGATGATCCTCTGCGGGACGATGATGACCTTGCGGACCGCACGTCCCTCGGTCGCCTTCTGCACGGCTTCGAGAGCGAGAACGGCTGCCTCGATGGTGGCCTGGTCGGCATCGCGCGCCACCTCGATGTCGGTGCGCTTCTTGCCGTTGACCTGCACCGGCAAGGATATCACATCCTCCACCGTCAATGCACGATCCGCGACCGGCCACGGCGCCTCGGCCACAAGATCGGCATGGCCGAGCGCGGCCCAGCATTCCTCGGCGAGGTGCGGCATCATCGGCGCGGAAATCTGTGTGAGGAAGGTGGCGGCCTCCCGCGCCGCTTCCACCAGCGCGGCGCCCGCGCCGTTCTTGCGGGCCGGCACCAGCGCGTCCTGCAGGGCATTGGCGAGTTCGTAGATCTGTGCCACGGCGCGGTTGAACCGCAGGCGCTCGATATTGTCCTCCACGCCGATCACCGTGCGGTGCGCGGCCTTGCGCAGCGCCAGCGCCTCCGCCTCGTCTGCAACGCCCGCCGCCACGGCAAGGCCCGCCGTCTCCTGCACAAGGCGCCACAGCCGCTGTACGAAGCGGTAAGCACCCTGAACGCCTTCCTCCGTCCAGATGAAGTCGCGCTCGGGCGGCGAATCGGAGAGCATGAACCAGCGTGCCGTATCGGCGCCGAAGGTATCGATGATCTCGTCCGGGTCGATGACGTTCTTCTTCGACTTCGACATCTTCTCGACCGCGCCGATCTCGATCGGCTCGCCGGTCGTGATGTGGAACGCCAGCCGGCTGTCTTCGTCTCCCGTCTCGAAGCGCACCTGCGCGGGTTCCACCCACGTCTTGCCGGCATCGCGGTAGGTCTCGTGCACCACCATGCCCTGCGTGAACAGGCCGGCGAACGGCTCCTTCACATTCAGGTGGCCCGTGACCGACATCGCCCGGCTGAAGAAGCGCGAATAGAGCAGATGCAGGATCGCGTGCTCGATGCCGCCGATATACTGGTCCACCGGCAGCCAGTGGTCAGCGATCTTCGGGGTCGTCGGTGCGGTCTCGTTCTTCGGATCGGTGAAGCGGGCGAAGTACCACGACGAATCGACGAACGTGTCCATCGTGTCCGTCTCGCGCCGCGCCGCGCCGCCGCATTGCGGGCAGGGAACCTGCTTCCACGCCTCATGACGGTCCAGCGGATTGCCCGGCACGTCGAACGTGACGTCGTCCGGCAGCTTCACGGGCAGATCCGTTTCGGGAACCGGCACCGGGCCGCAGCTTCCGCAATGGATGATCGGGATCGGGCAGCCCCAGTAGCGCTGGCGGGAGATGCCCCAGTCGCGCAGGCGGAAGTTCACCTTGCGCTGTGCGACGGGCCGGCCGTCGTACTGTTCCCTCTCCAGGCGGGAGGCAACCTCCTCCTTGGCCTCGGCGATGCTCAGGCCGTCGAGGAAGCGCGAGTTGACCAGTACGCCGTCGTCCGTGAAGGCGGTGTCGGTAATCGCGAGCGTCGACAGATCGGTCCCGGGCGGGCAGACGACGGGCGTGTTGCCGAGGCCGTAGGCGTTCGCGAAGTCGAGGTCGCGCTGGTCGTGCGCGGGGCAGCCGAACACGGCGCCCGTGCCGTAGTCCATGAGCACGAAATTGGCGACGTAAACCGGCAGCGTCCACGCGGGATCAAAGGGATGCAGCACGGACAGGCCGGTGTCGAAGCCTTTCTTTTCCGCCTTTTCCAGCACTTCGGCGGCCGTGCCGGTGCGGTGGCACTCGTCGATGAAGGCGGTCAGCGCGGCGTTGCCCTCCGCGAGGCGCTTCGCCAGCGGATGGTCGGCCGAGATGGCGAGGAAGCGCGCGCCGAAGATCGTGTCCGGGCGGGTGGTATAGACCTCGACCTCGGAAAAGCCTTCTGCCGCCGGCTCCCGCGAAACGCTTGCGGCGTCCAGCGCGAATCGCAGCAGCAGGCCCTCGGAACGGCCGATCCAGTTGCGCTGCATGGTGCGCACCTTTTCCGGCCAGCGGTCGAGCGTGTCGAGCGCGTCGTGCAGATCCTGCGCGAAGTCGGTGATCTTCAGGAACCACTGCGTCAGTTCCCGCTGCTCGACAGGCGCGCCGGAGCGCCAGCCGCGTCCGTCGATGACCTGCTCGTTGGCGAGCACCGTATGGTCGACCGGGTCCCAGTTGACCTTGGACGTCTTGCGGTCGACGAGGCCGGCCTTCAGAAAATCGAGGAACAGCTTCTGCTGGTGCCTGTAATAGGACGGGTCGCAGGTGGCGAACTCGCGGTTCCAGTCGAGCGACAGCCCCATCGACTGCAGTTGCTTGCGCATCGCGGCGATGTTGGCATAGGTCCATTGCGCCGGGTGGACCTTGCGTTCCATGGCGGCGTTCTCGGCCGGCATGCCGAAAGCGTCCCAGCCCATGGGGTGCAGCACGCTGAAGCCCTTCGCCCGCTTGTAGCGCGCCACGACGTCGCCCATCGCATAGTTGCGCACGTGGCCCATGTGGATGCGGCCGGAAGGGTACGGAAACATCTCAAGCACGTAGTAGGGCGGGCGCGAATCATCGTTGCGGGTGTTGAAAAGCTGCTTCGCCTCCCACGCCGCGCGCCACCGGGGTTCGACGTCCTTGGGGTTGTACCGTTCCGTATTGACTGGGTCCGCACTCATGGTCTTGCTATCTGGAATCCGCTGTCGCAAATCATTGTCGGCCGTCGGGCCGGCGGGAGAGCGCAGCAGGCCGTCCCGGCCGGTCGGACGCTGCGCATTTTGCAGGACTTAGGGCACGAATGGGACTGGCCGTCAACGTGCTCTCCGGCGCGGTGGGTGCGAAACGGCTGCCGGAATGGGGAAAGGCGGGAAGGTTATGGGGCCGACATCCGAAAACGGGGACAATGCCGCCGCGCGCCTCGCGGCCGTGCGCGCCGCCGTCGCGCGCACGGCGCGCGAGGAAGGGCGAGAGCCCGGCGAGGTCACGCTGATCGCGGTCTCGAAGACCTTCGACGTAGAGGCGATTCGGCCTGTGCTGGAGGCCGGACAGCGGGATTTCGGCGAGAACAGGGTGCAGGAGGCGAAGGCCAAGTGGCCCGCGCTGAAAGAGGAATTTCCTGCGGTGCGGTTGCACCTGATCGGGCCGCTGCAGACCAACAAGGCGCGCGAGGCCGTCGCCCTGTTCGACGCCATCCACTCGCTCGACCGTCCCTCGCTGGCGCGGGAACTCGCCCGCGAGCAGGCGCGCGTCGGCGCCGCGCAAATGCCGCTGTTGTTCATCCAGGTGAACACCGGCGAGGAGCCGCAGAAGGCCGGCGTGGCGCCGCAGATCGCCGATGCATTCATCCGCGAATGCCGCGAGGAGCACGGGCTGGCGATCGAAGGGCTCATGTGCATTCCACCCGCCGGCGAACCGCCGTCTCCCCACTTCGCGCTGCTGCGCAAGATCGCGAAGCGGAACGATATCAGGGGGTTGTCGATGGGCATGAGCGGGGACTTCGAACAGGCCGTCATGCTGGGCGCCACCCATGTCCGCGTGGGCAGCGCCATCTTCGGCGAACGCAGTTATCCTGCATGACTCCGGACGTCGACCGGCCCCTCCATGCAGCCCGCGCAGGGCTCGCTCCTGGCCGGGCGTGGCGCCCGTGCAACGTGACGGCGGGATTGTGACATGCCGGGTTGCGCGGCGCTCAAGCCTATGTTAGGGCACCCAAACCGATGGGAATGCGGACCGCGTTCCCGTTCTCATCACAGAGTTATGCAATCGGGTTGGTATGATACGGCCGAATGTGGCCACTGGCGTCATACCTGCTCAATAACCCCGGAGAGAGGCCCGTGTCACAAGGCGGATCGATCGTTTCCGGCGTCGCGGGACGCTATGCCACCGCGCTTTTCGAACTGGCGGTTGAAGCCAATAGCGTCGATTCCATCAGCGCGGATCTCGATCGGTTCGAGGCGCTCATCGCCGAGAGCGCCGATCTTGCGCGCCTCGTGCGGGTGCCGGTGTTCACGGCCGAGCAGCAGCTCAACGCCATCACCGCCGTGCTGGAAAAGGCGGGCATCGGCGGCTGGGCCGGCAAGTTCATCCGGCTGGTGGCCTCGAAGCGCCGCCTGTTCCTGATCCACGAGATCATCAAGGCCTACAAGGCGCTGGTCGCTGAAAGCCGCGGCATCGTCCGCGCCGAGGTGACGGTGGCCGAGGAACCTTCCGCCAAGGTGCTTGAGGACATAAAGACGGCGCTCAAGAGTGCCGCGAACGGCGGCGAGATCGTTCTCGACGTCCGGGTCGACCCCGCCATCCTCGGCGGTCTCGTTGTCAAGCTCGGCAGTCGCATGGTCGACGCGAGCCTGCGCTACAAACTTAATTCTATCCGTCTCGCGTTGAAAGAGGTCGGCTGATGAGCATCCGCGCCGCGGAAATTTCCGCAATTCTCAAGGAGCAGATCAAGAACTTCGGTCAAGAGGCCGAAGTAACCGAGGTCGGCCAAGTTCTCTCGGTGGGCGACGGTATCGCCCGCGTTTATGGTCTGGATCAGGTCCAGGCCGGCGAGATGGTGGAGTTCGAATCGGGTGTGCGCGGCATGGCGCTCAACCTCGAGAGCGACAACGTCGGCATCGTGGTGTTCGGTAGCGACCGCGATATCACCGAGGGCGAGACGGTCAAGCGCACCAAGTCCATCGTGGACGTGCCGGTGGGCCCCGGCCTGCTCGGCCGCGTCGTGGACGCACTTGGCAATCCCATCGACGGCAAGGGGCCGATCCAGGCGACGGAGCGTCGCCAGGTGGACGTCAAGGCTCCGGGCATCATTCCGCGCAAGTCGGTGCACGAGCCCATGGCGACGGGCCTCAAGGCCATCGACGCGCTGATCCCGATCGGCCGCGGCCAGCGTGAGCTGATCATCGGCGACCGCCAGACGGGCAAGACCGCGATCGCGCTCGACACGATCCTCAACCAGAAGCCGCTCAACCAGGGCGACGACGAGAAGGCGAAGCTTTACTGCGTCTACGTCGCCGTGGGCCAGAAGCGCTCCACCGTCGCGCAGTTCGTGAAGGTGCTGGAAGAGCAGGGCGCGCTCGAATATTCGATTATCGTCGCCGCCACGGCCTCGGACCCCGCGCCGATGCAGTACATCGCGCCGTTCGCTGGCTGCGCCATCGGCGAGTACTTCCGCGACAACGGCCTGCACGCGGTGATCGTGTATGACGATCTGTCGAAGCAGGCTGTGGCCTACCGCCAGATGTCGCTGCTGCTGCGCCGCCCGCCGGGCCGCGAAGCCTATCCTGGCGACGTGTTCTATCTGCACTCCCGCCTGCTGGAGCGCGCCGCGAAGCTGAACGAGGACAACGGCCTCGGCTCGCTGACCGCGCTGCCCATCATCGAGACGCAGGCCAACGACGTCTCGGCCTATATCCCCACCAACGTGATCTCGATCACGGACGGCCAGATCTTCCTTGAGACGGACCTGTTCTACCAGGGCGTGCGCCCGGCGGTGAACGTCGGCCTCTCGGTGTCGCGCGTGGGCTCCTCCGCCCAGACGAAGGCGATGAAGAAGGTTGCCGGCAAGATCAAGGGCGAGCTTGCCCAGTATCGCGAAATGGCTGCGTTCGCGCAGTTCGGCTCGGACCTCGACGCCGCCACCCAGCGTCTGCTGAACCGCGGTGCGCGCCTGACGGAACTGCTGAAGCAGTCGCAGTTCTCGCCGCTGAAGAACGAAGAGCAGGTGGTCGTGATCTACGCCGGCGTCAACGGCTATCTCGACGTCATCCCGGTCGCGAAGGTCCGTGAGTTCGAGAACGGCCTGCTCGCGTTCGTCCGTTCCAGCCACGCCGACATCCTTGAGGATATCCGCGTGACCAAGGACCTGTCGAACGAGACGGCCGCCAAGCTCAAGGCTGCGATCGAGGAGTTCGTCCGGTCGTTCAGCTGACCGGATCGGGTATGGATCGGGAAGGAGCGTGACAGGGTCACGCTCCCCGCGAGGAGATAGGCGTCAACCATGCCGAGCTTGAAGGACCTGCGCAACCGCATCGCCTCCGTGAAGGCGACGCAGAAGATCACCAAGGCCATGCAGATGGTGGCCGCGGCGAAGCTTCGCCGCGCCCAGCTCGCGGCCGAGGCCGCGCGTCCCTTCGCCCAGCGCATCGACCGCGTTCTGGCCAATCTGGCTCAGAGCATCGGGCCGGGCGATGGCGCGCCGCCGCTGATCGCCGGCACGGGCAAGGACGACACGCACCTGCTGATCATTGCCACCGCCGAGCGCGGTCTTTGCGGCGGTTTCAACTCGTCGATCGTTCGTCTGGCGCGCGAGCACATCCAGTCCCTGCTCTCGCAGGGCAAGACGGTGAAGATCATCACCATCGGCAAGAAGGGCTACGAGGCCCTGCGCCGCCAGTACGCGGACTACATCATCGAAACCGTGGATCTGCGCGACGTCAAGACGCTGACATTCGATGTCGCGGACCGGCTCGGCAAGAAGATCATCGCGGCTTTCGAGGCGGGTGACTTCGATGTAGCCACGTTGTTCTACTCGGAGTTCCGTTCGGTGATCTCGCAGATTCCGACGGCGCAGCAGCTTATTCCGGCCGTGCTGCCGGAGCGTCCGGACGATGCGGTGGCGGATGCGGTCTACTCCTATGAGCCGAACGAGGAGGAAATCCTCGAGACGCTTTTGCCGCGCAACGTGTCGGTGCAGGTTTTCCGGGCGCTGCTGGAGAACGCCGCTTCCGAGCAGGGCGCGCGCATGTCGGCGATGGACAACGCGACGCGCAACGCCGGCGAAATGATCAAGAAGCAGACGCTGATTTACAACCGGTCACGTCAGGCGATGATCACCAAGGAACTGATCGAGATTATCTCGGGCGCAGAGGCGATCTGACGCGGCGCACGGGAGGGCGCCTTGCGGCGCCGACGATATCGGGAAGGGTGCGGCCAGCAGTGGCCGGCGCCAGGTGTAGGATGAATGAGAGGCTCGGACGGCCTCGGACGGAGCAGCACCATGACTAATGTTTCCCCGGCTAAGAGTACTGGCCGCATCACGCAGGTGATCGGTGCTGTTGTCGACGTGCAGTTCGACGGGCAGCTGCCCGAGATCCTGAACGCGCTGGAGACCACGAACCGCGGCCACAGGCTGGTGCTCGAAGTGGCGCAGCAGCTCGGCGAGAACACCGTGCGCACCATCGCCATGGACACGACCGAGGGGCTGGTGCGCGGACAGGACGTCACCGACACGGGCGCGCCGATCAAGGTGCCTGTCGGCAACGCGACGCTCGGACGCATCCTCAACGTCATCGGTGAGCCGGTGGACGAAGCCGGTCCGGTCGAGGCCGAGGACATCCGCGCCATCCACCAGCCGGCGCCGAGCTATGCTGAGCAGTCCACGGAATCTCAGATCCTTGTTACCGGCATCAAGGTCATCGACCTGCTCGCCCCCTATGCGCGCGGCGGCAAGGTCGGCCTGTTCGGCGGCGCGGGCGTCGGCAAGACGGTGCTCATCCAGGAACTGATCAACAACATCGCGAAGGCGCACGGCGGCTTCTCGGTCTTCGCCGGTGTCGGCGAGCGCACCCGCGAGGGCAACGACCTTTACCACGAGATGATCGAATCGAAGGTGAATGTCGATCCCAAGGAGAACAACGGCTCTGCCGCCGGCTCCAAGTGCGCGCTGGTTTACGGCCAGATGAACGAACCGCCGGGTGCGCGTGCCCGCGTGGCGCTGACCGGCCTTACCGTCGCCGAGCATTTCCGCGATCAGGGCCAGGACGTGCTCTTCTTCGTCGACAACATCTTCCGCTTCACGCAGGCGGGTTCGGAAGTGTCGGCGCTTCTCGGCCGTATCCCCTCCGCAGTGGGTTACCAGCCGACGCTCGCCACCGACATGGGCGCGCTGCAGGAGCGCATCACCACGACCACCAAGGGCTCGATCACCTCGGTGCAGGCCATCTACGTGCCCGCCGACGACCTGACCGACCCGGCACCGGCCACGTCCTTCGCGCACCTTGATGCCACCACCGTGCTGTCGCGCGCCATCGCGGAAAAGGGCATCTACCCGGCCGTCGACCCGCTCGACTCCACGTCGCGCATCCTGTCGCCGCTCGTCGTCGGCGACGAGCACTACGGCGTTGCCCGCTCGGTGCAACAGGTGCTGCAGCGCTACAAGGCCCTGCAGGACATCATCGCCATCCTTGGTATGGACGAGCTGTCGGAAGACGACAAGTTGACGGTGTCCCGCGCCCGCAAGATCGAGCGCTTCCTTTCGCAGCCGTTCCACGTTGCCGAAGTGTTCACCGGTTCGCCCGGCACGCTGGTCGGTCTTGAAGACACCATCAAGGGCTTCAAGGGGCTGGTGGAAGGCAAGTACGACCACCTGCCGGAAGCGGCGTTCTACATGGTGGGTACCATTGAGCAGGCTGTCGAGAAGGCGCAGAAGCTCTCCGCCGAAGCCGCGTGACGCGATGAAAAGGGCGGGGCGGTGAAGCGCCCCGCAGGCTGAAGAGAGGTCGGGAGTACCGTCATGGCTACCTTTCATGTCGAGCTGGTCTCGCCTGAGAAATTGTTGTTCGCGGGCCAGGCCGAAAGCGCCACGGTTCCGTCCGTCGATGGCGAGATGACGGTGCTGGCTGCGCATGCACCCCTGATGGCGGTGCTGAAGCCCGGCGTCGTCCAGATTCGGGACGCGAACCAGAACATCCGGCGTCTGTTCGTGCGCGGCGGCTTCGCCGACGTGAACCCTGCTGGCCTCACCGTGCTTGCGGAATACGCCATTCCGGTCGAGGAGATCGATACGGCCTTCGTCGACAGCCAAATCCGGGACGCGGAAGAGGACGTGCGCGACGCCAAGACTTTCGAGGACAAGCAGGCTGCGTCCGAGAAAGTGGTGCAGCTTCGCGACCTGCGGGCTGCCGCCAGCCGTTGAAGCCGGAGCGGTTCCGGGTGCTGAAAGGCGGCGCAAGCCGCCTTTTTTATTGGCCGGACTGCCCTTGTTTCGTGCGAATATAAAGAGATATCAGCTATTTACTCTCTTCCGCCGTCGGCTATGGTTGATGCGGACAAATGAGGGAGGCGGCGATGGTGGATGAGGCACAGGTCGACAAGCGGTTGAAGAGGCTGGAGCGCCGCCGCTCGGCGGCGCCGCTCGAACTCGGCGCGCCGGGGCCGGATGCCGCGCTGCTGCGGCGTCTGCTGGCGATTGCGCTGCGCGTTCCCGATCACGGCAAGCTGGAACCGTGGCGGCTCATCGTCCTGGAGGGCGCGGCCAAGCGCGAGGCGAGCGAGCGGCTGGCGCGGCTCTACGTGTCGGAAAATCCTGAGGAGGACGATGACAGGCGGGACAAGCAGGCTGAGAAGATTGCCGGCACCTTTGCTGCGGCGCCGGTGACGATCGTCGTTGTCAGCCGGGCGGACCCGCAGGCGCGCAAACCCGAATGGGAACAGATTCTTTCGGCCGGCGCGGTCTGCATGAATTTGCTGACGGCGGCGACGCTCGCCGGATTCGACGGCGTGTGGCTGACGGGATGGCCGGCCTACAACGAGGCGGCCAAGGGCGTCCTCGGCATCGCGACTGACGAGCGCGTTGCCGGCTTTATCCACATCGGCACCGGGAGCGAAAAGCAGAAGGACCGTCCCCGTCCCGACCTCGACGAGGCGGTGACCTGGTGGCAGGCATCCTGACACGCTCCGTCCCGCCATAAAACATTCTTGCCGAACGGGCCGGGTCGTGATTGAAGGCTCTTGACCGATTCAGCCGCGCCAGCGGGCGACGCCTTCAGGAGACCCCCATGACCACCTTGCCGCCTCCCATCGATCGCGAACTCATCGCGCGCCAGGCCGCGCGGATGCTGCTTGAAATCAAGGCGGTGCATTTCAACGCCGAGACGCCCTACATCTTCACCTCCGGCTGGGCCAGCCCGGTCTACATCGACTGCCGCAAGATCATCTCCTATCCGCGCCTGCGCTCGTCGCTGATCGATTTCGCCGCCTCCACCATCGTGCGGGAGATCGGTTACGAATCGATCGACATCGTCGCCGGCGGCGAGACAGCGGGCATTCCCTTCGCGGCGTGGATCGCAGACCGGCTCGAACTGCCGATGCAGTATATCCGCAAGAAGCCCAAGGGCTTCGGCCGCAACGCCCAGATCGAGGGCGAGGTACATGTCGGTGCGCGCACGCTCCTCGTTGAAGATTTGGCGACGGACGGGCGCAGCAAGGTGAACTTCGCCGAGGCGCTGCGCACGGCGGGCGCCCAGGTCGACCATTGCTTCGTGCTGTTCTTCTACGACATCTTCCCGCACAGCCGCGAGGTGATGGAGAAGCTCAACGTCAAGCTGCATTACCTGACCACGTGGTGGGATGTGCTGGCGGCGGCGAAGGAGAGCGGTCATTTCGATCCGGGCGTGCTGGCGGCGGTCGAGGCCTTCCTCAACAAGCCGGCCGAGTGGTCCGCCGCGCACGGCGGCATTTCCTCGTTCGCGAGCTGATCGGATCGGCGTCGGCCTAAACATCTGGATCGTTACGTCGTTTCATAGAGACGATGTAATGATCTAATTCTTTGATATTGAACAAATTTTCATCGCTAAAATCAGTCTGTTGGATTGGAGCGCGCTTTACCGCGCCCGTGCGCGGGGATGGGCCGCGTCGAAAGCTGCCATCAGCCGGGCGGCGTCTACTTTCGTGTAGCCCTGCGTCGTGGACAACGAGGCGTGGCCGAGCAGTTCCTGAATGGCGCGCAGGTCGCCGCCGCGGCCCAGCAGATGCGTGGCGAAGGAATGGCGCAAAGCGTGCGGTGTGGCGCTGGCAGGCAGGCCGAGCGCGCCCCGCAGCGTCTGCATGGCGAGTTGCACGATTCGCGGCGACAGGGGGCCGCCCTTCGCGCCCCTGAACATCGGCTCGTCCGGCGGGAGCGGATAGGGGCAGAGCGCGAGATAGTCGGCGATCGCGCGGCTCACTTGTGGCAGTACGGGGACGGAACGCATCTTGTTGCCCTTGCCGACGACGGTGACGCTGTCGCGGCCATCGATGGGCGCGTCCTTGCGGGGGATCGACAGCGCCTCGCCGATGCGTAGCCCGCAGCCGTAGAGCAGCGACAGCACGGCGGCATCGCGCATCAACACCCATTGAGGCTTGTCTTCGCCGGCGCGCAGGTCCGCGTCGGTCACGGCGCGCGCGGCGTTTACGGGCAGCGGTTTCGGCAGCGTGCGGGTGATGCGCGGGCCGCGCACGGTGGTGAAGGCGGCCGCCTCGCCGCGCTCGGTGCGCTCCAGAAACCGGGCGAAGGAGCGCAGCCCGGCGAGCTGGCGCATGAGCGTGCGGTTGCCGATCTCATGCTGACGGCGCTCCGAGAGAAAGGCGCGCAGGTCCGCGGGCGTGAGGTCGGCGAGGCCGGCAAGCGCGGGCGGTTCGCCGCGATGGGTGGCAAGGAAAGCGAGAAACTGGCGTGTATCGCGCTCGTAGGCCACCAGCGTTCTCGGCGAGAGGCGGCGCTCCGATCCGAGGTGCCGCAGCCATTCGGCCAGGGCCGCCTGCACGTCGGGAGACAGGGGGAAGGAGAGGGCGGCGACGTTGCTCATGCGGAAATGATACGGGCGCGGCGCTAATCGCGGGTAAATGGCGCGCCGCGTGCCTGTTCCGCGCCGGCGCGGAATCGCGTATCCCGTTACCATGATTCATCCTGTCCCGCCCGATCCGGTTTCCAACTGCCCGCGGACCGTCGACGTCCTGCTGCCGGTGGCGCTCGACAAGGCCTATTCCTATGCCGTGCCGGAAGGCATGGCGCTGGACGCCGGGGACGTGGTGCGCGTGCCGCTCGGCAAGCGCGAGACAGTTGGCGTCGTCTGGACTGCGCATGCGGAAGCGGGCGAGGGCGCGGGAGGCCTCAAGCGGGTGATCGGGCGCATCGACGTGCCGCCCTATAGCGAGCGGATGCGCGCATTCATCGACTGGATTGCCTGGTATACGCTCGCCCCGCGCGGCCTTGCGATGCGGCTCGCGCTGCGCGTGCCGGAGGGGGGTGGCGAGGATAACGCCCGCCTGCTGGAGCCACCGCGCATCGGCGTGCGGCGTGCAGGCGATTCGCCCGCACGTATGACACCGGCGCGCGCGCGGGTGCTGGCGGCGGCGATGAACGGACACGTCTTCCTGAAGCGAGACCTCGCCCGCGAGGCTGGCGTGTCGACGACCGTCATCGATGGGCTCATCGACGAGGGCACGCTGGAGACTGTGCCACTGCCGCCAATGCCGGTGGTGCTGCCGCCCGATCCCGATTTCGCGCGGGCGAAGTTGTCCGATGTCCAGCGTGCGGCGGCGGAGGCGCTGCGCGCCGCCGTGCGGGAGGCGGCATTTTCGGTGACGCTCGTCGAGGGCGTCACAGGCTCGGGCAAGACGGAAGTGTACTTCGAAGCGGTGGCCGAAGCGCTGCGGGCGGGGCGGCAGGCACTGATCCTGATGCCGGAAATCGCGCTCACCTCACAGTTTCTGGCGCGGTTCGAGGCGCGCTTCGGCGCCAAACCCGCCGAATGGCATTCCGGCGTGACGGGCCGCAAGCGCGCGCGCATCCACGCCGGCACGGCGGATGGCACGGTGCGCGTCGTGGCGGGGGCGCGGTCGGCGCTGTTCATGCCGTTTCGCGATCTGGCGCTGATCGTGGTCGACGAGGAGCACGAGGGCGCCTACAAGCAGGACGATGGCGTCATCTATCACGCCCGCGACATGGCGGTGGTGCGCGGGCGCTTCGAGCAGGCGTCCGTGGTGCTCGCCTCCGCGACGCCGTCCATCGAAAGCAAGGTCAATGCCGACCGGGGACGTTACAGGCATCTGCTGCTGCCTGAGCGCTTCGGCGGGCGGACGCTGCCGGAAATCCGAGCCGTCGACCTGCGCCGCCATCCGGCGGAGCGGGGGCGCTGGATATCGCCGCCGCTCGTCGTCGCCGTCAACGAGACGCTGGAGGCGGGCGAGCAGGCGCTGTTGTTCCTCAACCGGCGGGGCTATGCGCCGCTCACGTTGTGCCGCCACTGCGGCCACCGCTTCCAGTGCCCCAATTGCTCGGCATGGCTGGTGGACCACCGTTTCCGCCGCGCGCTCGTCTGCCACCACTGCGGGCATGTCGAGCGTCGGCCCGATGTCTGCCCCGCCTGCGGCGAGGCGGATACGCTCGCCGCCTGCGGCCCCGGTGTCGAACGCCTCGCGGAGGAGGTGGCGGAGGTGTTTCCGGACAGGCGCGCCATCGTGCTCTCCAGCGATTCGCCCGGCGGTGCCGAGCGCATTCGCGCGGAGCTGCAGGCGGTTGCCGACGGCGAGGTCGACATCGTCATCGGCACGCAGCTCGTCGCCAAGGGCCATAACTTTCCCGGCCTGACGCTGGTGGGCGTCATCGATGCGGATGTCGGCCTGGCGAACGGCGATCCGCGCGCGTCCGAGCGTACGTTCCAGCTCATGCAGCAGGTGACGGGCCGCGCCGGGCGCGGCGACAGGCCCGGCCGGGCGCTGATCCAGACGATGCAGCCCGACCATCCCGTGCTGCGCGCCATCCTCTCCGGCGACGTGGCGCGCTTTTATGCCGAGGAAATCGCCGTGCGGGAGGAAGCGGGCCTGCCGCCATTCGGGCGGCTCGCGGGCATCATCGTCTCCGGCCCTGACCGGGCGGAGGCGGAAAACTACGCCCGGGCGCTGGCGCGCATGGCCCAGGCGCCAGCCCATGTCGTCGTGCTCGGTCCTGCAGAAGCGCCGCTTGCCATGATACGCGGCCGCTATCGCTTCCGGCTTCTGGTGCGGACGGCGCGGACGGTCGATCTGCAGGCGTACCTGCGCGACTGGCTGGAGCGCGCGCCCAGGCACCCGGCGAAGCTCAGGGTGGCAGTGGACGTCGACCCATACAGTTTCATGTAGCCGTCTACCTTTTTATGTAGCCGACTATTGAGGTCCGATCTTGCCGCCGATGGCGAGCGCCTCGCGCACCTTCTCGCGCACCTCCTCTTCGGCGGCGCGGGTTGCCTGCTTGCGGTCGGTGCCGGCGGCGAAGGGAATGGGCGTGCCCCATGTCAGTTGCACATCGATGGGACCGCCGGAGAGGATGCCCTTGAGGTGGGGCGCGAGTTCCATGTCGCCGTGCCAGGCGATGGCGGGCTTGTCGGCCCGTTGCAGCGGCAGACCGTCGCGCCTGACATAAGTGATGGCGAGCGGTTGCAGTACGACGTCGAGCCCGCTGTCCGCGCCGGCCAGCGCCTCCCGCGCCGCGCCCACCAGCGCGGAACGGAAGGGCAGCACGCGCGTGCCGTCGCCGGTAGTGCCCTCCGCGAATAGCACGATGCGATCGCCGGCGCGCAGGCGCTGCGCCACGGCGTCGTTGGTGCGCGCCGTATCCGTGCGGCGTGCGCGATCGATGAAGACGGTGCGCTGCAGCCGCGCCAGCAGGCCCACCATCGGCCAGGTGCCCACTTCCGCCTTGGCGATGAACGACAGCGGCGTGAGCGCCGACAGCACGCAGATGTCGAGCCATGAGACGTGATTAGAGAGAATCAGTGCCGCCTTGCCGCGCGGCGGCTCGCCGTGGACGATGCGCCGGATGCCGAGCGTGGCGCAGACGATGCGGTGATAAAGTAGCGGAATGGCGCGCCGTCCCGGCCCGTCGAGGCGCACCGCCAGCCACTGCAGCGGGATGCCGACGAGCGTCACGGGAACCAGCACCGCAATGCGGCTGTAGAAACGCAGGCTGCTCAAGGCTGGATACCCGTTATTTAGACTTGTCGTCGATTGGAAGCGCGTAAAGCTCCAGCCGGTGATGCACCAGCCGGTAGCCGAGCTTGCGGGCGATCTCCGCCTGCAACGCCTCGATCTCGTCGGAGTGGAATTCGATCACCGCGCCGGTGTTCATGTCGATGAGGTGGTCGTGATGGACGGCTGGCGCGCTTTCGTAGCGGGCACGACCGTCGCCGAACTGGTGGCGCTCGATGATGCCCTGATCCTCGAACAGCTTGACAGTGCGGTAGACGGTCGACAGCGAGATGTTCTCGTCCACGACCGTGGCGCGGCGGTGCAACTCGACCACGTCGGGATGGTCGTCGGCTTCCGCGATGACCTTGGCGATGACGCGCCGCTGGCCCGTCATGCGCAGGCCGCTGGTGCTGCACAAGCGCTCGATGACGTTCTTCTCGTTGAGGCGCTTGTCCGTCCCGCCGGGGCCCGCCGCCTGCTTCTTCTCGTCGGCGACCGTTTTGGGGAGGGGGGACATCGCATTTCTCCGCAATATCGTTGTTGGGCGACAGCCGAACGCAAAACCATGCGGGAACAGGATTTCCCGCATGCAGAGTCTACAGGAAACGATACGTTAATCCAACTGGGCGCGCATGGTGATGGCCGTGGCGCGGCTGCCGTCCAGCCCGGGGTAATAGCCCGGGCGGCGGCCGATATCGACGAAGCCGGCGCGGCGGTAGAGCGCGCGTGCGGCAGCGTTGCCCTCGTCAACCT
Source organism: Pseudochelatococcus lubricantis (assembly GCF_042432495.1). Lineage (NCBI taxonomy): Bacteria > Pseudomonadati > Pseudomonadota > Alphaproteobacteria > Hyphomicrobiales > Chelatococcaceae > Pseudochelatococcus > Pseudochelatococcus lubricantis. The sequence goes on along the minus strand of NZ_JBHLXC010000024.1, from coordinate 229,220 downwards.
CCAGAAACACCGTGCGCGCGCCGAACTGTGCCAGCCTGTCGAGGTGATGCATCAGCAGCAGCCGGCCGGCGCCCTGTCCGCGCGCGTCGGGGGTCATGGCGACCGTCAGGATTTCAGCCTCGTCGACGACGATCCGGGACAGCGCGAAACCGAGCAGCGGCGCGCCGCCTTCCGGAAAGATGCCGCCCGCGAAAACGCCATCCGCGAAGTGGGCCGCGCTGGCGATCATGCGTTCCAGCTCCAGCGCATCCCACGCCCGCGCGAAGCACGCGGCGTGGATGGCGGATGCCGGAACGGCGTGGCCGGTGATCAACGGGGCGACATGCGGCGGGGCGCGGTGGAAGGTGAACAGGTCACGGAACATAGCACTCACGGTCGGATCGGGCATCGCCGGGAAGGGTCACTGGCGCGGGAGGCGCGCCTTGTCCTGGGGTTTTGCGTCCGCGCCGCGCAGATAGAGCGGCTGTGGCAGGGCGGTGCGCGCATCGGCGGCCATGCCCAGCCGCGCAACCCAGCGGATATCCGGCGCGGGCGCCGAATCGGCCACCCGCGTATCGAGGCCGACTGCCTTCGCCTCGGCGGCGAGCAGTTCGGCCGCCGGACCGGCGAGCGTTACCGCGCCCGTGCCGAGCAGGCGCGCGGCCTCCCTGATCGAGATATGGCGGGCCGGGACGATCACCCGCCCGCCGGGAACGCTTGCCTGAAAATAGATGGCGCCGTGGCGGGCATCGATGGCGGCGGCCAGCACCGGCTGGCGCGGATCGGCGGTCAGCACGAGTGGCGCGAGGCATGCGGCGAGGGTGGAAACGCCCACCGCCGGAATATCGGCGGCGAGGCCGATGGCGCGCGCTGCGGCGATGCCCACCCGGAGCCCCGTGAAACTGCCCGGACCGATGGTCACCGCGACGCGGTCGAGCGCGGCGAAACCTTCCTGTGCCGTGCCGCCTTGCGACGCGACGGAACGGGCAACCACCCGTTCGACGAGCGGCAGCAACGCTTCCGCATGGCCACGGTCGATCAGCAGCGATTCGATCGCCAGAACGTCGCGGGAGAAGGGATCGGTGGTGCTGACGTCATCTGCCGGCGGCGCCTGCGTATCGATCACGCAGGCGGCGCACGCGCCGAGCGCCGTATCGATGGCCAGTATCCGCAAACCCTTCCCCTGCCTGTCGTATCAATCGTTCTTCATCGTCATGTATGATACGAAGCGCAGGCCGTGTCACCCCCCGCAGCCGGCAGGACAGCCAATATGCGGGGGATGACGGAGGGCGGGTCAGTCGATCCGCGCGTACTCGTCGAAGTCGAGGCGCGGCAAGCGCTCGAACAGCCCTGCGGGATCGCCGTAACCGATGTTGATAAGGAAGTTGGACTTGACCTTGCCTTCGGGGAAGAAGGCGGCGTCGACGCCCGCCTTGTCGAAGCCCGACATCGCGCCGGTGTCGAGGCCGAGCGCGCGCGCCGCGAGGATGAAGTAGGCGCCCTGCAGGGATGAGTTGCGCACCCCCGTTTCCTCGATGAGCGCCGGATTGCCGGCGAACCACGGGCGCGCGTCCACATGCGGGAAGAGCTTCGGCAGCTTGTCGGGGAACTCGGTGTCGTAGGCCACGATGACCGTGGCGGGCGCGGCCAGCGACTTGGCGCGGTTGCCCTCGCTCAGCAGCGGACCGAGCTTCGCCTTGGCCTCGGGCGAGCGCACGAAGACGAAGCGCGCCGGCGAGGCGTTGGCGCTGGTCGGCCCCCACTTGGAGAGCTCGGCCACCTGGCGCAGCAGGTCGTCCGAAACCGGAATGTCCCGCCACTTGTTGTGCGTGCGCGCGGTCAGAAAGAGCTGGTCGAGGGCAGCGGCGTCGAGCGGCGCACCGGGGGCGTTGTCGATTGTCATATCCATCTCCAGTGATGCATGAGAGTGATGATCGTCGGGAACAATATGCCGCAACGCAACATCATGTCATGCCCCGGGGCGCCCCGAAGCTGCAAGTGCCGCTTGCACGGATGCAAAGCCAGGTGCGGCGAAGCACGTGGCTGGATCCGGCTGGCGGTCAGACCGCCTGCACCTCCTGCACGTCGGGCAGGAAGTGCCTGAGCAGGTTCTCGATGCCGTGCCGCAGCGTGGCCGTGGAAGACGGACAGCCTGAGCAGGCGCCCTTCATGGCGAGATAGACGATCCCGTCGCGGTAGCCACGGAACGTGATGTCGCCGCCGTCGCCGGCCACGGCGGGGCGCACGCGCGTCTCGATCAGGTCCTTGATGATCTCGACCGTGTCGATGTCGGCGTCGTCGAAGAACTCCTCGCCGTCGTCGTAGCCATAGACCTCATGGTCGTGGCCTTCCGCGATGAGCGGCGCGCCGGACAGGAAATGCTCCATGATTGCGCCGAGGATGGCGGGCTTGAGGTGCGGCCATTCGCCCTCGCCCTTCGTCACGGCGACGAAGTCGCTGCCGAAGAACACACTCGACACGCCGTCGATATCGAAAAGCCGCTGGGCGAGCGGCGAATGGGCCGCCTCCGTGCTGGAGCGGATTTCGATGGGTGCGTCCGGCGATACGTCGCGGCCCGGCAGGAACTTGAGCGTCGCCGGATTGGGGGTGGCTTCCGTCTGAATGAACATGCTTTTCTCCTCACCTGACCGCTTCAAGGGCGGCGGTGAAAAACGCATCGGTCCGGAAAACGGCTGACTTTCTCCGGGCACCCGATGCGCCGACAACAGTTACCCGCCGGACTGCGTCCGGCGAACAGCTCCAATCTGGCGCTTTTCGCGCCGGGATTCAATGGGCTGCGTGCGGCGCGGCGTCCGGAGAGAGACGTCAGGAGCGGTCGCGCACGAAACCCACGATGTCCTTGACGGCGTTCATCGTCTCACGGGCGATGCCGCGCGCGCGGCGGCTGCCGTCGGCGAGCACGGAATCGATATAGCCGGGGTCGGCCGCGAGCCGCTGCATCTCCGCGCTGATGGGCGCGAGCTTCGCCACCGCCACATCGACCAGCGCCGCCTTGAACGACGAGAACTGGCTGCCCGCGAACTCGCGCAGCACGTCCTCCGGCGTCCGTTCCGCGAGCGTTGCGAAAATGCCGACGAGGTTGTCGGCCTCCGGGCGCGCGGCAAGCTCTTCCGCCGTTTCCGGCAGAGGCTCCGGGTCGGTTTTCGCCTTGCGGATCTTCTGGGCGATGGTGTCGGCATCATCCTTGAGGTTGATGCGCGAATAGTCCGAGGGGTCGGACTTCGACATCTTCTTCGTGCCGTCGCGCAGGCTCATGACGCGCGTCGAGCTGCCCTGGATGAGCGGCTCCGGCAGCGGGAAGAACGCCTCACCGAAGCCGTGAGCGGCGATGGAACCGGCGTAGTCGTTGTTGAATTTCTGCGCGATGTCGCGTGTCAGTTCGACGTGCTGCTTCTGGTCCTCTCCCACCGGCACCGCGTCCGCGCGGTAGACGAGGATGTCGGCGGCCATGAGCGAGGGATAGGCGTAGAGGCCGAGCGAGGCGTTCTCGCGGTCCTTGCCCGCCTTGTCCTTGAACTGCGTCATGCGGTTCATCCAGCCGATGCGCGCCACGCAGTTGCATATCCAGGCGAGTTCCGCGTGCTCCGACACCTGGCTCTGGTTGAAGACGATGTGCTTCTGCGGATCGACTCCGCTCGCGAGAAACGCCGCCGTCACCTCGCGGATCTGGCGCGTCAGCGCCTCCGGCTCCTGCGGGACGGTGATGGCGTGCATATCGACGACGCAATAGATGCAGTCATAGTGTTCCTGCAAGGCGACGAAGCGCGACACCGCGCCGAGATAGTTGCCCAGATGCAGGTTTCCGGTGGGCTGCACGCCGGAAAAAACACGTTTCTTCAAGACGGACATGACAACGTCCCATCCCTTTCGTCGGTTCGGAGGCCGGAAGCGGATATCCGGTTGGTTACAGGCGGGTTATCGCAGGCGCGCGCCTTTCGGCAAGGAAAAAAGCATCACGGCTTCCCTTTCCGGGGCAGCAGGCCGTCCAGGGCGCCGCACAGGGCCGCGAGCGCCGTGTAGACCGCGACGCCTGCGAGGCAGAGCGCCGCGAGGGTGCCGGCGCGCAGGGCCGTGGGCACGTGCTCCGCAAGCCACGGCGCGGCAAGCCGGTCGAGCCCCGCGACGGCAAGCCCCATGACGGCCGCCGCCAGCGCCAGCCCGGCGGCGCGCAAGGTCAGCGGCCGCCCCCACAGGACATCCCGCCGCGCGGCGATGGCGAGCGCCAGCGCCTGCGTCCACAGGCCGATGCTCGTCGACAGGCCGAGGCCGGCCGGGAAGCCGAGCGCCCCCGTCAGGCCGGCCATCGGCTGCGCCGCCGCGAGCGTGACGGCGACCCCCGCCAGCCCCGCAAGGAGCGGCGGCACAAGCTGCCGACGCGCGAAGAACGGCTGGATCAGCACCTTGCTCGCCGCGGCGGCCGGCAGCCCGAGAGCCAGCGTCACCAGCAGCGCGCTCGTCTGCGCGCCGTCCGCCGCCGTGAAGGCGCCCCGCTCGAAGAGGATGGCGGTGATGGTGGGGCCGAGCGCAGCGAGGCCCGCCGCCGCCGGCAGCGCCAGCGCGAGCGCACCGACGAGGAAGCCGGTCACGGACGCCGCGATGTCCGGTGGCCCGCCTTTCCCGGCCACGAACTCCGGCAGCAGCACCACACCCGCCGCCACGCCGATGAAGGAGAGCGGCAACTGGAAGACGCGGTCCGCGTAATAGAGCCACGATACGGCCGAGGGCTCGGCGGAGGCGATCGCGGTCGCCGTGAGCAGGATGACCTGCGTCATCGCGCTCGCCACGAGCGCCGGCAACGCGAAACGCAGCAGGCGGCCGACGGCGCCGTCGGCTGCACGGTCCGCGATGACGGGCGGGGAGAGGGGGGGGCGTCCCGCCGCATCGCAACGGGAAACGGGCATCGTTTTGCGGATGAATTTGATGCATGAACAAAAAAACGGGGCAAAACGACAATTCACGCTCAAAGCATTCTGCCCCGGCATCCGCGCCACGGCGACGGCGACGATGGCAAGGTGCAGCAGGCCGGAAAGGCTGATGGCCACGGCAAGCCACGCGCCGGCACGCGGATCGCCGGCGGCGCCGTTTTCCGCCAGCAGCAGCGCGCCGATCAACAGCGCGTTGACCAGCGCCGGCGCGACAGCAGCAGCGGCGAAATATCGGTGAGCATTGAGCAGGGCGGCGAGCAGCGACGCGAGGCCGGTGAAGGCGACGAAGGGCAGCGCGAGGCGCGTGTAGAGCGCCGCGAGGGCGAGTTTGTCGCCTTCTTCTGCGAACCCGGCCGCGAACAGGAGCACCAGCGGCCCGGCCGCGAGTTCCGCGAGCGCCGTCAGCGCAAGCAGCAGCACGGCCGCACCGCCGATGGCGCGGCCGGCGAATGCCCGTGCCGCCGCCGGCCCTCCTTCGGCGAGGACCGCGCCGTAGAGCGGCACGAAACCGGCGTTGATGCCGCCTTCGCCGAGCACACGCCGCACCACATTCGGAATACGAAAGGCGATCAGGAAGGCGTCGGCGACTGCACCCGCGCCCAGCACCTGCGCGATCAGCACATCGCGGGCGAAGCCGAGCACGCGCGAGGCTGCCGAGGCGGCGCCGACGGCCGCGCCGGCGCGCGCGAGTGAGCGGCCTGCGGACATGCGAAATCCGGCTTCAGGCGGCGACGGGCCAGGAGTGCCCGTCGATGACGAGCGGCTCCGTGACGGCGCCGAGGCCGCGCCGGACGGTGGTGACGGAGTTGTTCGCGATCATCGACCAAGCATCGCGCAAGGTGTCGAGCGGCTCCGACGCTATGATGGTGGCGCCCGGCCGTTCCCGCAGATAAAGCCCCGGCGAGTGCCCGTCGCAGGAGGTGCGGAAGGCCCAGACCGTCTGGCCGTCGGTGAGGATGGCCGTGAAACGCACAGCCTCCGCGATGCCGGCCTCAAGCATCAGCCGTTTGGTCTGGTGCATCACCCAGCCCACGGCCGCCCCCGGCATCGCGCCAAGTTCCATCCGCGCCAGCACGAGCAGGAACAGCAGCTCGGAGTCGGTGGTGCCGGCCCGCTGGTCGAACAACTCGTCGGGCAGCAGCGCCTCCAGCTTGCGGCGCACCTTGCGGTAGCTGCCGATCTGCCCGTTATGCATGAAGGCGTAGCGGCCGCAGACGAAGGGGTGGCAGTTGGCGCGGGTAGTGGCGGTGTTGGTGGCGGCGCGCACGTGAGCGAAGAATAGGGGCGAACGCACCTGCCCGCAGAGCGAGCGCAGATTCTCGTCCGACCACGCCGGCCGCAGATCCCGGAACAGGCCGGGCTCCTCCCGGTCGCCGTACCACGCAAGGCCGAAGCCGTCGCCGTTGGTGGCCGTCTTCCCCTCGCAGGCATGCAACGACTGGCGCACAAGCGAGTTGTTCGGTGCGCAGACCAAGGCATCCATAAAAGTAGGGTCACCTGAATAGGCGAGAAGACGGCACATAGTTTCCCTATAATGTTAGCCGAATGGTCACAGCGCAAGCGCGATTTTACAAGCCCTTCATCGACATGGCGGATATGCACCGGCGAAATTCGTATGACGCGCGATTGTGGCGTTGTCCGGGCGCCGCGGGGCTACCGGGAGATTGTCGCAAATCTGTTACATCAACACCTTAGACGGTTGAAAGGCGAAGCTGGGCTGCGGGGACGATGTCGCTCGCCCGCCAGCGAGATGATTCGCCGTCCCCGCCCGGCTTCGGCAGTCCGGGACTGCCCGTTCCCAGACGACCGCCCGGACCCCGCCGATGAGCCAGACCGCTATCCGTGCCCGCAACACCGCCGCCGATCCGCCTCCCGCCGCGAGCGCGGTGGAGGTGAAGGGGCTTGCGCTGACCTATGGGCAGAACGCGATCCTGCGGCAGATCGATCTTGCGCTGCCGCCCGGCCACATCCAGGCGCTGCTGGGGCCTTCCGGCTGCGGCAAGACCACGCTGCTGCGCATCGTCGCCGGGCTGCTGGAGCCGACACAGGGGACCGTTCGCATCCAGGGCGCGGTCGTCGCGGATGCCGCGACAGGCCTCTTCGTGCCGCCGGAGCGGCGCGGGCTCGGCATGGTTTTTCAGGATTATGCGCTGTGGCCGCATCTGACGATCGGCGGCAATGTCGCGTTTCCGCTGGAAATGCGCGGCATCCCGGCGCATGAGCGCCGCGCGCGGGTGGCGAAGGCGCTGGCGCTCGTCGGCCTTGCCGGTTTCGAGGCGCGCAGTCCGGCCTCGCTGTCCGGCGGGCAGCAGCAGCGGGTCGCCATCGCCCGTGCCATCGTCGCCGAGCCGCAGCTCGTGCTGTTCGACGAGCCGCTGTCGAATCTCGACAAGGAATTGCGCGACCAGCTCTCGATGGAGCTTGCCGCGCTGGTGCGCGATCTGGGCCTCACCGCTCTTTATGTGACGCATGATCAGGGCGAGGCGTTCGCCATGGCCGATTCCGTCGCCATCATGCGCGGCGGGCGCATCGTGCAGAACGCTGCGCCGGAGGACCTCGTCGCCGCGCCGGCCGATGCCGGGGTGGCGGAATTCCTCAACCTCGGCCCCGTCTTCAAGGCCGTGCGGCGGGAGGGGCGCTGGCGGCTTGCCGATGCCGACCTCGCGCTCGATCCGCCGTCTGCTGACATCGCGGGCGAGGAGGCGGGCGTGCTGCTGGCGCGCCGTGCCCTCGCGCTCGCCGCGCCGGGCGCGGGCGTCTGTGAGGGACGGGTGGTGCAGGCCGTGTTTCGCGGCGACCACTATCTTGTCACCGTGCAGCTCGCTCCTCCGCCACAGGCGGATGCGCCGGCGCCGGTAGAGCTTGCCATCGTCAGCGAGCAGCGGGTGCGCGCGGGCGAGCGGGTGGGTGTCAACATCCTGCCGGAACGGCTGCGCTGGTTCGCCGGCGCTGCCGTTCCGCATTGAGTTTTCATCAGGGTCGTCGAAACAGTCCAGGGAACCATCATGATCAAGTCTCTCCAGTTCGCGGCCGTCGTTGCCGTGGGTCTCGTCACCGCCACCGGCGCGCGCGCCGATATCACTGTCTATTCCGCGGGTCCCGCTGGCCTCATCAACGGGCTCGCCAAGGGCTTCACGGAAAAGACCGGCATCAAGGCCGAAGTGTTTCAGGGCACCACCGGGCAGGTGATGGCCCGCATCGAGGCCGAGGCCGCCAATCCGAAGGTCGATGTGCTGATCTCCGCCTCGTGGGATACGGCGACCGATTTCGCCAAGCGCGGCTGGCTCGTGCCCTACACCAGCCCGAACGCCGCCAACGTGCCGGATTTCCTCAAGTCCGAAACCGCGGTCGCGCAGGGCGTCTCGGCGCTCGCCATCGCCTGGAATCCCAAGAGCGGCACGCCGAAGCCCGCCGAATGGGCCGACCTGACGAAGCCCGAGTTCAAGGACAAGGTGACGCTGCCGGATCCCGCCCAGTCGGGCGCCTCGTTCGAACTCGTGGCCGCGCTGCGCGGCACGGCGGGCAACTGGAAGCTGTTCGAAGGCCTCGCCGCCAACGGCGCGGTGGTGGCTGGCGCCAACGCCGCTGCCCTGAACCCGGTGCTGCAGGGCGCCAAGGCCGCCGTGTTCGGCGCGGTCGACTACATCTCGCTCGCCGGCCAGCAGAAGGGCGAATCGATCGAGGTGATCTTCCCCGCCTCCGGCACCGTGATTGCGCCGCGCCCGGTCGTGATCCTCAACTGGTCGAAGCAGCAGGACGAGGCGAAGAAGTTCGTCGACTACATGCTCTCCGACGACGGCCAGGCGCTCGTCGCCAAGGCGTTCCTGATCCCCGCCCGCAGCGACGTCAAGGCCGACCGTCCGGTGATCAAGGACCTCAAGCTTCTTGAGATCGACACCGACGCCGTCTATGCGAAGCGGGCCGATATCCTGAAGGAATTCGGCGCCATCTTCGCGAAGTAAGCCGGCTCAGGCCGGACGGGGGCGCGTCCCGTGCCGGGAGGCGCCCCGTCTTTTCCTGCTGTTGAGAGAAACCATGCGCAGCCCCGGTCCTGTGGTGTGGGGCGCGGCTTTCGCGCTCGTCGTGCTCGTCCTCATTCCCCTGTCGTTCATCGTCCTGCAGGCGATCTTCCCGGCGCTCGGGCAGGGGTCGCTCTCCGCGCCGTTCACCCGCGTCGCCGACGTGCTGACGGAGCCGGGACTGCTGCGGATGACACGCAATACAGCGCTGCTCGGGCTCGGCGTCGTCGCCGGCTCGGCGGTCATCGCGGTGCCGCTCGGCGTGCTGCGGGCGCTGTTCCGGGTGCCGCTGGCGCCGCTGTGGGACATCCTGCTGCTCGTGCCCTTCATGATCCCGCCCTATATCGCCACGCTCGGCTGGATCATGACGCTGCAGCCCAACGGCTACCTGACGCAGCTCACCGGCCTCAACGCCGGGCCCTATCTCTTCTCGCTGTGGGGCGTCGTTTTCGTGATGACGCTCGGCGCCTTCCCCGTGGTCTATTTCGCCGTCTCGCGCACGGTGGAAGCCATAGGCGGCCGCTATGCGGACGTGGGGCGGGTGTTCGGCGCCTCGTCCTTCACCGCCTTCCGGCGCGTGACCCTGCCGCTTGCGCTCCCCGGGCTCATGGCGAGCCTGCTGCTCGTGTTCGCGATGACCATCGAGGAATACGGCACGCCGGCGGCGCTCGGCCGCCAGTCGGGCTTCGAGGTGCTGGTGACCGGCATCGACACGCGCGTTTCCGACTGGCCCATCGACCTGCCGGGCGCGGCGATCCTGTCGCTGATCCTCGTGATGATGTCGCTCGGCGCTTTTCTCGTCCAGCTGCGCATCCTGTCACGCCGTTCCTTCGAGACGGTGGGCGGCAAGCCGCAGGCGTTCCACAAGCGACCGCTCGGCGTCTTCGCCATTCCGGTGGTCGCGGTCTTCGCGCTGGTGAGCCTGCTCGCGGTGGGCGTGCCGCTTTTCGCGATTTTCGCCACCGCGCTGTCGAAGACCCTGTCGGGCGGGCTGGCGGCCGACAATATCGGCTTCGGCCATTTCCGCGCCATCGCCGCGGACGAGAACGGGGCGTTCCAGGCGCTGCTCAACAGTCTCGGCCTCGGCGCCGCGACGGCGCTGATCACCGGCCTCATCGGTGCCGCGACCTCCTACGCGGTGGTGCGCACGCAGTTTCGCGGCAAGGGCTTTCTCGATGCGCTGACCGTCATCCCCAACGCCATTCCCGGCATCGTGGTGGCGGTCGGCATCATCCTGGCGTGGAACCAGCCGTGGCTGCCGGTCACGCCCTACAACACGCCGCTCATCCTGCTGATGGCCTATTGCTGCATCCTGCTGCCCTATACGGTGCGCTACGCCAACGCGGCCTTCCGGCAGGTGGGCGACAATCTGGAGGCGGCAGCGCGCGTCGCGGGCGCCACGCCGCTCACGGCCTTCCGGCGCATCCTGCTGCCGCTGGTGCTGCCCAGCCTGATCTCGGCGATGCTGCTGGTGTTCGCGGTGGCGACGCGCGAACTCGTGGCCTCGATCCTGCTCGCGCCCGTGGGCATGGCGACGATCTCGACCTTCATCTGGCGCCAGTTCGATCAGGGCTCGGTGGGGCTCGGCATGGCGATGAGCGCCGTCACCATCCTGATCACGACCACGATCCCGCTCGCGGTGACGCTCATGTCCGGTCGGCGTGGGCTGATGTAGCCGCCGCGACCGTCCGCCTCACGAACCTGTGCAATAAAAAAACGGCCCTGCGAAAACGGGGCCGTTTCTCTGTTCCGACGATGTCCGGCCAGACGGGCTGGCCGGAACCGGGATTGGCGGATCAGAAGTCGCCGCCGAAGCCGCCAGGGCCACCAGCCGGGAGGGCGGGCTTGTCCTTGGGCAGTTCCGCAACCAGCGCCTCGGTCGTGACGATGAGGCCGGCGACCGACGCGGCGTCCTGCAGGGCGGTGCGCACGACCTTCGTGGGGTCGACGATACCGGCCTCGATCAGGTCCACGAACTCTTCCGTCTGCGCGTTGAAGCCGTAGGTCTGCGAGTCGTTGTCGAGGATCTTGCCGACAACGATCGCGCCCTCGACGCCGGCGTTGGCGGCGATCTGGCGGATCGGCGCCTCAAGCGCCTTCAGCACGATGTCGATGCCGGCCTTGATGTCCGGGGTGTCGGCGGTCAGCCGCTCGACAGCGGCCTTGGCGCGCAGAAGGGCGACACCGCCGCCGGGGACGATGCCTTCCTCGATCGCGGCGCGGGTAGCGTTCAGCGCGTCGTCGACGCGGTCCTTACGCTCCTTCACCTCGACTTCCGACGAACCGCCGACGCGGATCACGGCGACGCCGCCGGCGAGCTTGGCAAGACGCTCCTGCAGCTTCTCGCGGTCGTAGTCGGAGGAGGTCTCCTCGATCTGCGCCTTGATCTGGGCAACGCGGGAGTCGATGTCTTCCTTCGCGCCGGCACCGTCGATGATCGTGGTGGCTTCCTTCTCGATGCGCACGCGCTTGGCGCGGCCGAGCTGGGCGAGCGTCACGTTTTCGAGCTTGATGCCGAGGTCTTCGGAGATCGTCTGGCCGCCGGTGACGATGGCGATGTCCTCAAGGATGGCCTTGCGGCGGTCGCCGAAGCCCGGAGCCTTGACGGCAGCAACCTTCAGGCCGCCGCGCAGCTTGTTGACGACGAGCGTGGCCAGCGCCTCGCCCTCGACGTCCTCGGCGATGATGAGCAGCGGCTTGCCGGTCTGCACGATGGCTTCGAGCACGGGCAGCAGGGGCTGCAGCGAGGAGAGCTTCTTCTCGTGGATGAGGATGTAGGGGTCCTCGAAATCGACGACGAGCTTCTCGGCGTTGGTGATGAAGTAGGGCGACAGGTAGCCGCGGTCGAACTGCAGACCCTCGACGACGTCAAGCTCGGTCTCGAAGCTCTTGGCTTCCTCGACCGTGATCACGCCCTCGTTGCCGACGCGCTCCACGGCCTCGGCGATCAGCTTGCCGATCTCGGCCTCGCTGTTGGCGGAAATCGTGCCGACCTGCGCGACTTCCTGCGAGTTCGCGACCTTCTTGGCGCGAGCCTTGATGTCCTTGACCGCAGCCTCGACGGCGAGGTCGATGCCGCGCTTCAGGTCCTGCGGGTTGAGGCCGGCGGCAACCGCCTTCGAGCCCTCGCGCACGATGGCCTGGGCGAGAACGGTCGCGGTCGTCGTGCCGTCGCCGGCGAGGTCGTTGGTCCTGGAGGCGACTTCGCGGACGAGCTGGGCGCCGAGGTTCTCGAACTTGTCCTCAAGCTCGATTTCCTTGGCGACGGTCACGCCGTCCTTGGTGATGCGGGGTGCGCCGAACGACTTCTCGATGACGACGTTGCGGCCCTTGGGACCGAGCGTGACCTTCACCGCGTTGGCGAGCGTGTCGACACCGCGCAGCAGACGCTCGCGCGCATCGGCGGAAAATTTTACGTCCTTGGCAGCCATGGCTACTGTAACTCCTGCCTTAAGAAATCATCTGATGAGAATACGGTGGAGGGCGATCAGCCGATGATTCCGAGGATGTCGGACTCTTTCATGATGAGAAGATCTTCGCCGTCGATCTTCACTTCGGTGCCGGACCACTTGCCGAACAGCACGCGGTCGCCTTCCTTGACGTCGGGAGTGATGCGCTCGCCGTCCTCGTCACGGGCGCCGAGACCGACGGCGACGATGATGCCTTCCTGCGGCTTTTCCTTGGCGGTGTCGGGGATGATGATGCCACCCTTGGTCTTTTCCTCGCTGTCGACGCGACGAACGACCACACGGTCATGCAACGGACGGAATGTCATGGAATCCGCTTCCTCTTTCAAGCACACGCGATTGACGCGGTATGGTGGATGTTGAAAGGCGCGTTAGCACTCTACCAAGGTGAGTGCTAACAGCTGTTGCGGAAGGTAGTAGCGCCTCGGCATCATGTCAAGGGAAACGGCGACGGGAAGAGGTGCGGTTTTTTCGGCCGGTTGCGGCGGGCATGATTCGCCGCGCGCCGGCGGTGCGTGATCAGAGGGAGCGGTCGGCGCGGAGGGTGCCTGCAGAGCCCTGCAGCAGGAGCTGGCCCTTGACGACATCCCACTTCTGGGACATCCGCAGCGCCAGCATGAAGGCGCGCTCGGCGGCGTCGATCTGCGCGCCGCAGCTCTTGCGCGTCATGGCGAAGGGGCTCACCGCGAAGCCCTGGCCGCGCAGCGGATAGGCCGTTGCCGAGAAGGTGTTACAGCCGCCGAAGCCGCGTAGCTGGAACTGGTTGTCGAGCGTGAAATAGGGGCGGCTGCCGTCGATGGCGTAGGTCTTGTTGTTGAGGCTGACCGCAGCCCAGGACGAACCGACGGGGAACTGCTTTTCCCGCTGCTGCGGCACCATGGATTGCCCGCTGCCCGGCTGGTCGCCACGCATCATGCCCGGATCGCTGTTGATCTGCGCCTGCGCCGGGGTCGCCCCGGAAAGCGCCGCCGCGACGACGATGGCGAAAAGGGCCCCTGCGCCGTATCCCGCCGCGGCACGCGACCTTTCGCGGATGGGCAGGGGGGCGGTGTGCGAAAAGCGGGCTGGCTTCATGGACTTCATCGATTCCGAAAGCTTCGCGGTCGTAGACCGGCATGACAGGAACAACGCGCCGCAGACCATAACTGTCAGCTGCGTGAGAGGCAACCTCGAAGGCGGACGGCGGTGCAGCCGGCCCTCAGGCGATACCCGCGCCAATTCGCGCCAGCAGCCGTTCGATCAACGGGTTCGTGCGCCGCAGGACCCAGTCGACGGAACGTACGGTGACCGGATCCGCGCCCGCATGGACGAGAAAGTCCGCCAGCGCGAAAACCTGTGCGCCGGGACAATGCAGCGTCACATGCCCCTGCGTGTCGGGCAGGCCGAGCGGCAGGGTGGCGTAGAAGCGTTCCGTCAGGTCGCCGGGCAGCAGGACGCCTTCCGGCAGCACGGCCGTCAGCTCGCGCGTGTTGCGCGCCTCTTCCTCGGCCGCGATGCGGGTGAGGATGGTGCGCGCAGCCCGCCGCGCCACGCCGGACCACGGCGCCGAGACGGAGGCGACGAGGTTGGCCTGCGAGCGCAGGATCACACCGTCGTCGACGATCTTGAGCGCGTTGGCGGCGAGCGTCGCGCCGGTGGTCGTGATGTCGACGATGATCTCCGCCGTGCCCGCCGCCGGCGCGCCTTCGGTGGCACCGAGGCTTTCCACGATGCGGTAATCGCCGACACCATGATAGGCGAAGAAGCGGCGCGTCAGGTTGATGTATTTCGTCGCGACGCGCAGCCGCCGCCCGTGGCGCTGGCGGATGTCGGCGGCGACGTCGTCGAGGTCGGCCATGGTGCGCACGTCGATCCACGCCTTCGGCGCGGCGACCACCACATCCGCAAAGCCGAAACCGAGCGGCGTGACGAACTCGACCACGGCGTCGGCGTCGGCGAGCTGCTCGCGCAGGAGATCCTCGCCGGTGATGCCAAGATGCGCCGCGCCGGTGGCCAGCTGGCCGACGATGTCGGATGCGGAGAGGAACGCCACCTCGACGTCCGGTACGCCCTTGATCGTGCCGCGATAGTCGCGCTCGCCGCCGGGCCGCACCAGCGGAAGGCCGGCGCGGGCGAAGAAGGCGAAGGCGTTCTCCTGCAGGCGTCCCTTGGAGGGAACGGCGATGATCAGCGGCGCGCTCATGCGGCATCTCCGGGAGCGTGGTTGGGATCGAGCGCACTGTCGGGATCGAACCGGTCGATCCAGATGGCGAAGCCCACCGCCGGCACAGGACCCGGCGCGCCGAGATGGGTGAGCAGGCTGTCGTAGCGGCCGCCGCCCAGAATCGGGCGTGTGTCGGGCCGGGCGCCATCGTGCATCTCGACGATGAAGCCGGTGTAGTAGTCGAGGTTGCGCGCGAAGCCCGCGGCAAAGGTGATGGCACCGACATCGAGCCCGCGCGCGGCGATGAAGCCGGTGCGCGCCTCGAACGAATCGAGCGCGGCGTCGAGATCGAGCCCCGCATCGCCCGCCAGCGCCCGGACGGCGCTCGCGGCGCTGTCGGGATCGTTTTCGATGGCGAGATAGCGGTCGAGCACGCCGCGCTGCACTGCCGTGAGGTCGCCGCCGTTGCGGTCGGCCGCATGCGCGAGGAAGCGCTCGGCGATCTCGCCCGCCGAGCGTCCGCCGACGCTGCTGATGCCGGCGATCGACAACACGTCCTCCACGAAGGCGCGGGCGGCGGTGGGGTCCTGCCCTTCCAGCGCGGCGAGCAGGCCGCCGTGGTTGGCGGCGGAAGGATTGCCCGCGCCGTTGCCGCTGTCCGGCGCGCGCCCCTCGGAGACGGCCCGCAGGATGCGCCGGCGCTGCAGCGGCGAGACGGCCAGCGCATCGAGCAGCGCGTTGAGGAGGCCGATGTCGCCCATGCGCACGGAAGGCTGCGCGACACCGAGCCCGGTCAGCGCCTCGAAGCCGAGCGCCACGATTTCCGCATCCGCCGCCTCGCGGTCGAGGCGGCCGAACGATTCGACGCCGCCCTGCGGAAACTCGCCCGCCCGCCCGGCGCGCTGCCGGAACACCGGCCCGAGATAGCTGAAGGAGGCCACGCCCCCGGCCTCGCGCTCGGCGAGGTAGTCGCGGCTGACCGGGATGGTGTAGTCGGGCCGCAGGCACAGCTCGTTGCCGTCCGCGTCCTGCGTCAGGAACATATGGCGGCGGATATCCTCGCCCGAGAGGTCGAGGAACACGTCGACCGGCTGCAGCACGGAGGGCTCGATGCGCCGGTAGCCCTCACGCGCGAAAAGCGCGAGCAGGGCGTCGGCGCGGCCGGCGGCCTTTTCGGATGCGTGTGTCATGCTGTCTGCCCTTCCGCCCTTCCCCGGGTTGCCCTGCCTCGCTCAGCCCTGCCGGGCACCGAGGACGCCGCGCACGGCCTCGACCAGGTCCGCCTCCGGCACCGAGAACTGCGCCAGACGCTGGGCCTTGTAGGCGGCATTGTCGAGTTCACGCGCCGCGTCCGCCTGCTCGGCGCCCGCGACGAGGTCCTTGATCTGCACGGTGCCCTGCGCGCGCTCGTCCGAGCCCTGGATGACGACGCAGGGGCTGTTGCGCCGGTCCGCGTACTTCATCTGCGCGCGCATGCCCGCGCCGCCGAGGTACAGCTCCGCCCGGATGCCGGCGCCGCGCAGGCGGCTGACGAGGCCATGGTAATGGGCTATCTCGCCGCGGTCGAGCACCAGCACCACCACCGGGCCGACGTGGTCCGTGTCGCGCGCGATGGGACTGTCGATGATCTTGAGCGCCGCGAGAAGCCGTGACACGCCGATGGAGAAGCCGGTCGCGGGCACGGCCTCGCCCCGGAAGCGGGCGACGAGGCCATCGTAGCGGCCGCCGCCGGCCACGGAGCCGAAGCGTACCGGCTGGCCGTCATCGCCGGCGATGGTGAAGGTGAGTTCCGCCTCGTAGACGGGGCCGGTGTAGTATTCCAGCCCGCGCACCACGGCGGGGTCGATCTGCACGCGCCCGTCGTCGTATCCGGCCGCCGCCACCAACGCCGCGATCTCGCGCAACTCCGCGACGCCCTCGATACCGCGCGCGGAGCCTTCCACCACCTTCTCCAGATTGGCGAGCGTCGAAGCAGCATCCGTGCCGCGCGCCTGCGTGAAGGCGAGTACGCGGGCGATCTGGTTCGCGTCCAGCCCGGCGCCTTTGGTGAAGTCGCCGCTTTCGTCCTTGCGTCCCTCGCCGAGCAGCAGCGCGACGCCTTCCGCGCCGAGCCGGTCGAGCTTGTCGATGGCGCGCAGCACGACGAGGCGGCGGGCGGCATGCGCGTCGTCGCTGAGGCCGATGGCCTCCAGCACGCCGTCGAGCACCTTGCGGTTGTTGATCTTCACCGCGTAGTCGCCGCGCGCGATGCCGACCTTTTCCAGCGTGTCCGCCGCCATCATGCAGATTTCCGCATCCGCCGAAACCGATGGCGCGCCGACGGTGTCCGCGTCGAACTGCATGAACTGGCGGAAGCGTCCCGGCCCCGGCTTTTCGTTACGGAACACCCAGCCAGCGCGATAGCTGCGGAAGGGCTTCGGCAGCGTGTCGTAGTTCTCCGCCACATGGCGGGCGAGGGGGGCCGTCAGATCGTAGCGCAGCGACAGCCATTGCTCGTCGTCGTCCTGAAACGAGAACACGCCTTCGTTGGGCCGGTCCTGATCCGGCAGGAACTTGCCCAGCGCGTCGGTGTATTCGATGAAGGGCGTTTCCAGCGCGTCGAAGCCGTAAAGGGTGTAGACTTCGCGGATATGGGCGAGCATGCGCTCCGTCGCGGCGATATCGGCGGGGCCACGGTCGGCGAAGCCACGCGGCTGGCGGGCCAGAAGCCCTGGCGACTGGGGTTTTTGCGGTTTATGGTTCTGCGACCCGGACATGGCAGGCGGTACGTTCCATATTGAAAGAATGAGAAAGGCTGTAGCGCAGCGATGCGCTCAAGTCACGCGCGCAATCGCCCGCCAGCCGATGTCGGAGCGCGAAAAGCCTTCCGGCCAGTCGATGGCCCGCACGGCCTCGTAGGCGCGTGCCTGGGCTTCCCCGATGGTGGGCGCGAGCGCGGTGACGTTGAGCACCCGCCCCCCGTTCGCCTCGATGTGGCCGTCGACCGCGCGTGTGCCGGCGTGGAATACCGTCACGCCCTCGATCGCCTCCGCCGCCTCGATGTTGCGGATGCGGCTGCCCTTCTCGACCGGGCCGGGATAGCCGCGCGCCGCCAGCACCACGGTGAGCGCGGCATCGTCGCTCCACGTGACCGAGGCTTCCGCCAGCCGCCCCTCGACGGTGGCGAGGAACAGGGCGACGATGTCCGCGCGCAGGCGCAGCATCAGCACCTGGCACTCCGGGTCGCCGAAACGGGCGTTGTATTCGATGAGCCTCGGCCCGTCCGCGCCGATCATCAGCCCCGCGTAGAGAACGCCCCTGTAGGGCGTGCCGCGCGCCTTGAGGCCGGCGACGGTGGGATTGATGATCTCGCGCATGACGCGCTCGGCAACTGCGGGCGTCACCACCGGCGCGGGGGAATACGCGCCCATGCCGCCGGTGTTGGGGCCGGTGTCGCCGTCGAAGGCGCGTTTATGATCCTGCGCGGAGCCGAATGGAATGGCGGTTTCGCCGTCGCTGAGCGCGAAGAAGCTCGCTTCCTCGCCGGGAAGGAAATCCTCGATAACGACGGCCGCGCCCGCCACGCCGAAGACGCCGGAGAACACGGTACGCACCGCTTCCTCCGCCTGCTCCACGGTTTCCGCCACCACGACGCCCTTGCCGGCCGCCAGCCCGTCCGCCTTCACCACCACGCGCGCGCCGTGCCTGCGCACGTAGGCGAGGGCGGGTTCCGCCTCCGTGAAGCGCGCATAGGCGGCGGTGGGAATGCCGAACTCGTCGCACAGTTCCTTGGTGAAGCTCTTGGAGCCTTCGAGCTGCGCCGGAATCCTGCGCGGGCCGAAGGCGGGGATGCCGGCCGCCGCGAGGTCGTCCACAATGCCGGCCACCAGCGGCGCTTCCGGCCCCACGACGACGAGACCGATGGCGTTCTCGCGGCAGAAGGCGACGACGGCCGCGTGATCGGTGATGTCGAGCGCGACATTCGTGCCGACCTGCGCGGTGCCCGGATTGCCGGGCGCGATGAACAGCTTCCCCGTGAGCGGGCTCTTGGCGATGGCCCACGCCAGCGCGTGCTCCCGCCCGCCGGCTCCCAGCAGCAGTATGTTCATCCGGCGCTCCATACCTTGAATGTTCTCCATCTCAGGGGCGCGTTTAGCACGCCTCATGGCGGTGCGCCATATGCAGATGACGCGCCGCGCGCCTTCCCTTAAGGTGGGCGCATGAATCGCAAGCCCGCCGATACCGAACCCGTCACCAACGCGCCGGAATGGACCGTCTCCTCGCTGTCTGGCGCGCTGAAGCGCACGCTGGAGGACGCCTTCGGGCACGTGCGCCTGCGCGGCGAGGTCACCGGCTATCGCGGGCCGCATTCCTCGGGCCACGCCTATTTCGGGCTCAAGGACGAGGGCGCGCGCATCGACGCCGTGATCTGGAAGGGCGTTTTCCAGAAGCTCAGGATCCGCCCCGAGGAGGGCATGGAGGTGATCGCCGTCGGGCGCGTCACGACCTTCCCGGCTTCCTCGCGCTACCAGATCGTCATCGAGAGCCTGGAGCCGGCGGGCGTCGGCGCGCTGATGGCCATTCTGGAGGAACGACGCAGGAAACTCGCGGCCGAGGGGCTGTTCGACGAATCGCGCAAGCGGCCGCTGCCGTTCCTGCCCGAGGTCATCGGCGTGGTGACGTCGCCCACAGGTGCGGTGATCCGCGACATCCTGCATCGGCTCGCCGACCGTTTTCCCCGCTGGGTGCTGGTGTGGCCTGTCCGGGTGCAGGGGGAGACGAGCGCCGCCGAGGTGGCGGCGGCGATTCGCGGCTTCAACGCACTGCCGCAGGCCATGAACGGCCCAACCGGCCCCGTGCCGCGACCGGATGTGCTGATCGTGGCGCGCGGCGGCGGTTCGCTGGAGGACCTTTGGTCGTTCAACGAGGAAGTCGTCGTGCGGGCGGCAGCGGAAAGCGCCATCCCGCTCGTCTCCGCCATCGGCCACGAGACGGACTGGACGCTGATCGATCTCGCGGCGGATTTGCGTGCCCCCACGCCCACGGCGGCAGCCGAAAAGGTGGTGCCGGTGCGGCTCGATCTGCTGGCGGCGATAGCCGATCTTGCCCGCCGCCATCGCGGTGCGATGATGCGCCTGGGCGAGAGGCGGGCGAGCGACCTGCGGGCGCTGACGCGCGCGCTGCCCTCCGCCGATAATCTGCTCGCCGGGGCGCGCCAGCGTCTCGATCTCGCCGGCGGGCGGCTGGTGCACATGCTCGGCGCGGGCGTGCGCCGCCACGAGGCGCGGCTGGCGGCGGCAGGCCAGAAACTCGCGCGCCTGTCGCCACTCGTATTGCTGGAGCGTGCGCGGGCGCGCTGGGCCACGGCGGCGCAGGGGCTCGGCCGTGGCTTCGCCCATGGCATCGAGCGGCGGGCGGCAATCCTGACGCGAGCGGTGTCGCGCCTGTCGCTCCAGCCGCTGCGACTGCGGGCGGAGGCGGGCCGCGAGCGGTTGACAATTGCGGGGACAAGGCTCGCCAATGCCCGTGCCGCAAGGCTCGCGGCGGAGAGGGCGCGGGTCGACAACCTGTGGAAACTGGTGGAAAGCCTCAGCCACAAGGGCGTGCTGGCGCGCGGCTACGCCATCGTGCTCGACAGCGAGGGCCACACGGTGCGCACGCGCGCGGCGGTGTCGGAGGGCATGGCGCTCGAACTCGTGTTCGCGGACGGCAAGGTGGGCGCCACCGCGCAGGGCGAGGGCGCGCAGCCCGCCACACGCGGGCGCAAGCGCAAATCCGGCGCCGCCGCGCCGCCGCCCGTCCAGCCCACGCTCTTCGGTGGCGGCGAATGATATGCGCAGATGATATGCGATTGACGCATAGCCGGCGAATGAGCGTATACTACCACGGCGGACTAGAATCTGTCGTGTTTATGTTGAAACGGGACAGATTCTCGATTCCTTAATTTTGAGCGAATTCTGATCGATCAGATGATTCCATCTGATCGGAACGCGCTCTAGCCAGAATTGCTATGAAAGACAGCATCATGAATCGACACGATCATCGCTTCCCGGCCGGCGGCGAAGCCTCCGTCCAGTATCTGGACGGCGATTTCCGCGTCGTGCGGCCGGGTACCTTCGTGCGCTGCGCGGTGACGGGCAAGGTCATCCCGCTCGACGACCTGCGTTACTGGAACGTGGATCTGCAGGAAGCCTACGCCTCGCCGGAAGCCGTGCGCCAGCGTCTTGTCGGGCTGGGGAAAATCGGCGGAAAGCAGACGCCGCCGGCCTGATCGACGGTCCTTCTCAGGTGCCGGTGTCGAGCAGCGGCGCCGAGGGCTCCGGCAGGGCGCGTGCGAGATACGCGCGCAGGCCGTCTTCATCGTCGAAGACGACCTCGACCGGCAGCACGGCCATCGAGGCGCGCAGGTGCGGCGCGGCGGTGAGGGCTAGAAGGCGCACGGCGTCCTTCTCCGTCGTTACCGGAAGCAGGTCGTTCCGCAGGGCCTCGTCCTCCAGCGCCGCGATCTGCGCGGGTGTGAAGGGAGCGTGGTCGGGAAAGGCCTTGCGCTGCACGATTTCCGCGCCGATTTTCTCCAGCGTATCGAAGAATTTTTCCGGCCGCCCGATCCCGGCGAACGCCAGCACGCGCCTGCCCCGCACGAGGCGGGCGGCGTCCGCGTCCGCCTCCAGATGCGCGGCGAACACCGGCTTGCCCAGCGCGGCGGCGGCGGCGATGACGCGGTCGCCCGCCGTGCCGCTGCCGATGACGATCAGCGCGTCGACATGAGGCAACTGCTGCGCCAGCGGCGCGCGCAGAGGGCCGGCGGGAATGCACAGGCCATTGCCGATGCCGGTCTGCGCGTCGACCACGGCGAAGCTCAGCGTCCGGGAAATGGAGGGGTTCTGCAGGCCGTCGTCCATGATCACGACATCCGGCCGTACGCCCCCGTCCGCCAGCAGCGCGTCGAGCCCCGCCCGTCTGTCGCGCGCCACCATGACGGGTGCGTAACGGGCGAGGAGCAGCGGCTCGTCGCCGACATCGACATGGGTATACTCCGTCACCGGTTCGTCGTGCGGGTCGTCATGGCCGAGCAGCAGCGGGCCGCGCTGCCGGCCGCCGTAGCCGCGCGTGAGGAAAGCGATGCCATGGCCGAGCGCCGCGAGGCGCCGCGCGAGAGCGATGGCCGTCGGCGTCTTGCCCGCGCCGCCGGCGGTGAAATTGCCCACGCAGATGACGGGCTTGCCCGGCACAGCGCCCGCGAGGCGCATACGCCGGGAGGTGATCGTGCCGTAAACCGCGCCCACAGGCTGGAGACAGCGGGCGGCGAAGGTGGGTGTGGAAGGCCACCAGAAATCAGGGGCACGCATCGCGGTATCCTTTCCCAAGCGCGGCCGTTTCGCGCATCTCGCCCGCTCACAACGGCCGGCCAGGCACGCCGGTTCCGGCCATCGGCCCCTTTTATCGCGCGATCAGATGCATGTGCAGGATGTAGGGATCGATCGCCCGCATGGTGGTTTCCACGGCCCCGCCCAGCGCATTGACGGTGCTGGCGGCGGCCCGTGCCATCGCCCGCGCGCGCGACGGCTGGGAGAGGAGCGTGTAGACCGCCTCGGCCAGCCCATGGGCGTCGTCGACGCGCCATGCCGCCTGCGCGTCGTCGAGCGTGCGGTAGACGTCCGCGAAATTGCGCACGTGGGGCCCATGCACGATGGCCGTCCCGAGCTTCGCCGGCTCGATGGGATTCTGCCCGCCGTGGGGTACGAGCGAGCCGCCGATGAAGGCGACGGGCGCCAGCCGGAAGAACAGGCCGAGTTCGCCGATCGTGTCCGCGACATGCACCGCGAGATGCCGCTCCGGCAGGGTGCCGGCGGAGCGCAGACCTGCCGGCAGGCCGCGCGCGCCTGCAAGCGCCGCGATGTCCGCGCCGCGCTCGGGGTGGCGCGGCACGATGATGGTCAGCAGGTCGGGATGGGTCGGCTGCAGCAGTGCGTGGGCCTGCAGCACGAGATCGTCCTCGCCGGGATGCGTACTGGCGGCGATCCACACGGGGCGCTCGCCGACGATGGCCGACAGCGTCGCCACGGTCGCCGGGTTCGCCGGCGGCGCGGGGACGTCGTACTTGATGTTGCCGGCGACCACGACGCGCGGCGCGCCGAGGCGTTCCAGTCGTTCGCCGTCCGCCGCCGACTGCGCGAGGCAGAGGTCGAAGTGCTGCAGCATGGCGCTCGCCGTGGCGGGAAGCCGCTGCCAGCGGCGGAACGAGCGCTCGGACATGCGCGCGTTCAGCAGCAGCGCCGGGATGCCCCTGTCCCTGATCCCGACCAGCGCGTTCGGCCAGATTTCCGATTCGGCGATCAGTACCAGATCCGGTCGCCAGTAGTCGAGGAAGCGCTCCATGTAGGCCGGCACGTCGAGCGGGACATACTGGTGCAGGGCGTGGCCGGGCAGGCGCGCCGCCAGCAGGCGGGCGGACGTGACGGTGCCGGAGGTGACGAGCACGGTGAAGCCTTGCCGTGTCAGCCGTTCCACGACGGGCAGGAGCGACGTCGTCTCGCCGACGCTCGCGCCATGCAGCCAGGCGAGCGGGCCAGGCGGGCGCTCGCGCCCCGGAATGCCGCGCCGCTCGCCCTGCCGGGTGCGGTCTTCCTTGCCCTTGCGGGCGCGGTAGGCCAGCACTCCGCCAAGGAGCGGCGCAAGCGCGGCGGTCGTCAGCCGGTAGACGGTCAGCGGCCAGGGAGTCCGTGCGGTCATGGGGCCGGCTCCGCCCGGCGGAAGGCGTCCCGCCCGCAAAAGGGAAGGGAGGTGCGCCGACGCCTGCTCCGTACCGGAATGTCCTGACCTGCGCTCGTCAATTGATGTGTACTCTGGTCCTGAATTCAGGGATGCGGCCGCAGGGCCGCTTTCCGGGCGGGTTACGCCTGCCTGTGAACATCCGCGCTCACGCCGGGGTCGGCCGAGCCGACCATGGCATACGCGCGCGCGTGAACGGCGTCCAGCGATTGTTCAACGTCACGGCGAATCGTCTCCAGCGCGGCCTCGTCCGCGTCGCGGGGCACGAACAGCGGTTCGCCGACCACCATGGCGATGCGTCCGAACGGCAGGCCGATGGACGCATGGTCCCAGCTTCTGAAGTCGAGCCGCCGGCTGGACACCACCGCGATCGGCACGATCGGCCGCCCGGACATGCGCGCGAGCAGCACGATGCCCGGGCCGCAGCGGCGGGAAACCTTCGGGATATCGGCTGTCAGCACCACCAGCTCGCCGCCTCCCAGCGCCTTCAGGAGTTCCCGCAGCGCCGCGACGCCGCCCTTCTCGTGCATGCGCGCCCGCTCGCGCGCGCCCGAGCCGCGGATGGCGCGGATGCCGAGCCGCTGCAGGGCGAGCGCGTTGAACTCGCCGTCGCCGTGGCGCGACACCAGTGCCGCTGCCGGGTCCTGCGGGCGGCGGGCGAAGGGCACCATGAAATGCTGGCCGTGCCACATGGCGACGATCACCGGCATCAGCCCGCCCGCCTTCTCGTAGAGGTCCGGCGGGTGGGTGACGGTGCGGCTCGTGGCGCGTACGAGGCGCAGATAGCCGGCGAGCAGGGCGCCGAGCGTCGCCTGCACCGGGCGGGAGCGGACGATCCGCTTCAACAGCGCCATGATGTCGCCGTCGCCCGTCTCGCCGTCACGCCGTCGCGTCCGGGTCGAGCAGGCGGTGCAGGTGCACGACGAAGTAACGCATGTGCGCGTTGTCGACGTTCGACTGCGACTTCGCCTTCCAGGCCGCGTGGGCTTGCGCGTAGTTCGGGTAGATGCCGACGATATCGAGCTTGGCGAGATCGCGGAACTCGCTACCGTCGAGATCGGTCAGTTCGCCGCCGAACACGAGGTGGAGCAACTGTTTGGGAGCGTCGGTCATGATGGTCTTCTGGCCCTGACTGGAGAAGTAGAAAGCGCAAGCGCAATGATACCGGTTTGCGCCGATTTCATGGCTATCCCTGCCCGAAGATTGGCTTGCGCACAACCGGACAGAGGCGAAAAACCGGTCGTCGCCGGCTGGACGCGAACGGCTTCGTGCGTCATGGGGAGCCCTTCTCCCGCGCCAGCGCCGCGGCGAGGAGGGGCGCGAGCGTGCTGTTGGCGCCGATGAGGCGCCCGTGCACCGGCGCGCGGGTGTTGTAGCGCAGGCGCGCACCGTCGAGCGTGCCGAGCTGGCCGCCCGCCTCGCGCAGGATGATGTCGGCGGCGGCGATGTCCCAGTCGTGCGCGTTGGAGGAGGCGAGGCCGGCGTCGAGCGCGGCGTCCGCCACACGGGCGATGCGCAGGGCGAGCGAAGGCTCGCGCGGCATGGCGACGACGGCGTGGCCCCGCTCGCACAGCATGTCGAGCATTCCGCGCGGGCCTGCCACGCGCGCGCCCGCGATCTCCGCCTGCCGCGATACGCCGATGGGCAGGCCGTTGCGCAGCGCGCCGGCGCCCGCGCGCGCCTCATAGCGCAAGGAGAGCGCCGGCGCCCACAGGATGCCCGCCAGCGGCTGGCCCGCATGCACGAGCGCGACGCTGACCGCCCAGTCGCGCGCGCCCTCCGCGAAGGCGCGCGTGCCGTCGATGGGATCGACAATCCAGACGGTGGGGCGATCGAGGCGGGCGGAATCGTCGGCCGATTCCTCCGACAGCCAGCCCGCGTCGGGCCTGATGCGCAGCAGCGCCTCGTGCAGGAAGCGGTCGACGGCGATATCCGCCTCCGTGACGGGGGAGCGGTCGTTCTTGAGGGTGACGGCCGCGCGTGTTCGCGCTCCTTCCGTGAAGAAGGAGAGCGCGATTCGGCCCGCTTCCACGATGGCATCCCCGACGCGGCCGAAGTCTTTGTCCGTCAGGGCAGGATGCGTCTGCGACATGGCATTTCCGGCGGCCCGTCCGCCAGTCCTTTTCCCGCTGGAGCGCGCTTCCCGGACGTGGATACCACTTTCCGGAAAAGATCGCGCCCGCTCAGGCCCCTGATCTGTTTCATTGCCGGTTTGTACGGCAGCAGGGGCAGAGCCGGCAAGCAAGCTTTTCGGGGGCGGTGCCGCGCCCTGGCGGTTTTCTTCCATGCGGACATTGCCGACGCCGGCATGGTGCCTCCCCGGATCGCGGCGTGAGAATCGTCACATTCCGGCCGGGCGCCATGACGGATCGGGCGCGGCAACTCGTCCGATTGTTGCGAGATGTAACAGTTCGGATTATGCAGAACCGACCGACTTCCACCGCGCACCAAGGTGCCGCTCCCTTTCAGGACACTGCTGCATGGCCCGCGATTCATCCGACCCTACGCCGATTGAGTCGCGCCACGAGCTTGTCGAGTTCATCGCCAGAGGATGCCGCCCGGCGGACGAATGGCGGCTCGGCACCGAACACGAGAAGATTCCCTTCTACCGCAACGGCCACGGCCCGGTTCCCTACGCGGGCGACAACGGCATCCGCGCGCTGCTCGACGGGCTCGCGCGGCGCACGGGATGGGAGCCGATCACCGAAGGCGACATGCCGATCGGCCTGTTCGATCCGGTGGGCGGCGGCGCGATCTCGCTGGAGCCGGGCGGGCAGTTCGAACTCTCGGGCGCGCCGCTGCGGACCGTTCATGAAACGCGGGCGGAACTGGAGAGCCATCTCGCCGACGTGAAGGCGGTCGCCGAGCCGCTCGGCATCGCTTTCCTCACGCTCGGCATGAGTCCGCTGTGGACGCGGGGCGAGACGCCGGTCATGCCCAAGGGGCGCTACCGCATCATGTCCGCCTACATGCCGAAGGTCGGGCAACTCGGCCTCGACATGATGTTCCGCACCGCGACCGTGCAGGTCAACCTCGATTTCGGCAGCGAGGCGGACATGGTGCGGAAGCTGCGCGTCAGCCTCGCCCTGCAGCCGCTGGCCACGGCGCTCTTCGCCAACTCGCCGTTCACGGAAGGGCGGCCGAACGGCTTTCTCTCCGCCCGCTCCAACATCTGGCGCGATACGGACGCCGACCGCACCGGCATGCTCGCCTTCGCCTTCGAGGACGGCATGGGCTTCGAGCGCTATGTCGACTG
The DNA here is from genome assembly GCF_042432495.1 of Pseudochelatococcus lubricantis. Lineage (NCBI taxonomy): Bacteria > Pseudomonadati > Pseudomonadota > Alphaproteobacteria > Hyphomicrobiales > Chelatococcaceae > Pseudochelatococcus > Pseudochelatococcus lubricantis. The sequence continues at coordinate 202,659 of NZ_JBHLXC010000024.1, read as the reverse complement.
GATGCTCGACGTGCCGACCTATTTCGTCAAGCGCGGCGATACCTATCATGATGTCGCGGGCCGCTCGTTCCGCGACCTGCTGGAAGGCCGCATGCCCGGCCTGGAGGGAGAGCGCGCCACGCTGTCGGACTGGGCGAATCACCTGTCGACGGTGTTCCCCGAAGTGCGGCTGAAGCAATTCCTGGAAATGCGCGGCTCCGACGCCGGGCCGGTGCCGATGCTGCTCGCCGAGCCCGCCCTGTGGGCGGGGCTGCTCTACGACCGCAACGCGCTCGACGCGGCGTGGGACATCGTGCGCGGCTGGAGCGCGGAGGAACGCCAGGCCTTGCGCGACGCCGCGCCGGTGCAGGGGCTCGCCGCGACGATTCGGGGACGCTCGTTGCGCGACATCGGCCGCGAGGTACTGGTGCTTGCGCGCGCGGGCCTGAAGGCGCGCGCCTTCCGCGACGATGCGGGAGAGGACGAGACGCGCTACCTCGACCCGCTCGACGCTATCCTTGCGCGCGGGCGTACGCAGGCCGAGGATTTGCTCGTCCTGTGGGAAGGGCAGTGGGGACGTTCCGTGGAGCCGGCGTTCGGGAAATGCGTGTTCTGATAACGATGGGGTAGCCTTCAGGAGAATATGTTCTCGGGAGGGCTGCGATCATTCACCGCCGGGGTACATATAGGAAAAACTGTACTTTCATTCGTGGAATTGGATATTTGAGAAATAATTTCAAGTAATAATTTAATTAAGAAAATTTAAAAACTATAATTTTAGTTAACGAATAAATTCGTCGGCATTATATTATTTTATGTTGGTTTGAATGTTTATGGCATAAGTATTAATGCGATGTGGCTTTTTACGTGCCGTGTCCCCTGTTCCGGTCAGCCGTTTGGTCATAGGGTGGGGCCCGATGGTATGACGCTGCGCTCAAGGAAATCGGCACGGTAACGCTGCTCTGCTTACCGGGAACGGTTCCGTGTCTGCTTGACTTTTTCGATGCGATACTCCGGCCCGCGGCACGGTCGAGTTTTGGTCCGGGTGGGGGTCCGCGGAAACATTATAATTGGATGGCGAGGCATATCTTTGCCGGGCTCGGGTGCAGCCTTCACATCTCGAAAGTATGCCGGCTTCATTCTCTCGGAAAAATAGCACCGGCGTCTCCCGTGAGCCCGCTACTGAAGCGCTCCTCGCCTATGGCGCCTCCCGGCGGTGCAGGAGGGCGCTTGATCTCGGCAGGCGCGTGGCTCTTTTCATGCCGGGAATAGAACATGAAAGGAAATAAAACGAAATTTAAATTCAATTTTAAAAATATAAAATAGACAGTCTTATTTATATATTGAATGGTGATGTGATATGTCTTCTGTTTCATATGAGAGTTTTTGCCGTTCCGCTGGTGTTTATATTGTGGATAAATACAGGGGAAAAATCCGGAATCTCAACGGTAGCTACGGTATGCTGTATGGCCGCCCCGATGGAGGGGTGAGCGTCCGGAGCGGATGTTCCGCATGGTACGGCCGGACGGTATCCTGGCTCCTGCCCTGCTGTAACGATGGCCGATTCAATCGACGAGAAAGGCAGGTTTTCGCCGAATCTGTGGAGTTGTTGGCGGATGACCACAAAAACAAGTTCACCGTAGAAGATGTATCCCTGACGGACAAAGGGCGTCTGGAAAACCTGCTCCGCTCCCTGCATGCATTCAGGAATAGTGACAGGCCCTTCTCTTCCTGGGAGGTGAGACGGCTTCTGGACGAGCTGGACGATTTTCGCAAGAAGCCCAATGTTGGCGGGGGAGGCGACGCCGATCTGCTGAACGGAGATGCCGTCGAGACTATCGAATCCGCTGCACTCACCCGAAATGCTGAACAGGCCAAAACCAAGCCCAAGGATATGAAGAGCGACAGGAAGCTTGAGCCCGGCAAAGCAAGGGTCACCTGGAAGGATTGCGAGACCCAGATCGAGCGGATGAAGAAGGATGTTGAAACATTTTGCTCAAAATTGCTGGATGACCTCATTCTTGTGAGGATTTTTTCTGGTATGAACGAATCTAAAGATAAGCTTAGCAATGAAATATACGGTATTGTCAATTATTTGAGAAGTTCGATTGAACGCTGCAGAAATTTATCTGAAGTGTGCAAGAAAAGCAGCAGGCCTCCAGGAGAGTTGGCGCTGCGGCTCAATAATATCGAGAACGATATCAACGCCTATATGGCGCAGTGCTCGCCGGGCACGCAGGACAACGCGCGCGAGGCGCTTCGCAATCTGCGTGAAGAGGCCCGGGAGGTGAGAGTCAATAAAGGCCTGCCGGAAGTGCCCTGCGACCCGAAACTGATGTATGCGTTGCCGCAGCTATCCGGCCCACAGCAGGAACGACGGGACGGCCTCCTGGAAGCCCTGACGGAAATTCGGAAGAAGAGAGAGGCCATCCTCGTCAACCGCCGTAGCCTCATTCTCGAAGCGAACCTGTGGGAGCGTTGGCAAAGCACCGGGTTTAAAGGTTATGTACACGAGGTGGCCCAGGATCGTGAGAGCAAGGCACGCGCCACGGCCCCCCGGGAGCCGAAACTGGAAATCCCCCTCGGGCAGCCGTCTCTTCGAACTGAGTCGGCGTTAGACGACGGCCAGGCTTAACCCGGCGTTCACCCTGTGTTGCGCGGGGCTCGTGCCGTTAACCTGCCGCTGAGGGTCCGGCGGCAGGATGGCGGCAAGGAGCTTCGCCATGCTGACATCCCTGAAAACCCTCACACGCGAGGAGCGCAGCGCCAGCGTCATGCGCTACGGCATGATCGCGCTCTTCGCCCTCATCGGCATCGGTCTCAATCTGGCGCTCATCGCCGAGACCCTGCCGCGCATCCTGTCGGCAGCCGGGGTGCCCGCCCCGTGACAAAAATGACGGATCGGCGGTATATTTCAGACGCATTCAGCTGAATCGTTGACATATTTGCCTGTTTGAGATCACCTCTCCATCGACGATCCTGTCGCCGGTGCTGCCGTGCCGGCATGCGCCGTTTCAGTGTTGTCGGGGGAATGATGGGCGTTTTCGAGAAAATCCTGCCGCTGGCCTCCCATGGCGACCAGCTTGTCGACCTGTGGAGCAACCATGCGGGCATCGGCCTGTGGGATGCGCAGCTTTATGAGGGCAATCCCGCCCACGCCAACAGCCGCTGGACATGGACAGGCGGATTTCGCCGGCTGCTCGGTTTCGAGACGGTGTCCGAGTTTCCCGACAGCATGAGCGCCTGGTCGGACCGGTTGCATCCGGACGACGCGGCACGGACCTTCGCGGCCTTTCAGGATGCGCTCGCCGGGCGCACGCGCAGTTACGAGGTGCTCAACCGCCTGAAGATGAAGGACGGCAGCTACCGCTGGTTCAAGGCCACGGGCGGCGTGGCGCGGGATGCGAAGGGCCGGGCGGTGCGGGCTTGCGGGTCGCTGATCGACATCCACGAGCAGATCGCGGCGGAGCAGAAGGCCGAGCATCATGCCGCGCGGCTCGATGAGCTGATCGCCCGGCTCGACAGTGAGATGAACGCCACCATCGGCACGGTGATGGAATCGATCGCCGCGGTGACGGCCATCGCGCGCCAGATATCGGAAGGGGCGCAGCGCGACATGCAGATGGCGAACACCATCGCCGTTGCGACAGGGCAGGCGGCCAGCGCCAGCCAGACGGTGGCCTCCGCCTCGGAACAGTTGTCGAGTTCCATTCAGGAGATCGCCCGCCAGATGGTCCATTCGCAGGAAGTGACGCGAGTCGCGGAGGCGGAGACGGCCAAGAGCGATGGCACGGTCAGGAACCTGGTCGAATCGGCCCAGAAGATCGGCGAGGTGGTGGCGCTGATCAGTTCCATCGCGGCGCAGACCAACCTGCTCGCGCTCAACGCCACCATCGAGGCGGCGCGGGCCGGCGAGGCGGGACGCGGCTTTGCCGTGGTGGCGTCCGAGGTCAAGAACCTCGCCTCCCAGACGGCGCGCGCAACCGAGGAAATTGCCCGCCACGTCAGTGATATCCAGACGGTGTCGGGGGCAACGGCGCAGGCTGTCGCGTCGATCGACCAGGTGGTTGAGGAACTCGGGCAGATCGCGACGTCCGTTTCCGCCGCCATCGAGGAACAGGAGGCGGCGACGCGCGAGATCGCCCGCAATGTGCAGGACGTGGCGCGGGGCTCCCAGCAGATATCGCGGGATATCGCCGGCATCGACAAGGGTGCCACGGAGGCGTTCGAGGGTATCGGGCGCGTGCTGGCCGCGGCCGGCAGCGTGAACGATCAGACCACGCTGCTCAAGCAGCGCATCGACACCTTCTTCGCCGACATTCGCAGCCGATAGACGACAGGCGCCAGCGCCTCCCAGGAAGCACCGGCGCGCGACAACGCGGCCCGCCGGGCCGCGTTTCTCACATGACGCCCAGTCCGCGCAAGCTGGCGTGGCCCTTGCGCCCCACGATGACATGATCGTGCACCGTGATGCCGAGCGGGCTGGCGATGTCGACGATCTCGCGCGTCATGCGGATATCGGCGGCGGAGGGCGCGGGGTCGCCCGAGGGATGGTTGTGGACCAGGATGAGGGCGCTCGCCGACAGCTCCAGCGCCCGCTTCACCACCTCGCGCGGATAGACCGGCGTATGGTCGACGGTGCCGCGCTGCTGCTCCTCGTCGGCGATGAGCTGGTTGCGCTTGTCGAGGAACAGCACGCGGAAGTGTTCCTTCGGCGCGAAGGCCATGGCGGTGCGGCAGTAATCCAGCACGGCGGTCCATGAATCGAGCACGGAGCGGCCGGCGATGGCGCCGCGCGTCAGGCGGCGGGCGGCAGCCTCGATGAGCTTCAGGTCGGTGACGGCGCCGGGGCCGATGCCGTCCGTCTCGCTCAAAAGGCGCTCCGGCGCGGTGAGCACTTCCGCGAAGCTGCCGAAACGGCGAATCAGATCCTTGGCAATGGGCTTGACGTCGCGGCGCGGGATGGCGCGGAACAGCACCAGCTCAAGCAGTTCATAATCGGCCAGCGCATCGGCGCCCGCCTCGCGGAAACGGGCGCGCAACCGGTCGCGATGGCCGTGAAAATGGGGCGTCTCGTCGGACGAAGCCGGCTCTGTCATGAGGCTGAGGTTCGCTGCTGGTTAAGGTCACGCGGACCTGAAGCGTGGTCCCGGACGCGGGCGCCGCCTTGAAATCAGGCAATCGCAAGAATCGGGGAATCACGGAACGTGATGCCGCCAGGACTGGCAGAATCACGTTCCGGCATATTGCGGCCTGCCGGCGCCTGCTGCCGATGCGCAGGAAGCGTGCTCAGGCATCCGCGGAAAACGGCGGATGGTGCAGCCCCGCCGGCGAGGTGGTGAACACCTCGCAGCCGGTTTCGGTCACGCCGACGGCGTGTTCGAACTGGGCAGTGAGCGAGCGGTCGCGCGTTACGGCAGTCCATCCGTCCGACAGCACCTTCACATGCGGGCGGCCGAGGTTGATCATCGGCTCGATGGTGAAGATCATGCCCTGTTGCAGCTTTGCGCCCTCGCCGCGCCTTCCGTAGTGCAGCACGCTCGGCGCTTCGTGGAAAGAGCGGCCGACGCCGTGGCCGCAGAAATCGCGCACGACAGAGCAGCGCTCGCCCTCCGCGTATTCCTGGATGGCGGCGCCGATGTCGCCGAGCGTCGCGCCGGGCTTCACCGCGGCGATGCCGCGCACGAGCGATTCGTAGGTGACTTCGACCAGCCGCTGGGCCTTGCGCGACACCTCGCCGATGAAGTACATCCGGCTTGAGTCGCCATACCAGCCGTCGACGATGAACGTCACGTCGACATTGACGATGTCGCCGTCGCGCAGCGGCTTGTCGTTCGGCTGGCCGTGGCACACGACATGGTTGATCGACGTGCAGCAGGTGTGGCGGAAGCCGCGGTAAAGCAACTGGGCGGGCAGGTAACCGTGTTCCTCGCCGTAGCTGGCGACGAGTTCATCGATTTGCGCGGTCGTGACGCCCGGTTTGATGAAATCCGTCAGGAGATCGAGGCACACGGCCGCCGCCTGACCCGCCTTGCGCATGCCGACGAAAGCGTCCGGACCGTAGATGATGATGTCGTTGGACCGGCGCGCAACGACGGCGGCATCGAATTCGTTCATAAGAGACCTGTTTCGGAACCTTGCATGATGATCCTTTCCAATCTAAGCGAGACGGCGCATCATGCAAGATATTCCCGTCGACCTTGCTGCGATGTTTGTGGGACTGGCCTACGGGCCGGGCGGGGTGTAATGATCGTTTCATGGTGACAGACGTGATCGCACAAGCCATGCCTACCGACGCGGCGCCTTTCGGTGCTTACGCGCCGTCACCGTTCGTGCGGTCGGCGCTCTCGCTGACAGGCAAGCTGCCGGATACGTGGGCCGGGCGGCGCTGCGCATTCTTCCTGCGCAATCTCGTGCTGCGCAGTCTCGCCGGCGCGCCGCTCGACATCGAGGCGCTGGGCGCGCGCATGCGCATCAAGCCCTACAACAACATTTCCGAGAAGAAGGTTCTGTTCACGCCGCAATTCTTCGACGCCGAGGAACTCGCGATACTGCGCAGCGCCATCACGGAGGATTTCGTGTTCCTCGACGTGGGCGCGAATGCGGGCTTCTATGCCCTGCACGCGGCGGCGCACGCCGGGCCGCGCGCGCGCATCCTCGCCATCGAGCCGCAACCGGAGATTTTCGAGCGGCTGGTGTGGAACATTGGCGTCAACCGCTTCGGCACAGTCAAGGCCATCGCCTGCGCGCTCGCCGACAGGGCGGGGGAGGTGACGCTGTTCCTCGATCCCTCCAACATCGGCGAGGCCAGCATCAAGATCGTCGGCTCCGCCAACGCGCCCACCCTGCGCGTGCCCGCGAGAACCATGCTCGACGTCATCCGCGACGAGCGCTTCGACCATGTGGACGCCATCAAGCTCGACGTGCAGGGGGCGGAGGACCTCATTCTGGAGCCGTTCCTCGCCATGGCGCCGCAAAGCCTGTGGCCACGCCTGCTCATTCTCGAAAACAGCGAGAGCCGCTGGCAGACCGATCTGCATGCGCTGCTGAAGCGCTACGGCTTCCGCGAGATCGCGCGCACGCGGCTCAATGCCGTTTACACACACGGCTGAAGATCAGGGAACGATCGGCACGGGATGGCTGACGGCGATGGCCGCCGGGGCGTCGGCGTTGCCGGGGTCGAGGTGGCAGGCGAGGGCCAGGGCCTCGACACCGCGCTCACGGGCGCGCGCGAACGCCTTCGCATAGAACGGGTCGATATCGGCGGCGAGCGTGAAGCGGTCGGCGGGCATCTGGATGACGAAGAGCATCACGGCGCGGTGGCCTGCCTCCACCATGTCGCCGAGTTCCTCCAGGTGGCGCGCGCCGCGCGCCGTGACGGAATCGGGAAACTCCGCAAGGCCGGGCTCGCGCATCAGGTGGACGTTCTTCACCTCCACGTAGCAGGCGGGTCTGTCCGGCGATTCGAGCAGGATATCGACGCGGCTCGCCTTGCCGTATCGCACCTCGCGCCGCAGCGCGCCATAGCCGGCGAGTTCGGGGACGGCGCCCTCCGCGATCGCTTCGGCTGCGATGCGGTTCGGATGCGCGGTGTTGATGCCGACGACATGCAGCCTGTCGCCAAACGCGGCTTCCACCATCTCCCACGACAATGGCAGCTTGCGCTTCACATTCGACGAGCGTGACAGCCAGACGCGGTTGCCCGGTGCCGTGAGGCCGGTCATCGCGCCCGGATTGGCGCAGTGGACGGTGACGATCTCGCCGGCCACCTCCACATCGGCCAGGAAGCGCTTGTAGCGCCGCACCAGCCTGCCTTCCACCAGAGGGACGTCGAAACGCATCCCGGCTCCGTCACGCTTCCGATGGCGCCTTGGCGTCGGAAGGCGTTTCGGCGGATGCTGACGTCGTGTCGGGGGCTTCCACCGGCTCCGCCTTCTTGCGCGGCCGGCGTGCGGCGGGCTTCTTGACCGCCGTTTCCGTTGCCGCCGCTTCGCCGGTTTCCTCGGCCACAACGGCCTTCTTGGTCCGGCGCACCGCCTTTTTTGGCGCGTCGTCGACGGCGGTCTCCGCGACCGCCTTTCTGCGCGCACGCGCCGGCTTTGCCGCGGGCGCCTCCGCCGCGACGGTTCCGGCGTCGGCGTCGGGCGCCGGCACTTCGGCGGCGGTCTCCGCGGAGGCGACCTTGCGGCGCGTGCGGGCCGGCTTCTTGACCGGCGCTGTCTCCGGCGCGTCGGGCGTAGCGTCCGCCACCACAGGCGTCTCGGCGGCGGTCTCCGTAACGGCGGCCTTGCGGCGCGTGCGGCGGGCCGGCTTCGCCGGCACCAGCTCCTCCGGCGCGGCATCGACCGGCGCTGCCTGCTCCGGCCCGGCGGGCTCCGCCAGCTGTTCCGGCACGGGCGCATCGGCCGGCACGGCCTCCGTCGTTTCCGCAAAGGCGGCGTCCGCGACGGCAGTCAAGGTCTCGCCCGCCGCTTCGAGGGCCGAAGCGGCGGCGGCTTCGGCGGTTTCCGGAACTGCTTCGGCGTCCGCCGCGACAGGCTGCGTTTCGTCCGCCGGCGGCGTGGTTTTCCCGTCGTCCGGCGTGCGGATGGCAATGGACTTCGCGCGGCGCGAGCGGCCGCGCCGCGCGGGCTTTTCACGGTCGGCGGTGTGTGCGACCGCTTCCTCGACGGCCTCTTCCGCGACGTCCTCGACGATCTCGAGTTCGTTCTCCCCGGCGGAGAAATTGTTATCGGACATGAGGGCGTCGAGGTTCACGGCCTGCAGCAGGAAGGCCGGGATGTGATCGCCGAAGCCCACGACCGGCAGGTCGTCGTCCTCGCGCCGGTGGCGGCTCTGGCGGTCGCCGGCGCGAATCGGCTCGTACTGGCGCACGGCCACGGCCCGCGTGCGCTCGCCGCGCTGGGCAGGCTCTCTCTCGCGCTGGGCAGGTTCCCTCTGCGCGGGCTCCCTCGGGGCTTGCGCTTCGCCGCGCGGGGCAGGGCGCCCGGACTGGCTGCCACGCCGCTCGCGCGTTTCACCGTCGCGCTTCGCGGCAGACCGCCCGCGCCCACGCCGGGAGTCGGGCTGGTCGAGTTCGGGATGCTCGGCGATGAGTTCCTCGATGTTCGGCCCCTCCCACTGGATTGGCTGGCCCGTCAGCGACTCGATGGCCGCGAGCGCCTTGGCGTCGTGGCTGGTCACGATGGTGGCGGCATGGCCCGAGCGCCCGGCGCGGCCGGTGCGGCCGATGCGGTGCACGTAGTCTTCCGCGTGGAACGGCACGTCGAAGTTGAAGACGTGGCTCACTTCGGGAATGTCGAGCCCGCGCGCGGCAACGTCGCTCGCCACCAGCAGCGTGGCGCCGCCACTGCGGAACTTGTCGAGCGCCTGCATGCGCGACATCTGGTCCATGTCGCCGTGCAGTGCGACCACATTGAAATGGTGGCGTTCGAGCGAGCGCAGCAGGATGGCCACATCGCGCTTGCGGTTGCAGAAGATGATGGCGTTCTGCAGGTCTTCTGCCCCCCTGATGAGGCGGCGCAGCACGGCGCGCTTGTCGTGCGCCTCCGCGCCCGAGGCCACCAACCGCTGGGTGATGGTGCTCGCGGTGGAGGAGGGGCGCGCGACCTCGATCTTCACCGGGTTGCTCAGGAACGTCTCCGTCAGCCGCTGGATTTCCGGCGGCATGGTGGCGGAGAAGAACAGCGTCTGGCGGGTGAAGGGCACCATCTTGCAGATGCGCTCGATGTCGGGAATGAAGCCCATGTCGAGCATGCGGTCGGCCTCGTCGATGACGAGCACCTCGATGCCGGTCAGCAGCAGCTTGCCGCGCTCGAAATGGTCGAGCAGGCGGCCCGGCGTCGCGATCAGCACGTCGGTGCCGCGCGTGATCTTCGCATCCTGATCGGCGAAGGAAACGCCGCCGATCAGCAGCGCCACCGACAGCTTGTGGCTGGCGCCGAGCTTGACGAAGCTTTCCTCCACCTGCGCGGCGAGTTCGCGCGTCGGCTCAAGGATGAGCGTGCGCGGCATGCGCGCCCGGGCGCGTCCCGTCTCCAGCAGGTTCAGCATCGGCAGCGTGAAGGCGGCCGTCTTGCCGGTGCCTGTCTGGGCGATGCCCAGCACGTCGCGCCGCGCCAGAGCATGGGGAATGGCTTGCGCCTGGATGGGGGTGGGGGAGGTGTAGCCGGCAGCCGCGACCGCCTGCAACACCTTTTCGCTCAGACCGAGTTCCGCAAACGACATCGTATTCCGCTAAAGATGCGCCGGAGAACGGAACCGTATGTCCCGAATGGCGACGCGGGGCCGCAAACGGCCCGTCCCTGGATGGGGAACACCCCGCATCCTCGTTGCGGAACATAGAAGTTTACGCTTTCTTGTCAACGAATACGCTGACATGTCATTCGCGCCGGGCGGGTTTAAGTCCGTTTTTTTCGTCGCTGATGACTTTGCATCACGCTTTCGTCGCGGCGGCGGCATCATCGCCGAACAGCAGCGCGCGTGTCGCGGCCTCCACATCCTCCTGCCGCATCAGGCTTTCGCCAACGAGGAACGTGTTGATTCCGGCGGCTTGCAGGCGAACGATGTCGGCGTGGGTGAAGATGCCGCTCTCCCCCACCAGGATGCGGTCGCCCGGCACGCGCGGCGCCAGCGCCTCGCTCACGGCGAGCGATGTCTCGAACGTGCGCAGGTTGCGGTTGTTGATGCCGACGAGCTTCGTGCCGAGGGCGAGCGCGCGGTCGAGTTCCGCCGCGTCATGCACCTCAACGAGCGTGTCCATCCCGAGATCGCGCGCGGTGTCGGCGAGTGCGCGGGCTGTGGCGTCGTCGACGCTCGCCAGGATTATCAGGATGCAGTCCGCGCCCCAGGCCCGCGCCTCGTAGACCTGATAGGGGTCGAACAGGAAGTCCTTGCGCAGGGCGGGCAGGCCGGACGCCTCGCGCGCCGCGCCGAGATAGGCCGGATCGCCCTGGAATGACGGACCGTCGGTGAGCACGGAAAGACAGGTCGCGCCGCCTTTCGCGTAGGCGCGGGCGAGGGCGGGCGGATCGAAGTCCGCCCGGATGAGGCCCTTCGAGGGGCTCGCCTTCTTGATCTCCGCGATGAGCGCCGGTCGCCCCTCGCCGAGATGGCGGGCGATCGCCGCCGCGAATCCGCGCGGGGCCGGGGCGTCCGCCGCGCGCCGCTCGATGGCGGCCTGCGGGATCGCCTCCTTCGCTGCGGCGATCTCGGCGCGCTTGTAGGCCTCGATATGGGCCAACACATCGGTAGCGGCGGTCATGCGGCGCTCCCGTCGTTGGAGACCGCGACGAGCTTGTCCAGCGTGGCGCGGGCCTTGCCCGAATCAAGCGCTGCGGCGGCGATTGCCGCACCCTCGCGCAGGTTCGCCGCCTTTTTCGCCACAACGAGCGCTGCTGCCGCGTTGAGCACGGAGATGTCGCGGTAGGGCGTCTTCTCGCCGGCGAGCACGGCCAGCAGCGCCTTCGCGTTGTGTTCGGGATCGCCGCCGCGCAGGTCTTCTGGCCGCGCCTGGGGAAGGCCCGCTTCCTCCGCCGTGACGGTGAAGCGGCGGATGCTGCCGTCCTCCAGCGCGACGACATCGGTGGGGGCTGCCGTCGACAGCTCGTCGAGGCCGTCGAGCCCATGCACGAGCCAGACCCGTTCCGAGCCCAGCGAGCGGAGCACCTCGGCGAGCGGCGCGAGCAGCGAGGAGGAGTAGGTGCCGAGCACCTGCCGCCTGGCGCCGGCCGGGTTGGACAGCGGGCCGATGATGTTGAACAGCGTGCGCGTGCCAAGCTCCACCCGGACGGGGCCGACGTGGCGCATCGAGGCGTGATGGTTGGGCGCGAACATGAACCCGACGCCGGCCTCGCGGACGGCGCGGGCGATGTTGGCGGGATCGTTGCTGAGGTTGACGCCGAGCGCCACCAGCACATCCGCCGCGCCGGACTTCGACGAGGCCGCGCGGTTGCCGTGCTTGGCGACCGGCACGCCCGCCGCCGCCGTGATGATGGCCGCCAGCGTGGAGACATTGTAGCTGCCGGAGTTGTCGCCACCGGTGCCGACGATATCGACGGCATCGGCGGGCGCTTCCACGCGCAGCATGCGCGAGCGCAGCGCCTCCACCGCGCCGGCGATCTCGTCCACGCTTTCGCCGCGCACGCGCAGCGCCATCAGGAAACCTCCGCCCTGCGCGGGCGTCACCTCGCCGGAGAGCATGGTGTCGAAGGCCGCGCGCGCCTCTTCACGGTTCAGCGAAGCGCCGGTGGCGACCTTGGCGATGAAGGGCTTGAAAGCATCCATGGAACAGGTTCCCGTAGGCGGTCGGATCAGGCGGGTTCGGGAAGGCGCGTGTGCGCGTTCCATTGGGCCGCGAGGTCGAGGAAGTTGCGGACGATGGTGGCGCCGTGCTCGGAAAGGATGCTTTCCGGATGGAACTGCACGCCGTGCACCGGCAGCGTCCTGTGCGACACGGCCATGATCAGGTCGTCCGCCTGTGCCGTCACCGTCAGTTCCGCCGGCAGCGTGGCGCTGTCCACGATCAGCGAGTGATAGCGGGTTGCCTGGAAGGGGCCGTTGATGCCGCGGAACAGGCCGCGCCCGTCGTGGCGCACCTCGGACAGCTTGCCGTGCATGGGCCGCGGCGCGCGCACCACGTCGCCGCCATAGGCCTGTCCCATCGCCTGCATGCCGAGGCACACGCCGAACAGCGGGATCTCCCGGCCCAGCTCAGTGATGACGTCGAGGCAGATGCCCGCCTCGTTGGGTGTGCAGGGGCCGGGCGAGAGCACCACGGCGTCCGGCGACAGCGCGCGGATTCCTTCGACGGTGATGGCGTCGTTGCGGTAAACATCGACCTCCGTCGGGCCGGCGGACGCGACGAGATGCACCAGATTCCACGTAAAGGAATCGTAGTTGTCGATGAGGACGATACGCGCCATGGCGGAACTTTCCTGCTGCGTACCCTGTTCACCGGGCCGGTAGCGCCCGATTCATGAAGGCCTGATCTGGTCTGTTAGCGCTCCGCGCGTTGCCGGGTCAAGCTTCTTGACACGATTTCTTCATGCGCACGGCAGCCGTGCGCCCGCCGACGGCGCGCAAGCTCGCATCGCGGGAAAAATGCTGTAAATTGCCGGACGGATGCTGGCGGGATTCGCGCAAGTTTGGTGTGTCAACGGGGCCCGCATGCAATAGCGTTGCATGCCGCCCAGGGGAGCTATCATGACGAGAAGTGGATTGGCCTTGGTCATCGCCCTGTCGGCTGCCGCCGTGCTGGCGGGTTGTGCACGCAAGCTGCCGCCCGGCGTGCTCGAAGGTGGCGACAACATGCCGCCGCCGCCGTCCGAACAGCACCGCGTGCCTTCGCGCGTCAATTCCCAAGCCGCGGCGCCCGCGCCCGCCGCCCCGGGCCTGCGGGCGCCTGCCACCCGATAGAATCTGTCCTGTTTACGTTGAAACAGGACAGACAAATCGACCCTAAAACGGTGCCCGTTGCCAGGTCCGAGGTGTCTAATCCGCTTCAGAGGGCGCGCTTGTGGTGCACGTCGTGCACCACGATGCCCGCGCCGGGCGGCGGCATCTCCAGCCATTCGCGCTGCTTGAGGGTGCGGCGCGTGTCGTCGTAGCCGCTGCTCCAGTGCTCGCGCATCGACGTGCCGGAAAACTCGTAGTCCCTCGCGGCACCCTCGTAGGCCGTCTGCTGGTAGATGAGTTGCAGGATGGTGATTTCCGGCATGTCGCTCAGCTGGTGGCGCAGATAGCGCTCCTCGTCCGTGAGCAGCTCGTCGGGAACCTTTTCCAGCACTGCCTGCAGGCGGCTCTTCCACTCGTGCAACTGGCGGTAGACGTCCGTGTTGTAGCGGGTTCGGGACGAGTTCATGATGTCCTTCTGCCGGCTGAACACGTCGAAGATGTCGCGTGGTAGCGACCCGCGCGCGCTGAACAGGTCTACCTGGAACACCAGCGAGTTCAGGTGGTCGGACTGGTCGAGCAGATGCTGCAGCGGCGTGTTCGAGACGAGGCCGCCGTCCCAGTAGAAATCCGTCCCGATCTTCTGCATCGGCAGCGTGGGCGGCAGGGCACCGGAGGCCATGATGTGCTCTGCCGAGATCTCTTCGTGGGCGTTGTCGAAGTAGGTGAAATTGCCGGTCAGGATGTTGACCGCACCCACCGCGAACCGCATCCTCTGCTTGTTGATCAGCGAGAAATCGACGAGTTCCGCCAGCGTCTCCGCGAGCGGCGACATGTCGTAGAAGCTCGTCGCCGTGCGTGCGCCCGCCGGGCTGAAGAAGGGGTTCGTAAGGTGGGGCTTGAAGAAGCCCGGCTGCCCCAGCAGGTAGGTGAGGAAGGCGCTGTTGGCGTTGCGCATCTGCCGGAAGATATCGCCGTCCGGCGTGTAGGCCCAGACCTTGCGCTCCGTGATCCTCTCCCAGAAAGTGCGCAGGTTTTCGAGCCGCCGGTCGGGCGGGTTGCCGGCGATGATGGCGGCGTTGATGGCGCCGATCGAGACGCCCGAAACCCAGTCCGGCTCCAGCCCGGCCTCGTGCAGCGCCTCGTAGACGCCGCCCTGGTAGGCGCCGAGCGCGCCGCCGCCCTGCAGCACGAGCGCGACGCGGTCGCAACGGTCGGGCCGCCAGCCGGGAGGCACGGCGCTTCTGGAGGCGGGAGATGCAGCGTCCATGTGATGTTCTTTCCTGTCCGGCGTCGGCAGAAAACGTCGTATCGGTAAATCGAAAAATAAAAACGGCGAACCGGGCATGGCTGGCGCGCGGCCGGAACATGGCCCGGTGGGATCCTGGCGCCGCGACGCCTCTGGCGCGGCGGCTATGCGTGCGGCGCAACGGTACATATGCCAATTCCCGCCCGCGCGCTATTGTCGCATGAGCACAGTGCCGGGAAAATATCCGCCCCTCGTGCCGGCGGGCCGCCCGCCCCCGGTCACATGAACTGCCGCAACACCGCTGCCACCGGAGCGAGCAGGACGAACGCCCACAGCAGGGCGGAGGTGATGTTGGCGAGCTGGAACGACCATTGCCGCATGCCGAAGATGCCCGCGATCAGCGGCACCACGGCGCGCAGCGGGCCGAAGAAACGGCCGATGAAGACGCTCCACGCGCCGAAGCGCTGGAAGAAGGCGCGCCCGCGCTCCACCATCGCCGGATGGCGGGAGAGCGGCCACCATCGGGTGGCGCGGTCCTTGAAGTGATGGCCCACCCAGTAGGAAATCCAGTCGCCAAGCGCCGCGCCGGAGGCCGCCGCCGCCCACACGGGCCAGAAGTCGATGCCGGAGGCACCGATCAGCGCGCCAATGCCGATCAGGATCGCCCATCCCGGCACCAGCAGCGCCAGCAGCGCGAACGATTCCGCGAAGGCGACCAGAAACACGATCGGCGCGGCCCACTGGGCATTGTCGCGCGTGGCGGCGATCACGGTGTCGATGAGGCTGGCAATGGTCATGGCAGTGAACTACGAGCGGCGAATCGGGGGTGGAAGGACGCCCCGCGCGGGATGGGCGCAGGGCGGAAACGGGGATTGCGGCGGGGCGCGCGTGGACGTAAAAACGCTGCCTGCGATTTTTTCGCCGCGAGGCGGCGAAGTCTCCAGTCGGGGTTCCGGATAACAATGAACGTTCTTTCCATCCAGTCTCATGTCGCCTACGGCCATGTCGGAAATGCGGCGGCCGTCTTCCCCATGCAGCGGCTCGGCGTCGATGTCTGGTCCATACACACGGTGCAGTTCTCCAACCACACGGGCTATGGTTCGTGGAAGGGGCGGGTGTTCGACGGCCACTCGATCGAGGAACTGGTCGACGGCATCAGCGAGCGCGGCGTGCTCGGCTCCTGCGACGGCGTGCTGTCGGGCTACATGGGCTCCGCCGACATCGGCAGCGCCATCCTCGCCACAGTCGCGCGCGTGCGCGAGGCCAATCCGGCCGCGCTCTACTGTTGCGACCCTGTGATCGGCGACGTCGGGCGCGGCGTCTTCGTGCGGCCGGGCATCGAGGAGTTCATGCGCGACCACGCGGTGCCGGCGGCGGATATCATCACGCCCAACCATTTCGAACTCGAACTGCTGGCCGGGCGCGCCGCCCCCACGCTGACGGAGGCGCGCGCCGCCATCGACAGCCTGCACGCGCGGGGGCCGAAGGTCGTGCTCGTCACTTCCGTGATCACCGAGGACACGCCCGCCGACTGTCTCGACCTGCTTGCCTCCAACGGCGGCGGCCTCCACAGGGTGCGCACGCCGCGCCTGCCGATCACCGTCAACGGCGGCGGCGATGTCACAGCAGCGTTGTTCTTCGTGCATTACCTGAAAAGCAGGTCGGCGGTGGTGGCGCTGGAAGCGGCGGCATCCTCCATGCACGGCCTGCTGCGCAAGACGGTGGAACTCGGCGGACGCGAGATCCGGCTGATCGAGGCGCAGGAAGAATTCGTCGCGCCCTCCGTCCGCTTCACGGCGGAACGGGTGTGACGCCAGCACAGGAGCCGGACGGCGTGGAGATCGTTTCCCTTCAGCATATCGATGCGGCCATCGAGCGGGAGCCGTGGGGCTGGGCGCAGGAGAACCGCGCGCGCATTGCCGAGAACTGGGCGCGGCGCCTGCGGGAGAAGCCGGCCCTGTTCAACGGCATCGTGCTGGTCTGCACCCGCCGCGCCGTCACTGACGGCGTGTTCGCCGCACGCTTTCGCGAGGCCGATTACGCGAGTTTCCTCGCCATGCAGGACTTCGGCTTTCCGGAGCCCGGCGTGGGCAACTGCTTCGGGCTCGCGGCCCTGCGCTCCGCGGACGGCGCCTTCGTGATGGGCGAGATGGCGGCGCACACGGCGAACGGCGGCAAGGTATATTTCCCCGGTGGAAGCCTCGATCGCACGGATGTGCGCCCGGACGGCAGCATCGATGTCGCGGGAAGCGTCGCGCGCGAGCTGCTGGAGGAAACGGGCCTCGGCCCCGATGCCGTGACCTTCGACACCGGCTGGACGGCGGTGCTTGACGGGCCGCGCACCGCGCTGCTGCGGGAAGCCCGCTCGCCGCTGCCCGCCAGCGCGCTCAAGGCGCGCATCGACGATTTCCTGGCGCGGGAGACGGAGCCCGAGCTATCGGGCGTGCGCCTCGTACGCACGGCGGCGGACATCGATACCGCCGCGATGCCCGCCTACATCGTGCGCTTCGTCACGGAACGGCTTGCCCGGGCGGCGTGAGGGCCACGCCATCCGGGCCGGCATGGACGGTCAGACGGGATAGCCGAACTGGCGCTTGGTAGCGCGCAGCGACGCGATGGCGGCCGCGTCGTTGCCAGCTACGCAGGTGGAGGCGGCGCTGGCGATCTGCGGCGCGATCCGGTCATAGACGGACTGGCTGAGGAAGCCCGTGCGCACGTCCCTGTCGATCAGGTTGCGGTAGGCGATGATCGGCGCGCCGCAGGAATGCTTCGACAATTCGGCCGTGTTGAGCGGCGCGGCATAGACGGTGCCGTCCAGCGCATCGGGCTTCACGGGCGCGTTCATGGCCGTGTTGCAGGACGCCGTGGCCAGCGCGGCGACGAGGGCGCCGGCGAGTGCGGCGCGCGTCCCGATGCGGGACGGAACGGATGCGGTGAAAGTCACGGAAACCTCCCGGGGAAACAAGGCCGGAAGCGATCCCGTCCGGCCGGCGCGCGATCCCTAAAAGCGGATGCCGCTTCTCGGGAAAGTCAAGCTTGGACAAAGAAATGGACCGGGACGGCGATTTAGTGAAAGCCCGTCCCGATCCAGCGCAAGATCGTCAAAATGGCCGGTCCCGTCAACCGCGGTACGCCGGCCGCGTCACGGGTCGCAGGTGACGGCGACTGCCGGCCCGCGCGACGACGTGCCTTCCCGGGCGACAGTCTTCATTCCGGAAGCGTGGTGATAGCCCTGCGCGGCGCACCAGGCGTTGGCGACCTGAATGGCGCACGCGCCGCCGTGGGAGAGGCAGTCGGCGACGCCGTAGCCATCGTTGGCGGGCAGCACGAAGGTGGGGCTGTCCAGCTTGCCGGTGCTGGCGAGGGCAGGCCCGGCCGTGGCGGCCGTGGGCAGGGCAAGGAGAGACGCAAACCCGGACAGGAGAAGAACGCGAATCATGGTCATCTATCGCACTCGAAGGCTGGCATGCAGCGCACACTGGCAGGGGAGAATGAATAAAGATTGAAGGTGTGCCGGTTTCGAGGGGACGTATGCCCCATTCGCGGCGCGCAGGGAAGGGGGCTTGCCGGGAAACAGGTGTGTGCCGGTGGAATACGCACGTCCCGTCACCCCGGATCGCCGCCGTCCGTGGTCAGGTAGCGCCCGTCCGCCGTCTTCCGGAGAAAACGCTCGATGCGGTAGCTGACGGCGTAATACGACAGGAAATGGTCCCAGCGATCCCTGTGGATATGCTTGCAGTCGTCGGTGAGGGAGAAGAACGCCTGGTAGTCGCTGTCCGTCACCACGAGCGGCGGGCGCGCGTGCGACACCAGCGCATAGCTCGCGATCAGCGTCGCGGTGCGGCGGTTGCCCTCGATGAAGAGCTGCGGCGCGCTGGTGATGTGCAGGAAGATGCCCGCCGCCAGCGCCTCCGGAGCGCTTGAGCGGTGCCGCCGCAGCCATTCGATCCGCTCGCCGATGCCGCCGATGGAATCGTCGTAGAAGCGCCGCTCCGTCTGCTCGATATGGTCGCGGAATTGCTCCCGGCGCCCGGGCGTGGTGCCGCACAGGACGAGGTGGTTGAGTTCGAGCCAGTGGCTGGAGCAGCCGTAGTCGAACAGGTTGACGCCGGTGCGCAGCAGGTCGTTGACATGGGCATAGCCGCTGATCATGCGGCGCACGACATCGTCGGACAGCGGCTCCTTGTCGTCGAAGACGTGCATGTCCGGCTTGGCCGATGCCGTCATCAGATGCGCCAGTGCAACCTCGACTTCCTGCAGGTTCATCACCAGCCTCACCCATGTCCTCCCGCGCCGCGCGAGCAGCCGTATCGTTGTTCTTCAGCCTGAATTGTCCCGCATGCGATACGTGCCGGAAGCCGGAGAGTCGATACCGCTTTCGGGAAAGGTCATGCTTGCCCAGAGCGCTTTCCGATCAAATGGAATCGTCTGATCGATCGGAACTCGCTCAAAATAAGGAATCGAGAATCTGTCATGTTTCAACGTAAACGGGACAGATTCTAAAGGATCGGACCGGGATGGCGTTTCAGCGGAAACCCGTCCCGATCCGGTGTTTTGTTATCGCGGCCTGCGACGGCGTCCGCTCAGTTCAGCGTCCCGAGGATCGCCTGCGCGCGGGTCACGACCGGCGCCGGCAGCGGGATGTAGCCGAGCTTGTCGGCGAAGGACTGGCCGTCCGTCAGTCCCCAGCCCACGAAGCGCTTCAGCCCGGCGGCGACCTGCTGGTCCTTGTTGGCCTTGCGAAGCAGCACCCAGCTGTAGGACACGATCGGATAGACCGCGTCGCCCGCGGGATCGGGAATGAGCTGGCGGCCGTCCTCGGGCATGGCGTCCAGGGCCGAGGCGAGAGCCGCCGCGCCCGAGGAGCCGTCCGCGCGGATGAACTGCCCGGCCTTGTTCTCGACGAGCGCGGAGCGCAGGTTGAGGCGGGCGGCAAAGGAATACTCGACGTAGCCGATCGAATATTCCGCGATGGCGATGCGCCCCGCCACGGCTTCGCTGCCGGAGACGATCTGGGCGTTGGCCGGCCAGGCGATGCTGGTGCCGACCTCTTTCCACGTATCGCTCACCTTCGCCAGATGGTTGGTGAGGGAGAACGTCGTGCCGCTCGAGTCCCGTCGGGCGACGAGGGCGATGTTGCGCTCGGGCAGGTTGGCGTCCGGATTGGCCGCGCGGATGAGCGGGTCGTCCCAGCGTGTGATCTGGCCGCTCAGGACACCGACGAGCGCCTGGCGGCTCAGCCGCAGGTCGCCGGTGAAGCCGGGGATGTTGTAGGCGAGAACGACCATACCGGCCGTCGTCGGCACATGCAGCACGCCTTCGGCGACGCTGGCGACTTCCTTCTCCGACATCGGACGTTCGGTCGCGCCGAAAGCGACGGTGCCCTGCGTGAACCGCCGGATACCCTCGCCGCTGCCGACCGCGTCGTAGGTGACGGTGATGTCGGCGTTGGCACGGTTGAACGTCTCGATCCATTCCTTGTAGAGGTTGGCGGGGAAGGTCGCCCCCGCCCCGTTGAGTTCAACGGCCTTCGCCCCTTCGGCGAGACAGACGAACATTGCAAGCGCCGCGAGAGGCAGCGTCCTGTCGAGACCTGCGCGCTCCATGATCCATCTCCTTAGCTGAACTGGCCGGAAACGTATTCGCGCGTCAGTTGCTCGCGAGGATGGTCGAACAGCTCCTTCGTCGGGCCCTTTTCCACGAGGTAGCCGGTGCGACCGCCCTTGGAGACGTCGACGGAGAAGAACGCCGTGATGTCGGCCACGCGCTGGGCCTGCTGCATGTTGTGGGTCACGATGGCGACGCTGTAGTCCTGCTTCAGCTCAAGCATCAGCTCTTCCACGATGCGCGTCGCGATCGGGTCGAGCGCCGAGCAGGGCTCGTCCATCAGCAGCACGGTCGGCTCGATGGCGATGGCGCGGGCGATGCACAGGCGCTGCTGCTGGCCGCCGGAGAGGGCGAGGCCGTTCTGCTTCAGCTTGTCCTTCACCTCGTTCCACAGGCCGGCGCGGCGCAGCGAACGCTCCACCTGCTCGTCCATGTTGCCCTTGTAGCGGTTGAGGCGCAGGCCGAAGGCGACGTTCTCGTAGATGCTCATGGAGAACGGGTTCGGCTGCTGGAACACCATGCCGATGTGGCGGCGCACCGACACGGGGTCGATGTCCTTGGCGTAGATGTCCTGCCCCATGAAATCGACCCGGCCTTCGAGGCGGAAGATCGGGATGAGGTCGTTCATGCGGTTGAGGCTGCGCAGCACCGTGGACTTGCCGCAGCCCGAGGGGCCGATGAAGCCGGTGATCTTGCCTTTCTCAACGCCGATGACGCTGTCGCGCACGGCCAGAAAGTCACCGTAGTAGATTTTGTCGATCGCCGCCGAGATCGCGTACTGAGGGGCGTTGGCGCCTGCGGTCGTGGCGGCAGCGGCGGACGGGGTGGACAGATTCGTGGTCATGGGCCTACTCCGACGGCAACGTTAGACTTTCCGGTTTCCGAAGAGCCGGCTGAGGATGTTGAAGACGAGAACGATCAGCACCAGCACGAGCGATGCGGACCAGGCGAGCTGGATCTGGTTCGGGAAAGGCATGCCCGAGAAGTTGTAGATCAGGATCGACAGCGAGGCGGTCGGCTCGACCAGGCTCTCCAGCCAGAAGTTGCTGAACAGCGCGGTGAACAGCAGCGGCGCGGATTCACCGGCCGCGGAGGCGATGCCGAGCATGATGCCGGTCATGATGCCGGGCAGCGCGGTCGGCAGCACCACCTTCCAGACGGTCTGCGTCGTGGTGCAGCCGATGCCCACGGCCGCGTCCTTCATGCGCTGGGGCACCATGCGGATGGCCTGCTCGGAGGTCAGCAGGACGGTGGGCAACATGCCGATGGCCAGCGCGACACCGCCGGCGAGCGCCGAGAAGGTGCCCATGGCCTGCACCAGTGCGCCGAAGACGAACACACCGACGAGGATGGAGGGGAAGCCGGTCAGCACCTTGCCGACGAAGCGGACCGTCTCGGACAGCTTGCTGTCGGGCGAGATCGCGCCGAGGTAGATGCCGCCCAGGATGCCGATCGGGATGGAGATCAGCGAACCGATGCCCACCATCACCAGCGTGCCGATGATGGCGTTGCCGAAGCCGCCGCCCGGCATGAAGCCGGCGGGCGGGAGCTGCGTGAACAGATCGAAGCTCAGCCGCGCGCCGCCCTGCGAGATGAGCATGTAGAGCACGGAGAACAGCGGCACCGAGGCGATGATGGCGATGAGCCAAACGGAAAGCGTGAGGAGGTAGCTGCGCAGGTTACGCGGCTCGGCGAACGAGCGGCGCATGCTGGGCACCGCTTTCGCGGCGGCTGCCTGCGAGAAATCGGCTGTCGTCATGGTCATGGATGCCCCCTCAGCTGGTCTGTTGCTTGGACGCGAAGGACATGATGATCGTGCCCGCGACGTTCACGATGAAGGTGATGAAGAGCAGGGTCAGCGCCGCGAACATCAGCGCCTCGCGCTCGATCTGCCCCGCCTCCGGGAAGGTCGACGCCAGCAGCGAGGCCAGCGTGTTGGCGGGCGAGAACAGCGACAGGCTGATCTGGTTCGCGTTGCCGATGATCATGGCGAGCGCCATCGTTTCACCGAGGGCGCGGCCGAAGCCGAGCACGAGCGAGGCGAAGATGCCGTTGGCGGCGGTGGGGACCATGACCTTCAGGATCGCTTCCCAGCGCGTGGTGCCCATGCCGTAGGCGGCTTCCTTCACCTTGTAGGGGATGAGGCGGAAGGCGTCCTGCGAGATGGCGGCCACCGTCGGCAGCACCATGATGGCCAGCACGATCACGGCCGGCGCCATGCCGGGGCCGCCGAACGACGTGCTGAAGAGCGGAATGAAGCCGAGATATTCGTGCAGCCAGTTCGCCACCGGCCGGATTGCGGGGATGACGACGAAGATACCCCACAGACCGTAAACGACGCTGGGGATGGCGGCCAGCATCTCGACGATGGTGCGGAACACCTGCGCGAGCGCCGGCGGCAGGAAGTCCTGCGTCAGGAAGATGGAGATCGCGACACCGAAGAAGCCGGCGATGATGAGTGCAAGGATGGAGCTGTAAAGCGTACCCCAGATTTCGGCCAGGATGCCGAACTCGTTGCGCCCCGGCGCCCAGACGGCGCTCGTGAGGAAGCTGAGGCCATGCTTGGAGATCGCGGGAAGCGCCTCGGCGCCGATCACGATCAGAACCGCGACCAGCAGCACGATCGTGCCGACGCCGCTGGCACGTGCCAGCCACTTGAAGCCGCGGTCGGTGGCATATTCGGCACCGGAGGGATTTTGCGAAATGGATTTCTCGGACAGTGAGGTAGGCTTGAGCTGAGCCATCTTGCGTCACCTTGTTGCTGAAAGATCGGCCACGAACCACCCGCAGTGCACAGCCCGTCGTGCAGTTGCGGCACTGTCGCGGATAGGCCGGCCACCCCGGAAAGTGGCCGGCGCTTTTCGCTCCCGGATGCGAAATCCGGGAGCTGTCCGTTACGCCGTCATCCGCTTACTGGATGTTGGCGGACTCTGCGATGACGCGCTCGACGACGATCTTCGGCAGCGGGATGTAGCCGAGTTCGGAAGCCATCGTCTGACCGTCGGTCGCAGCCCACTTGACGAAGTCGCGCAGCGCGGCGGCGATCTGCTCGTTGCCGTGCTTCTTGTAGAACAGCAGCCAGGTGAAGGTGGCGATCGGGTAGGCCTTGGGATCGGTCGGGTCCGTGATCCAGATGCGCAGGTCGTCGCCCGAGAAGTCGGCGCTGGCGAGCGCGGCCTGGCCGGCTTCGTCACCCGCCTTCACGAAGTTGCCCGACTTGTTTTCGAGCAGCGCGAAGGGCGTGTTGGAGAGACGGGCGAAGCCGTACTCGATGTAGCCGATGGCGCCGGGCGTCTGCATGACGGTGGCGGTGATGCCGTCGTTACGCGGCGCGCCGATGAAGTTCGGCAGGCTCGGCCACTGCACGGTGGTGCCGAAGCCCAGCTTGGTCTTGAAAGGCTCGCTGATGGCGGACAGGTGCTGCGTGAACACGAAGGTCGTGCCCGAGCTGTCCGAACGGCGGACGACCGTGATGGTCTGATCGGGGAGCGTCACGCCGGGGTTGGCGGCGACGATGCGCGGATCGTTCCAGCGGTTGACGTCACCCGTGAAGATCAGCGGGTAGACCTCGCGCGGGAGCTTCAGCTCCTTGACGCCCGGCAGGTTGTAGGCCAGCACGACCTCACCGGCCGTGAGCGGGAGGACCACGACGCCGCCGTCGATCTGAGCCTTCTCCTCGTCGGAGATGGCCGCGTCGCTGCCCGCGAAGTCCACCAGGCGCTGGATGAACGAGCGCACGCCGGCGCCGCTGCCCGTGGACTGATAGTCGATGCGCACGCCGGGCGTGATCTGGCTGTACTTCTGGAACCAAGCAGAATAGAGCGGGAACGGGAAGCTCGCGCCGGCACCGCTGATCCGGACGTTCTGCGCGAACGCCGGGCCACCGGCCACGAACAGACCGATCAGCGCGGCAAGCACGTAGCGGAGAAAGGTGGATTTCATGGTCAACTCTCCAATCAGGTTGTCGCTGATTAATGGTCATGAGTTCGCGACAGATTAATAACAAAAGGCAGCAAAATGCCGGCGCGAAATATTAAATCGTTAGGAATCAACGGAGTTCAACCAAGGGTTTGTCAACTAACCTGTATTCGCAGGGGCTGTAAATAAAATTACGCCTGTTGATTATCTGTCACACCTGCCGGAGCGGCCTGTATTGCCAGACTGCCCGGCGAGGCGGCGCGGTCGCGGCGGATTTTTCGGGACGGAACCCGTCAAGAAATTGTATCAGACGCGCTTTATGAGTGGGCCGCCGCTTCGTCCCGCCCGGCGGGAGGCGGCCGACGGCAACAGTCATTCATGAGGCGGAACCATGCTGATCGATGAATTGAGGCGCGCATCCCAAGGTGAGGCGGAGCCTCTCGAACGTCTCAACGAACTGCTCAAGGGTGACGCCGGGGCCGACCTCGCCGCCGTGAGCCAGCTATCGCCCGCCGAGGCGGCGCGGCTCATCCTGCTGCTGAAGCCCAGGCGCGCCCGCGTGCTGCTGCGGCTGCTGCCGGACGCGCCGGGCCTCGCCACGCTTGAGGAACTCGACCCCGACATCCGCAAGTACCTGCTCGACGCCGAGGGCGAGCAGCGCGTCGCCCGGATCGCCGCGAAGCTGCCAATCGCCGATGCCGCCGACTTTCTGGTCGATGCGCCGGAGCATCTCGTCGAGGCCGCGCTCGCCGCTCACCCGCAGGCGGAGGCGCTGCGCGCTGCGATCACCCATATCGACGGGACGGCGGGCGCCGTCATGCGCCGCCGCCTCGTCGCCGTGCCGCAGGACTGGACGGTGGGCCAGGCCATCGATGAGATCCGCCAGCGTGCCGATGTCATCGACCGCCTCTATGCCGTCTACGTCACCAACGGCGGCCGCCAGCTCGTCGGCTATCTGAAGGTCCGCGATCTGGTGCTGCACCCGACGGACGCGACCGTCGGCTCCATCATGCGCTCCGACATCGTTACCGTCGCGGCCGACACCGACCGCGAGGAAGCGGCCCGCATCGCCGAGCGAGAGCACCTGCCGGTGCTGCCCGTCGTCGACGCGAACGGGGCGCTGGTCGGCATCATCACCGCCACCGAACTGCGCGAGATCGACCGCGAGGAGGTGGAGGAGGACATGAAGCTGATGGCCGGCGTCGCCGCCGACGCCAGCGCCATGGACGGCCCGCTCCGCATCGTGCCGCGTCGGCTGCCGTGGCTTTCCGCCGGCCTCATCGGGTCGAGCATCGCGGCGCTGGTCGTGGGCTCCTACGAGGATGCGCTGACGGAGGCCGCCATTCTGGCGAGCCTGATCCCCATCGTCATGTCGCTTGCCGGCAACGCGGGCATCCAGTCGTCGACGATCACCGTGCAGGCGCTGGCGTCGAATGCGCTGTGGGTCGGCGACATCTGGGGGCGCGTGTTGCGCGAGCTGGGCGGCGCGCTGCTCAACGGCGCGATCGTCGGCCTCATCATCGGCACGGGCATCATGATCCTGTCCGGCTTCCTCGGCATCGATCGGCCGTTCATGCTGGCGATCACGGCGCTGCTCTCGCTACTTGTCGTCACGGTTCAGGCGTCTGTCATCGGCTCGCTCGTTCCCCTCGCACTGAAGCGCCTGCGGCTCGACCCCGCCGTCGCGACCGGCGTCTTCATCACGACGTCCAACGACGTCGTCGGCGTGCTGATCTTCTTCATCATCGCGACGACCATCTATATCTGAGCGCAGCCGGCGGTAGCCGCTCTTGACGGACCCGCGCCGAAAGGGCAAATAACCGTTTCATGACAGGGATGGCTATCATTTGCGCGTCATCGGCGCTTTGCTGCTAGCGGAATACGCTGGCCGGGGCCGTCCTGTCTTGATGAGATCGGCGCGTCATCCCGGCGGGAATGGGGGAACGACGCATGCCTTCGGCGCAGGACAACGGTTCTTTGACGCTGCGATTCTACAACACGCTGACGCGGACGAAGGAGGACTTCGTTCCGATCGATCCGCAGGCCGTGCGCATGTACGTCTGCGGCCCGACCGTCTACGACTACGCTCACATCGGCAACGCGCGCCCGGTCATCGTGTTCGATCTCGTGTTCCGCCTGTTGCGCTACCGCTACGGCGCGGGGGCGGTGACCTACGTGCGCAACTTCACGGATGTCGATGACAAGATCAATGCCCGTGCCGCGCGCGACTTTCCCGACCTGCCGCTGAACGAGGCCATCCGCCGCGTCACCACCACCACCGAGGCGCAGTACCGCAAGGACACGCAGGCGCTCGGCGTGCTGGCGCCCACTGTGGAGCCGCGCGCCACGGAGCACATCGCCGAGATGCGCGAGCTGATCGGGCGGCTGATCGCGCGCGGCTTCGCCTACGTGGCGGAAGATCACGTGCTGTTCTCCGTCGCGGCCATGCAGGCGGCGGCTGAACGCAGCCTCGGGCGGCCGCCGCACTACGGCGCGCTGGCACGCCGCTCCCTGGACGACATGCTGGCAGGCGCGCGCGTCGACGTCGCACCCTACAAGCGCGACGCGATGGACTTCGTGCTGTGGAAGCCTTCCGGCGAGCATGAGCCGGGCTGGGAGAGCCCCGCCGGCATCGTGGGCCGGGGGCGGCCCGGCTGGCACATCGAATGCTCCGCCATGAGCTGGCGCCACCTGATCGAGCGCTTCGCCGGCCGGCTGCATTGCGACGATCCCGCGGGCGGGCAGACGTTCGATATCCACGCCGGCGGCATCGATCTGGTTTTTCCCCACCACGAGAACGAGATCGCGCAGACCTGCTGCGCGCTGGACACGGCGCGCATGGCCAACTACTGGCTGCACAACGGCCTGCTACAGGTCGAGGGTGAGAAGATGTCGAAATCCCTCGGCAACTTCATCACCATCCACGATCTGCTGGAGACGGAGGTCTTCGGCGGGCGGGCGTGGCCGGGAGCTGTGCTGCGGCTCGCGATGCTGCGCACGCACTACCGCCAGCCCATCGACTGGACGGTGAAGGGGCTGGAGGAGAGCGCGGCGACGCTCGCGGCGTGGGCGCGCGCGACGGAGGGCGTGGAGGCAGCGGAACATCCGCCTGCGGCGCTGCTGGAGGCGCTCGCCGACGATCTCAACACGCACATGGCGATCACCGTGCTGCACGGGCTGAAGTCGGCCGGCCATTTCGCCGAGCTGAAGGCGGGCGTCGACCTTCTGGGGATAGACCTGGCGCCGTTCGCGAAGGATGAGGAAGCGCCTGCCGTGGACCCCGCCGTCATCGAGGCGGCGATCGAGGCGCGACGGGCCGCGCGGGCGGCGAAGAACTGGGCGGAAGCGGACCGCATCCGCAACGAACTCGCCGGACAGGGGATCACCCTGATCGACAATAAGGACGGCACGACCGGCTGGTCGGTGGGCTGATCAGAACCGCTCGCCGATGACCGCGGCTTCCGGCGCGGGTTCCGTCAGCGCGCCGCGGTGGGCGGCGGTATTGAGCATGGGGATGATGTCGTCGGCCTTTTCCGCCACCAGATAGGTGACGTTCAGCCCGGGGCGGATGAAACCCGCGAAGTTCATGTGCGCGAACAGCGACAGCAGCGGGCGCCAGAAGCCCTTGGTGTCGAGCATCAGGATGGGCTTCTTGTGTCGCCCGAGCTGGGACCAGGTGAGCTGCTCGACGAGTTCTTCCAGCGTGCCGATGCCGCCGGGCAGCGCGACGAAGGCGTCGGCGCGCTCGAACATCAGCCGCTTGCGGGTGTGCATGTCCGGCACGACGATGGTTTCCTGCACGTCCTTCAGCAGGCTCTCGCGCTGTTTCAGGAAGTCGGGAATAATGCCCGTGACCTCGCCGCCGGCTTCCAGAACCGCGCGGGCCGTCGTGCCCATCAGGCCGATGCTGCCACCCCCATAGATCAGCCGGATGCCGGCTTCCGCCATGGCCGTGCCGAGCGCGACCGCCTCTTCGGTGAAGATCGGGTCGTTGCCGTTGCCGGAGCCGCAATAGACGCAGATGGATCGAATCGTGCTCATGCAGCATGGTTTGAACTGCCGCAAGGGCGCGGTCAAGAGCGTGCATCATCGCTCCCGCGCGAAAGACGCGCCGGCGCCGCGCGCCGCCGGGGGCGGCATCGATGTCACGATCACGGTTTTTTGAGCCAGACCTTTCGTATGGCGCGACAAGCGCTTTGGTGGCGTATATAAAGACAATTGTGCGGCAGGTGACGGTTACGGCGCATGGGCTGAAGGCGAGAGGGGCGGCGGATGGCCATATCGGGCAAGGGGCAGGCGGCGATCGTTGCGGCAGGCGCTGCGGTTCTGGCGGCCGTCCTCGCTGTTTTCGGCCTGCCGCCGGCCAGGACGCCCCCGTCCGGCACGCCGACGCAACCGGCGCCGCAGCAGACCGCCATTTCCGGCCAGCCCGCCACATCCGGCGAGAAAGCGCCGGCCCCGGCCGGAACTTCCGCCGACGCGCGCGCGCCATCGGATTCGTCGCAGCCGCTCGCGATCGCCGGGGGGGAGGCGCCAGCTTCTCCGATCCCCGCCGGCCAATCCGCGACCGGCAACTCCGTGATAGGCAACTCCGTGACCGGCCAGTCACCGGCCACCCAGCCCGTCGCCGCTCCCGGGCAGGAGGCGCTCCGCCAGGTGCCGATGCCGAGTTTCGACGTTGTGCGCGTCGGGCCGGAGGGAGATTCGGTCGTCGCCGGCCGGGTGACGCCGGGCAGCGCCGTGGAGCTGCTCGTCAACGGGCGCGTGCACGACCGAGCCGAGGCGCAGAACTCCGGCGCTTTCGCCCTGACACCGCCGCCGCTGCCGCCCGGCGACCACGAACTGACCCTGCGCGAGATCGCCGGCGACGGCAAGGTGACGGAGTCCCGCCAGTCCGTCACCGTGGTCATTGCCGGGGATCGGCGCTCGCCGCCGGTGGTGGCGCTGGCGGAGCCGGACAGGCCGACGCTGGTGCTCTCCGGCCCCGGCATCAACGGCGCCGCCGGCAACGGACAGACCGCGCCGGCGGGCGCGGACGGCAAGCAGGAGGCCACGCCGCCGCCCTCCGCCGTTTCCGTGACCACGGTGGAGGCGGAAGCCGGACGGCTCTACGTTTCGGGACAGGCGCCGCCGGGCTCCTCCGTGCGGCTTTACCTGAACGACAGCTATCTTGCCGCCGCGAAAGCCTCGCCCGCCGGGCAGCTCGCCTTCAGTATCGGCTCCGGCCTCGGCGACGGCGATTATCGCGTGCGCCTGGACGAGGTGGCGCCCGGCAGCGCGACGGTGGTGTCGCGCGCGGAAGTGCCGTTCGAGATGGACGGGACGCGGCTGGCGGCGCCTGGCGAGGCGCCGGCGCTCACCGGACAGGCGGACGGGGCCGCGGGCGATGCATCGCATGTCGTGGTGCCGGAGGTGCGCACCACGCGCGTGGAGCGCGGAGACAGCCTGTGGCGCATCAGCCGGCGTGTCTATGGCCAGGGTACGCGCTATACCGTGATCTATGGCGCCAACCAGAACCAGATTCGCAATCCGAACCTGATCTATCCGGGGCAGTTGTTCGTCCTGCCGGGCGACCCGGAAAATCCGGTTGTGGTGCAGTGACCGTTCCGGTCGTGCGGCCATGATTCGCAGAGGAACGCGCGGATGAGCCTCGTCCCCGCCGGCACGGCCGCCGGCTTCGTCGCATGCGCGAACGCCGGAGAGGCGGTCGACCAGCTCGTTATCCTGCACGATGCCGCCGTCGCCGCCGAGCGCGAGGCGCTCGACGCCTATGTGACGACGCGCGTCACGCCCGACGCCGAAACGCGGGCGGCGTTCTGCTATCCGGAATTGCGCGTGGTCTACGAGCCGGACGGGTCGATTCCGGTGAGCGCGCGCGCCTATGCGAAGTTCCAGCGCTCCGGTATCTACGCGACGACCGTCACCCAGCCGGCGGCGTTCCGCGACTATCTCGTCGACCAGCTCAGCCACCTGATCCAGGATTTTTCGGCGCGGGTGCTGGTCGGGCGCGGGACGCAGCAAATTCCCTATCCATATGTGATCGCGCGCGGCAACGAACTCGGCGCGGGCAGCACGGTGGCGGAACTGGCCCGCCATTTTCCGGTGCCCAACCTCATCGAGGTGGGCGACGAAGTGGCGGACGGGCTGTGGCGCTACGAGGCGGGGCGCCCGCTGCCGCTGTCGCTTTTCGATGCCGCGCGGGTCGACTTTTCGCTGCGCCGTCTGGTGCACTACACCGGCACGGACTGGCGGCACGTGCAGCCGTGGATCCTGCTGACGAACTACCACCGTTATGTGGACCAGTTCATCCGCATCGGCCTCACCTATCTGCGGGAAGGCGGGCGCTACACGCGGCTCGTGTTGCCCGGCAACACGGTGATCGAGCGTGGCACGCCGGAGGACGAGGCCGTCGCACTCGCGGCCGGCGTCGCCTGGCATCGCTTCCAGATGCCGGCCTATCATCTCGTGGCGGAGGACGGCCACGGCGTCACGCTTGTCAACATCGGCGTGGGGCCGGCGAATGCCAAGAACATCACGGACCATCTCGCCGTGCTACGCCCGCATTGCTGGCTGATGATCGGCCATTGCGGGGGCCTGCGCCAGTCGCAGTCCATCGGCGACTATGTGCTGGCGCATGCCTATCTGCGGCAGGACAACATCCTCGACCGGGCGATTCCGCCGGAAATCCCGATCCCGGCGCTGGCCGAAGTGCAGGTGGCGCTGCAGGAGGCGGCCGCGAGCGTCACCGGCGAGCGCGGAGAGACATTGAAGAGGCGCCTGCGCACCGGCACCGTCGTGACCTATGACGACCGCAACTGGGAGTTGCGCTGGTCGCAGGAGCGGCGGCTGATCAACCTCTCGCGCGCCATCGCCGTGGATATGGAAAGCGGCACCATCGCCGCGCAGGGCTTTCGGCTGCGTGTGCCCTACGGCACGCTGCTCTGCGTTTCCGACAAGCCGCTGCACGGCGAGATCAAGCTGCCAGGGGCGGCGAACGCCTTCTACGAGCGGTCCGTGGAGCAGCACCTGCGCATCGGCCTCGCCGCGCTCGACCTGCTGCGCAGCCAGCTGCATTCCCTGCACTCGCGCAAGCTGCGCAGCTTCGACGAACCGCCGTTCAGGTAATATCGATTCTCACGGCCGCGCGGCGATCAGGTCGCGCAGGGTGGTGATGGTGGAGGCGTCCGCGATGCCGTCGACGCGCTCGGGCCGGAAATGGCGCTGGAAGGCGCGCACCGCCGCTTCCGTGGCGATGCCGTAGTGGCCATCGATGTCGAGGCCGTAGCCATACAGCGCCAGCATTGCCTGCAGCGCCTCGACCGGCTGGCCGCGCTCGCCCGGTGAGAGAAAACGCCCGCCGCGCAGCGGCGCCGGCGGCACCCAGTGGCCGACGCCCGCCTTCGCCAGTTCCTGCCACGGGAAGGCTTCGCCCGGGTCGCGCTTGCGCAGCGGCGCGACGTCGGAATGGGCGAGCACCCGGTCGGCGCGGATGCCCCAGCGAGCGACGATGTCGCGCGCAAGCGCGATCACCGCCTCGATCTGCGTGGGCGGATAGGGCGGCATCGCCTCCGGCTGCGCCGGTTCGCGGTAATGGCCGGGGTGGGCGATCTCGATGCCGATGGAGGCGGAATTGATGTCGCGCTCCTCGCCCCACACGGCCGCCCCCGCGTGCCACGCCCGCCGCGCCTCCGGCACGAGCTGCAGGATGTGCCCGTTCTCGAACACGAAGTAATGCGCGGATACCTCCGACGTCGCGTCGCAAAGCCGATTGAGCGCCTGCCCGGAATCGCTCATGTCCGTGTAGTGCAGCAGCAGGATGTCCGGCCGGCGCGCCGCGCCTTCCCCGCCGGCCTTCGCGGCGCGCGCGCCGTGGTTGGGAGACGGGAACACCTTCGACGCGACGGGACTGTCGGGTGTGGGGCGGGCCATGGTGCCGGGGCTGGATGTCATGTCGGGCGGGCCGTGAACGGTGAGAGCGTCAATGGCAGACTTCTATATCCGCTTCGCCTCATGCCCGCAAACCGCCGCGCGGAACTGTTCCTACCTTCTGGGTGCCGTGGCGTGGCCGATGATCGCGCCGCCCGCCGCGCCGATGGCGCCGCCGGCGAGCGCACCGCCCGCGCGGCCCGTCGCCGCACCGCCGACGACCGCGCCGGTGGCGCCGCCGATCAACGCCCCCTCCACCGTGCGTTGACGGGGATTCGAGCTGCAGGCACCGAGCGAGAGCGCCAGCGCCCCCACAGCGACCAGACCGACAAGCCGTGACGTGACCATGATGACCTCCGAATGCTTGCAAAAACCTCGCCCGCGGGAAAACCGCCACGGGCAAGAGCGGAAAATGCAGCCTTTTTATAGCTTATTTGCACACGGGAAGGCACGACATGCGGCCCGTCAATTTTTTGCCGCATCACGAAAACTTTATATCTGCGGAAATGAAAAGAAAAGAATGGATAATGGAATGTAAATTTTATGTAAAATGATTAACTTTTATAAATCTTAATATATAAATTTACATGATTTATTATTGTGCCAGAAGATCGCCGCATTTGCCCGCTGAATGTACGTCTGTTCGTGGCCGGGGGGCATGCGGAGACTGGTGTCATGTCTGTCATGAACTTGTACCCATCCGGATAAGCTGATCCGGTGCGCTGATGTTCTGGCCGCGCACCGGGCCGTGCCCGATCGGGGGCGGCATCTTCCGCAGTTGTTGTGTCATGTCCGGACGGAGCGTGTCTGCGCTCCGAAGGCTTTCTGTCGGCCTGCCGCTGGCTGGATCGTCAAGCCGTCCCGCCATCGGGGCGCGGGCGTATCAGCGTCGGGTCGGCCAAGGAGCATTGGATTGAATAGAGTACAGATGTTCGCGCTGGCCGGCGTATTGGCCGGCGCTTTGGGCGCGGTTCCCGCGTATGCATCGGATAACGCAGGTGTTTATGAGTTCCTGGCCGCCGAGAAGGCCAGGGCCCTTGCCGCGGCGGCGACAGTCGCGCCGGGCAAGGCTCCCGCCGGAAAGCGCGCCGCCGTCGCGGACGCAGGCGGAACGGACAGGGCCTCCCGCAGAGGGCCTTCCCTTGATAAACCTTCCATCGAGAGGCGCTCATCCGGAAAATTCCGTGCCGACAAGGCGTCGCGCGGCAAGGCACCGCGCGGCAAGCGGGCGATCGTTGCGCCGCCGGCGCTTGCGGCCGTTGAGCCAGAGCGGGTTTCCCGCACTCTCACGGGGGGGCAGCCGCTCGGCTATCATCAGCCGGCGCGTGAGCGCTACCGGGCGCTGATCGCCAAGCACGCTGCCGCCAACGGTGTGCCCTTCGCGCTGGGCGACGCGGTGGTGCGGGTGGAGAGCCGCTATCAGCCGCGCGTCAGCAACGGCGGCGCCGTCGGGCTGATGCAGATCAAGCCGGCGACGGCGCGCGGAATGGGCTATCGCGGTGGTGCCGGCGGGCTGATGGAGCCCGAGACCAATCTCATGTATGGCATGAAATATCTGGGCCAGGCCTATCGGCTCGCGGGCGGCGACACCTGCGGCACGGTGATGCGCTACCAGAGCGGGCACTACGCCCGACGCATCAACCGCGCCAATCTCGCCTACTGCGCCAAGGTGCGCACCATCGCCGCCAGCCTGGCGCGCGAGAAGGTGGCACAGGCGGGGACCGGAAACACCGGTACGGTCGTCGTCGACTGAAGGCGGCTACAGACTTGCACTTGACCGCGCGTGCGCATGACCTTATCTCGCACTATGTCAGCCGGCCGGACGGCCGCTGTCCGGAAGGGCAGAGGAAAGTCCGGGCTCCACGGAAACACGGTGCCGGATAACGTCCGGCGGGGGCGACCCCAGGGAAAGTGCCACAGAAAGCAAACCGCCCCGGATGCGTCCGGGGTAAGGGTGAAAGGGTGCGGTAAGAGCGCACCGCGGGCCCGGTAACGGGAACGGCAAGGTAAACCCCACCGGGAGCAAAACCGAATAGGGATGACGGACGGTCCGGTCCGCCGGGCCGTCAGGCGCGTTTCCGCGCCGGTTATCCGGGTTGGTTGCCAGAGGCGGCTGGCGACAGCCGTCCCAGATGAATGGTCGTCACGCGGGTGCCGCAGGGCATCCGCCATACAGAACCCGGCTTACAGGCCGACTGACATCAAGGCTGCGGATGCCGCGAGGCATCCGCAGCCTTATTTTTTCGGCCGGACGTTTTTCTTTTTCATGGGATAGCGCGAATTTTTTCCGGAATGCGCGAAATCCGTTCCGATTCAACGGTTCATTAACCCTAACGCGGTTGTGATGGGGGTGGAAATCCCGGCCGCGGTGGCCGTGATTCCATTGACGACCATGGCATCCCATGATATCCCAAATCATCCCGTTCGCGATCGGCCGGACGCGGTTTGCCCATCGGGCGAATTGCCTTGCCGGCCAGCGCTTTCGCCCGATGTTGCGGGCGCGCGTCGCGGTCGTGACGGCGGCCTTGTTGGTGAGGGCGGCGGATAACGCCGCGATCGGGCTGCGGCTCTGCGGATATGGGCTTCATGGATCGGTTCGTATCCAACTTCACCAACCGGCTGGACGCCAAGGGGCGGGTGTCGATCCCCGCGTCGTTCCGGGCGGTGCTGGCGCGGGACGGTTTCGAGGGGCTTTACGTGCATCCGGCTCTGGACAGCCCGGCGCTCGACGCCGGGGGCAACCTTCTGTTGCGGGAGATCGATGGGCTGCTGTCGACGCTTCCGCCCTATTCGGACGAGCGCGACCATCTGTCGACGGCGCTGCTTGGCACGAGCGAGATTCTCAAGGTGGACCCGGAAGGGCGCATCATCCTGACGGAAGGGCTGCGCGAGCATGCGGGCCTGACGCAGGCGGTGACCTTCGTGGGGCACGGGTACAAGTTCCAGATGTGGGAGCCGGAGCGCTTCCGCGCGCACCTCGACGCGGCGCGGGAGAAGGTGCGGGCGTTGAAGAAGGCGCTCGGCGGACAATCCGGCGTGCCAGCCGCGGTTTCGGGAGCGCGGGAACGATGACGGGTCGCGACGACGGCCCGGCCGGCGTCGCAGGCGGACCGGCCCGTCACGTTCCCGTGCTTCTGGGGGAGGTGCTCGCAGCGCTCGCCCCGCGCGACGGCGGCCTCTACCTCGACGGCACTTTCGGCGCGGGCGGCTATACGTCCGCCATCCTCGCCGTTCCCGGCGCGCGGGTCATCGCGCTCGACCGCGATCCCGACGCGATCGCCGCAGGTGCGCCGCTCGTCGCGGCGGCGGGCGGGCGGCTCGCGCTGGTGGAAACGGTCTTCGGCGCGATGGAGGCGGCGGCGCGAGGGCAGGGCGCGGATCGCCTCGACGGCGTTGTGCTCGATATCGGCGTGTCCTCCATGCAGATCGACGAGGGCGAGCGCGGCTTCTCGCTGCGCTTCGACGGCCCGCTCGACATGCGCATGGCGCAGGCGGGCGAGAGCGCGGACGAGGTGGTCAATACGGCGGATGAGGCGCTGCTCGCCGATATCATCTACAATTTCGGCGAGGAGCGGCGCGCGCGC
Organism: Pseudochelatococcus lubricantis; assembly: GCF_042432495.1. Lineage (NCBI taxonomy): Bacteria > Pseudomonadati > Pseudomonadota > Alphaproteobacteria > Hyphomicrobiales > Chelatococcaceae > Pseudochelatococcus > Pseudochelatococcus lubricantis. Next base: position 167,004 of record NZ_JBHLXC010000024.1, on the reverse strand, counting down.
GCCGTGGCGCGGGCCATCGTGGAGCGGCGGGCGGCGGCGCCCATCGCGACGACGAAGGAACTCGCCGATCTCGTCGCATCCGTCGTCTGGGCCGAGCCGCACGGGCCGCATCCGGCGACCCGCACGTTCCAGGCGTTGCGCATCTATGTCAACGACGAACTCGGCGAACTCGCGCGGGCGCTGCATGCCGCCGAGCGCCTGCTGCGGCCGGGCGGAAGGCTGGCCGTGGTGACCTTTCATTCACTGGAAGATCGTATCGTCAAGCAGTTCCTGGCCCGCCGCGCGGGCCGCGCCGGCGGCGGCTCGCGCCATCTGCCCGAGGAAGCGGGCGAGGCGCCGACCTTCCGGCTAGTCACCCGCGGCGCGGTGGCGCCGTCCGAGGCTGAATGCCGCGCCAACCCGCGCGCGCGTTCGGCCAAGCTGCGGGCGGCCGAGCGCACCGACGCGCCGGCACGGGAAGAGGATGAATCGGTGATGTCGCTGGCTACGTTGCCGGAGCGGCGTTTTCGCAAGAGGGGGCGGTGATGCTGGTACGTCTGCTGCACGTCCTGGCGGTGTTGGCGCTGATCGGCTCGGCCGGCTACGCCTATTCGATCAAGTACGAATCGATTTTCTATGCCGAGAAGCTGTCCAAGCTGAAGGCGCAAATCCAGCGCGAGAAGGATGCCATCGCCGCCTCCCGCGCCGACTGGCAGTTTCATGTGCGTCCCGACCGCCTGACCGTGCTCGCGGGCAAGTATCTCGACACGCAGCCGCTCCAGATCGGGCAGATCGTGCGTTTCGCGGATATCCCGGAGCGCCGGGCGAAAGTGGACGAGATCGGCAAGAAGCTTGAGTCGCTGGGACTGTCGATGTCCACCAGCACGCCCTCCGGCCCGCAGGGCGGGCGGGCGGGCTCGACGGCGACCCCGTGAGGCCCGACATGGAACGGATCGACGAGAGGGTGTCATGACAGAGGCGATGGACGAGATGAACGGACGCGATGCCGCCGGCGCCGGCCCGCGGGGTATGCCCGTCTACGAGGAGGCGCCGCAGCCGCACCTCTCGCGCGGCGCGCGCCTGTGGCTGTTCGTGCGCGATCTCTTCCGCATGCGGTCCGACCGCTCCGGCCAGCGGGTGACGCTGGTGGGGGCGTTCTTCGTCGTGCTGTTCGCCACGCTGATCGGCCGCCTGTCGTGGATGGCGATGCATCCCAAGGCGCCGAACGAGTTCAGGGGCGGCACCACGGTGGCGGCGGCCCGTCCGGATATCATCGACCGCAACGGCGTCGTGCTCGCCACCGACATCAAGACGGTGTCGGTATTCGCCGAGCCGCGCAACATCATCGACGCCGACGAGGCGACCGAGCTGCTGACCGCCGTCCTGCCCGATCTCGACGCGCGTGAACTGCGCGACAAGCTCAGTACCAGCAAGGGCTTCGTCTGGGTCAAGCGCCAGATCACGCCGCGTCAGCAGGCGGAGGTGCACCGTCTTGGCATTCCCGGCGTCGGCTTCGTGCCGGAGAACAAGCGCGTCTACCCGAACGGCCCCATTGGCGCGCACGTGCTCGGCTTCGCCAACGTGGACAACGAAGGCATCGCCGGCATCGAGAAATACATGGACAACCAGGGGCTGAAGGCGCTGGCCGGCTACGGCTTCGCCCGCTCCGCCGACGATCTGGAGCCGGTGCGCCTGTCGCTCGACCTGCGCGCCACGGCTGCGGCGCGCGACGAGCTGGTGAAGGGCCTGGCGTACTTCCGGGCGAAAGCGGCAGCCTCCCTCATCCTCGACGTGAACACGGGCGAGGTGGTTTCGCTCGTCTCGCTGCCCGACTACGATCCCAACAATCCTGTCGATGCATTGCAGCCCGACCGCATCAACCGCATGATCGTCGGCGTGTTCGAGATGGGCTCGACCTTCAAGGCGCTGACGCTGGCCATGGGCCTCGACTCCGGCAAGGCCAACATCAACTCCACCTACGACGCGCGCGGCGGCCTGCATTACGGCCGCTTCACCATCAAGGACTACCACGGCAAGAACCGCATTCTCAACGTGCCGGAAATCTTCATCTATTCGTCGAACATCGGCACTGCCCGCATGGCCCTGCAGCAGGGCGTGCCGGCGCACAAGGCGTTCCTCAAGAAGATGGGCCAGCTCGACCGCATGCGCACGGAAATGCCGGAAAGCTCCGCGCCGCTGCTGCCGCCCAACTGGGGCGAGCTGAACACCATCACCATCTCCTACGGCCACGGCCTCGCGGTGGCGCCCATGCAGGCGGCGGCGGCCGTCGGCGCGCTGGTGAACGGCGGGCAGCTCGTCAACCCCACCTTCCTGCTGCGCACGGAGCAGGAGGCGCGGGCGAACGCGCCGCAGGTCATCAAGCCCGAAACGAGCGAGGCCATGCGCTTCGTCATGCGCCTCAACGCGACGAAGGGGTCGGCGCGCAAGGCCGATGTGCCGGGTTACTTCGTGGGCGGCAAGACGGGCACTGCGGACAAGGTCATCAACGGCCGCTACGCCAAGAACAAGAACTTCACCACCTTCATGACAGTGCTGCCGGCGGACGATCCCAAATACCTGTTCCTGACTGTCTACGACGAGCCGCAGGCAACGGCGGACAGCTACGGCTACGCAACCGCCGCCTGGAACGCGGGCGTGACGACGGGCAAGATCATGGCGCGGGTGGCGCCGCTGCTCGGCCTGCCGCCGCGCTTCGATGAGCCGGCCAATCCGTTCCCCACCATGGCGCGGCTGGGCGCCTGGGGGCTCTGACGTGCATGACGGGCGATGACCGTGGGAGGCTGTGACATGGCGGACAACGATCGCGGCGCGGCCGCCCTCGCCGAGCTGCTGCCGGGCGTCGCCGTTCCCGATATCCGGGTGACGGGGCTGCGCCTCGACTCGCGCGCTGTCGCTGCCGGTGACGTGTTCTTCGCCGTGCCGGGCAACCGGGCGGACGGCCTCGCCTTCGCTGCGGACGCGGCGGCGAAGGGCGCGGCCGCGGTCGTGGGGGAGGCCGCGCGTCCCGCTGCCCTGCCGCCCTCCGTCGCCTATGTTCAGGTCGCCGACGTGCGCCGGGCCGTGGCGCTGGCGGCAGCGAGGTTCTACCCCCGCCAGCCGGAGAGGATCGTCGCCGTCACCGGCACCAGCGGCAAGAGTTCCGTGGTGGATTTCACGCGCCAGATATTCCTGCGCGCCGGCCGCCAGGCGGCGAGCCTCGGCACCATCGGCGTCGTCGCGCCGTCCGGCGCGGTCTACGGCTCGCTGACGACGCCGGACAGCATCAGCCTGCACAAGACGCTTGACCAGCTCGCGGGCGAGAGCGTGACGCATCTGGCGTTCGAGGCGTCCTCCCACGGCCTCGACCAGCACCGGCTCGACGGTGTGCGCCTGACGGCGGCAGCCTTCACCAATCTGGGGCGCGACCATCTCGACTACCATCCGGACATCGAATCCTATCTCGCGGCCAAGCTGCGGCTGTTCGCGGACCTGCTGCCCGACGGCGCGCCCGCCGTCGTCAACGCCGATTCGCCGGAGGCCGCGCGCGTGGCCGAGGTCGCGCGTCGCCGGGGCCTGCCGCTCGTCGGCGTCGGCAGGGCGGGCGGGGAGATCGCGCTGCTGAACGCGGCGCGCGAGGGCTTCGCGCAGCGCCTGACGCTCCGCCATGCGGGCGTGACCCGCGACATCCGCCTGCCGCTCGCGGGCGATTTCCAGGCCTCGAATGCGCTCGTCGCCGCCGGCCTCGCCATCGCGGCGGGGGAGGAGGCCGATGCCGTATTCTCCGCGCTGGAGACGCTTCAGGGCGTGCGGGGAAGGCTGGAACGGGTCGCGGAGGTTAACGGCGCGCTCGTCGTGGTGGATTACGCCCACAAGCCCGATGCGCTGGGCGCCGTGCTCGACACCCTGCGCGGCTACGCGACGGGCCGGCTCGTCGTGGCCTTCGGCGCGGGCGGCGACCGCGACAGGGGCAAGCGGCCGCTGATGGGCGCCATCGCGGCGCGCAAGGCTGACGTCGCCATCGTCACCGACGACAATCCGCGTTCCGAGGAGCCCGCCGCCATCCGCGCGGCCATTCTGGCGGCGGCGCGCGAGGTGTCGGGTGCCGACGTGATCGAGATCGGTGACCGTCTCGCGGCCATCCGCCACGGCGTGCGGCTGCTGCAACCGGGGGATATCTTCGTCGTGGCCGGAAAAGGCCATGAAACGGGCCAGATCATCGGGTCAACCACGGTTCACTTTTCTGATCACGAGGCGGTGCTCGCCGCCGTCGCGGAGCTGACATCATGACGCTTGCCATCCGGCCGGGGGATGCCGATTCGGTTGCCCCCCGCGCGCCCCAACCGCCCGCCGAGGTGCTCTGGTCGGGGCTCGACCTCATCCCGGCGCTGAACGCCCGTGCCGCTGACGGCCTGCCCGACCGGGTCACAGGCATCTCCATCGACACGCGCACGCTCGCGCCGGGCGACCTGTTCTTCGCCGTCAGGGGCGGCAACAGCGACGGCCATGCCTATGTCGCGCAGGCACTGGAAAACGGCGCGGCGGCGGCCGTCGTCGACGAGGCGCACGCGCCGCAGCTCCAAGGCACGGGGCCGCTCTACGTGGTGAACGACGTGCTCGCCGCGCTCGTCTCGCTCGGCCGTGCGGCGCGGGCCCGCGCGCGCGCGCATGTCATCGCGGTCACCGGCTCCGTCGGTAAGACGAGCACGAAGGAGGCGCTGCGGATGGCGCTCGGCGGCCAGGGGCGCACGCATGCCTCCGCGGCCTCCTACAACAACCATTGGGGCGTGCCGCTGTCGCTGGCGCGCATGCCGCGGCGCACGCAATACGGCATCTTCGAGATCGGCATGAACGCGCCGGGCGAGGTGCGGCCGCTGTCGCAGATGGTGCGCCCGCACGTGGCCATCGTCACCACGGTGGGGCCGGTTCACCTCGAATACTTCCCCTCCGTCGCGGCGATCGCGGATGCCAAGGGTGAGATTTTTGCGGGGCTTGAGCCGGGCGGCGTCGCCATCCTCAACCGCGACAACGACCAGTTCGAGCGGCTGAAGGCGCATGCGCTCGCCTCCCGCGCCGGGCGGATCGTTTCCTTCGGCGAGCATGAGCAGGCGGACGTGCGCGCCCAACGGATCATCCTGAAGCCGGAGATGACGGTGGTCGAGGCGCAGGTGTTCGGCGCGCCGGTGGTGTACCGCATCGGCTCGCCCGGGCGGCATATCGCGCTCAACAGCCTCGCGGTGCTCGCGGCCGTCCAGGCGGTGGGCGGCGACCTCGCGCTGGCGGCGCTGGCGCTCGGCCAGCTCGCTCCCCCCGAGGGGCGCGGCGAGCGCGTGCGGCTGTCCGCGCCCGGTGGCGAGTTCAGCGATCCGGAAGGCGCGTTCCTGCTGATCGACGAGAGCTACAACGCCAATCCGTCATCGATGACGGCGGCGCTCAACATGCTGGGGCAGGCGGACGTCGGCCTGCGCGGCAGGCGCATCGCGGTGCTCGCCGACATGCTGGAGCTGGGTGCCGACAGCGCCGGCCTGCACGCGGCGCTGAACGGCCCCATCGTGGACAACGATATCGATCTCGTCTTCGCGGCGGGCCCGGCCATGCATCACCTGTGGCGCGCCCTTGCACCCGAGACGCGCGGGGCGTATGCCGAAACGCCGGCCGAACTTGAGGGCGCTGTCCTGCGCACCGTCCGCGCCGGCGATGCCGTCATGGTCAAGGGATCGAACGGCACGAAAGTGTCGCGCATCGTCGCGGCGCTGAAGAACCATTTCCCGGCGGTGAACACGAATGGCGCCCGCACCGCCTGACCGGCAATCGGAACAGCAACTTCAGGGCTGACGGAGACCGACAGCGCATGTTTATCTGGCTTGCGGAACTGAGTGCCTCGGTGCCGGCGCTCAACGTGTTCCGCTACATCACCTTCCGCACCGGGGCGGCGACCGCCACCGCGATGTTCTTCGTCTTCATGTTCGGCCCTGCCATCATCGCCTCGCTGCGGGTGCGGCAGGGCAAGGGCCAGCCGATCCGCACCGACGGACCGCAGTCGCACCTCGCCAAGAAGGGCACGCCGACCATGGGCGGCCTGATGATCCTCTCCGGCGTGCTGGTCTCCGCGCTGTTGTGGGCGAACCTCGCGAATCCCTATGTCTGGGTGGTGCTGTTCGTCACGCTTGGCTTCGGCGCCATCGGCTTCTATGACGACTATCTGAAGGTCACCAAGCAGTCGCACAAGGGCTTTTCGGGCCGCCTGCGGCTCGGCATCGAGGGGCTGATCGGGTTCGTCGCCTGCGTCGTCATCGTGCTGGTGAGCCGCGAGACGCTGCCGCCGGCGCGCGAGCTGCTGGCGACGTCGGTGGCGATCCCCTTTGTCAAGGATCTGCTGATAGATCTCGGCTGGTTCTTCGCCGTGTTCGGCACGCTCGTCATCGTGGGCGCGGGCAACGCCGTCAACCTCACGGACGGCCTCGACGGCCTCGCCATCGTGCCGGTGATGATCGCTGCCGCGACCTTCGGCTTCATCGCCTATCTCGTCGGCAACGCCATCTTCGCCAACTACCTGCAGCTCAACTTCGTGCAGGGCGTGGGCGAGCTTTCGGTGCTTTGCGGCGCGCTGATCGGGGCGGGCATCGGCTTCCTGTGGTTCAACGCGCCGCCCGCGCAGATCTTCATGGGCGACACCGGCTCGCTGGCGCTCGGCGGCATGCTGGGGACGATCGCGGTCGCGACCAAGCACGAGATCGTGCTCGCCATCGTCGGCGGCCTGTTCGTGCTGGAGGCGCTGTCCGTCATCGTGCAGGTGGCTTCCTTCAAGCTCACGGGCAAGCGCGTGTTCAAGATGGCGCCCATCCATCATCACTTCGAGCAACTCGGCTGGACGGAGCCGCAGGTCGTGATCCGCTTCTGGATCATCGCCGTGGTGCTGGCGCTCGTCGGCCTCTCCACGCTGAAGCTGCGGTAGAGCGCTTCTACGTTCCATTAAAACGCGGAAGTGTTCTGTCCTTTTGTTCGAGCATATCTTTCCGGAAAGCGGCACGCGCTTTCCGGATCATGCCTCAGATTGAAAGCTGACTTGGAATGACCCCGGTAACATCGTTCAAGGGCAAGCGCGTTCTTGTTTTCGGTCTCGGCGGCTCGGGCCTCGCCACGGCCGGGGCGCTGGTGGCGGGCGGCGCGGACGTCATCGCCTGGGACGACGGCGAGCAGGGGCGCGAGAAGGCGCGCGCCGCCGGCATCGCGGTTGCGGATCTGCGCGAGGCGGACTGGAACGCGACGCAGGCGCTCGTGCTGTCGCCCGGCGTGCCGCTCACCCATCCCGAGCCGCACTGGTCGGTGAAGCTGGCGCGCGCGGCGGGCGTCGAGGTCATCGGCGACATCGAGCTGTTCGCACGCGAGCGGCGGCTGATCGCCCCCGACGCGCCCTTCATCGCCATCACCGGCACCAACGGCAAATCGACGACCACGGCCCTGATCGCCCACCTGCTGCGCGAGGCGGGGCGGGACGTGCAGCTCGGCGGCAACATCGGCACCGCCATCCTGTCGCTGGAGCCGCCGGCGCGGGAACGGGTGCACGTCGTCGAGTGCTCGTCGTTCCAGATCGATCTCGCGCCCTCGCTCGATCCCACGGTGGGTGTGCTGCTGAACCTCACGCCGGACCATATCGACCGCCACGGCTCGATGGAGAACTATGCCGCCATCAAGGAGCGGCTGGTGGCGAAATCCGGCACGGCAGTCATCGGCGTCGACGACGCATATACGGCCGCCATCGCGGCAAGGCTTGCGGAAATCGTCGCGGCGGCGGGCGTGCGCGTCGTGCCGCTCAGCGTGGCGCGGGCGCTGGAGCGGGGCTTCGCGCTTGCCGGCACGCGGATCGTGCGCGATGGCGTCCCGGTGGCGGACCTGGCGGGCATCGGCTCGCTGCGCGGCCGGCACAACGCGCAGAATGCGGCCGCGGCCTTCGCCGCCGTAACGGCGATCGGCGTGCCCGACGACGTGGCCGCCCGGGGCCTCGCGACCTTCCCGGGCCTCGCCCACCGCATGGAGACGGTGGGGCGCGCGGGCAACGTGCTGTTCGTCAACGATTCCAAGGCCACCAACGCGGATGCGACCGAAAAGGCGCTCGCCGCCTTCGATCGCATTTTCTGGATCGTCGGCGGGCGGCAGAAGGAAGGCGGCATCGCGCCGTTAACGGAATATTTTCCAAAAATCGTTCATGCTTACCTCATCGGTGAATCGAGCGCGGACTTTGCGCGCACGCTCGACGGCAAGGTGCCCTGCAGCCTGAGCGGCACGCTCGATCAGGCGTTGCGGGATGCGGCCGCGGCGGCGGGCAACGACCGGGCGGGAGAGGCGCAAGGTGAAGCGGTCGTGCTGCTGTCGCCGGCCTGCGCCTCCTACGACCAGTTCCCGAATTTCGAGGTGCGTGGCGATCGTTTTCGCGATGCCGTGCGGGCTTTGCCGGGAGTTACGCCGGTTTGAGGGGTTGAGGAATGGCTTCGCGGGCTGAGCGCACCTATGCGGGGGAATGGCTGTGGACGGTCGACCGGCTGTCGCTGGCCGCCGTCGGCGCGCTGATGGTGGCCGGGCTCGTGTTCCTGATGGGCGGCGGTCCGCCCGTGGCGGAGCGGCTGGGCCTGTCGGACTTCCACTTCGTCAACCGGCAGGTGTTCCACCTCATCCCGACAATCGTCATCCTCCTCGGCGCCTCCATGCTGCCGCCGCGCTACGTGCGGCGCGCGGCGCTGCTCACCTATCTCGGCGGCATGCTGCTCATCGTCCTCGCGCTCTACATGGGGCCGGAGGTGAAGGGCTCGCGGCGCTGGTTCGTGCTCGGCGGGCTCACGCTGCAGCCGTCCGAATTCGTCAAGCCGGCTTTCGTGGTGCTCACCGCCTGGTTGTTCGCGGAGGGTAACCGCCGCAAGGACATGCCCGGCACGCTGCTCGCCATCCTGATACTGCCCGCCACCATCGTGCCGCTGATCCTTCAGCCGGACATCGGCCAGACCATGCTCACGACGATCGTATGGGCGTGCCTGTTCTTCACGGCGGGGCTGCATATGTTCTGGGTGCTCGGCATCGGCGGCATCGCGCTGCTCGGGCTCGTGGCGGCCTATGAGTTCATCGGCCACGTGCGGGCGCGCATCGAGCGCTTCCTCGATCCCTCGTCTGGCGACAGCTTCCAGGTCAATACGGCGCTCGATGCCTTCGCGCAGGGCGGCTGGCTCGGCAAGGGGCCGGGCGAGGGCACCGTGAAGCGCATCCTGCCCGACGCCCATACCGACTTCATCTTCGCCGCCACCGCGGAGGAGTTCGGCGTCGTCGTCTGCATCGGCCTCGTGCTGCTCTTCGCCTTCATCGTGCTGCGCAGTCTCGCCATGGCCCGGCGCAACGAAGACCCGTTCTGCCGGCTGGCCGCGACGGGGCTCATCACGCTGTTCGGCGTGCAGGCCTGCATCAACATGATGGTGAACGTGCATCTTCTCCCGGCGAAGGGCATGACGCTGCCCTTCGTCTCCTACGGCGGCTCGTCGCTGTGGTCGCTGGCGCTCGCCATGGGCTTCCTGATCGCGCTCACCCGCAAGCGCCCGCGCGCGGCGATCCTCGACCGCGGCATTCCGGCGGATGGCTACGATGGTTGAAACGCAGAACGCGCCTCTTGTCATCGTCGCCGCCGGCGGCACGGGCGGCCATCTGTTCCCGGCCGAGGCGCTGACAGTGGCACTGAAGGCGCGCGGCGCGCGGGTGGAACTCGCCACCGATACGCGCGCGGCGAAATTCGCCGGCAGTTTTCCCGCCGACGCCATCATCGAGTTTCCCGCCGCGACGCCGTCCGGCCGCTCGCCACTCACGGCGCTGAAGGCGGTGGTGACGCTGGCGCGCGGCTTCCTCGCCGCGCGCGGGGCCATCCGCGCCCGCCGGCCTGCGGTCGTCGTCGGCTTCGGCGGCTATCCGACAGTTCCGCCGCTGCTGGCGGCCGCGTCGCTGCGCGTGCCCGTCATCGTGCATGAGCAGAATGCGGTGCTGGGGCGTGCCAACCTGATGCTGAGCCGCTTCGCCACGCTGATCGCCACGGGGTTTCCCGGCGTCGGCAAGGTGCCCGAGGGCGCGCGGGGCCGTGTCGCGCATGTCGGCAACCCGGTGCGCCCGGCGGTGCGCGAGGCGGCGGCGGTGCCCTTCCGGCCGCTGGATGCGGCGGGCACGCTCAGCCTGGTGGTGACGGGCGGCAGCCAGGGCGCGCGGGTGATGAGCGACATCGTGCCGCCCGCTGTCGAGCAGCTGCCGGAGAACCTGCGCCGGCGCCTCTCCATCGTCCAGCAGGCGCGCGCCGAGGATGTGGAGCGCGTGCGCGAGACCTACGCCCGGCTCGGCGTGGCTGCGGAAATCGCGCCCTTCTTCACCGATCTGCCGCGCCGGATGGCGGAGGCCCATCTCGTGATCGGGCGCGCGGGCGCTTCCACGGTGGCGGAACTCGCCGTGATCGGGCGCGCGTCCATTCTGGTGCCGCTGCCCGGCTCGCTCGATCAGGATCAGGCGGCGAACGCGGCGGTGCTGGTGCACGCGGGCGCGGCCTCCGCCGTGGCGCAGAAGGACTTCACGCCGGACTGGCTGGCGCGCGAACTCGCGGCCCGCTTCGACGATCCGGCATCGTTGCAGCGCGCGGCGGAGGCGGCGCGTACGGCCGGCTATCCGGATGCGGCGGAGCGGCTCGCCGACAGGGTCCTGCGCGTGGCGCGCGGCGAAAAGATAACCGAAACGGCGGCCGGATAGTTGAATTCGGGCGCACACGGGCGCAAAACGCGAACGTGACATCGAAATCTGAAATCACGGAAGCAAGGGCGTCCGTGAAACAAGTCTGAAGGAAAGCGGTTCATGAAACTGCCGCGCGAACTGGGCCCCATCCATTTCATCGGTATTGGCGGCATCGGCATGTCGGGCATCGCGGAGGTGCTGATCAACCTCGGCTACACCGTGCAGGGTTCCGACGCCAGCGACAACGCCAACGTCAAGCGTCTGCGCGACAAGGGCGCCGCCGTCTACACCGGCCACGAGGCGAGCCATCTCGGCGAGGCGGAGGTCGTCGTGGTGTCGACGGCCATCAAGCGCGACAACCCGGAGCTGGTGGAGGCGCGCCTGCGCCGCCTGCCTGTGGTGCGCCGTGCGGAAATGCTGGCCGAACTCATGCGGCTGAAGACTTGCGTCGCGATCGCCGGCACGCACGGCAAGACGACGACCACCTCTCTCGTGGCGACGCTGCTAGACGGCGGCGGTTTCGATCCCACGGTGATCAACGGCGGCATCATCAACGCCTACGGCACCAACGCGCGCCTCGGCGCCGGCGACTGGATGGTGGTGGAGGCGGACGAGTCCGACGGCACCTTCCTCAAGCTGCCTGCCGACGTTGCCGTCGTCACCAACATCGACCCGGAGCACCTCGACCATTTCGGCACGTACGACAAGGTCAAGGAAGCGTTCCGCGCCTTTGTGGAAAATCTGCCGTTCTACGGCTTCGCCGTGATGTGCATCGACCATCCGGTGGTGCAGGATCTCGTCGGCGCCATCGAGGACCGGCACGTCATCACCTACGGCCAGAACCCGCAGGCCGACGTGCGTTTGCTCGACGTCGATCTCACCGGCGGCCGCAGCCGCTTCACGGTGCTGATCCGCGAGCGCCAGTCGAATGCCGCGACCGTCATCGACAACCTGACGCTGCCGATGCCTGGCCTGCACAATGCACTGAACGCCACGGCGGCCATCGGCGTCGCCTTCCGGCTTGGCATGACGCCGGATGCCATCCGCAAGGCCATCGAGGGCTTTGGCGGCGTGAAGCGCCGCTTCACGCGCACGGGCGAGTGGAACGGCGTCGCCATCTTCGACGACTACGGCCATCACCCGGTGGAGATCGCCGCCGTGCTGAAGGCGGCGCGCGCCTCGACCGCCGGGCGTGTCATCGCGGTGGTGCAGCCGCATCGTTACACGCGCCTGCAGTCGCTGTTCAACGATTTCTGCACCTGCTTCAACGACGCCGACGCCGTGCTCGTCGCTCCCGTCTACGCAGCGGGGGAGGCGCCCATCGAAGGCGCGGGGCGCGACGATCTCGTGGCCGGCCTGCGCGCGCGCGGCCACCGCGACGTCATCGCCATCGACGGTCCGGAAGGGCTCGCGGACAAGGTGCGGGCGCTTGCCTCGCCCGGCGATTACGTGGTGTTTCTGGGCGCGGGCAGCATCACCGGCTGGGCGAACGCGCTGCCGGGCGAACTCGCGGCAAGCGAGGTGGCATGACGTTTCCGGACATCTCCGCGCCGTTCCGCGACGCGCCGCTGCGGGGAAGTCTTGCCGTCAACGCGCCGCTGGCGCCGCTGACGTGGTTCCGCACCGGCGGCCCTGCCCAGTTGCTGTTCACCCCGGCGGACGCTGAAGACCTCGCGCTGTTTCTGCGGCATCTGCCGGCCGACGTGCCGCTGCTCGTCATTGGGCTCGGCTCCAACCTGCTGGTGCGCGACGGTGGCGTGCCGGGCGCTGTGGTGCGGCTGGGCAAGGGGTTTTCCACCATCGCTATCGAGCCGGGGCACCGCGTGCGCGCAGGTGCCGCCGCTGCCGACGTGAAGGTGGCCCGCGCGGCGGCCGAGGCCGGCATTGACGGGCTCGCCTTCCTGCGCGGCATTCCGGGCACCATCGGCGGCGCGCTGCGCATGAACGGCGGCGCCTATGGCGGCGATGTCGCGCAGGTGCTGGTGGAGGCGCGGGCGCTCGATCGCGGCGGTGAAAGCCGCGTCCTCACCCATGCGGACATGGGATTCAGCTACCGCCATACGGCCGCGCCCGACGATCTCATCTTCACCGGGGCGCTGTTCCAGGGCACGCCGGGCAATCCCGAAGAGATACTGGCGCGCATGGGCGCCATCACGGAGGCGCGCTCGGCCACGCAGCCCGTGAACACCCGCACGGGCGGTTCTACCTTCACCAATCCCGAGGGCAGCAAGGCCTGGGAGCTGGTGGACGCCGCCGGCTGCAGGGGGCTGCGAATCGGCGCGGCGCAGGTGTCCGAGCTGCACTGCAACTTTCTCGTCAACACGGGCGGCGCGACGGCCGCCGACATTGAGACGCTCGGTGAGGAAGTTCGCCGAAGGGTCCATGAGAAAACGGGAATTGTCCTGCAATGGGAAATCAGGCGGGTCGGCGTGCCTGCGGAAAGCCTCAAATCTTAACATCCGGGGACAGTGGATTTCGCGAACGGTTAATGGTTGTGAATAACCGCTTCTCCAGCCCCTTGCCGGCTCATCACGGCTCTTGGAAACTCCATCCATCCCCTTGATGGAAAACGGATTATCCGGGCAGGGAAGGCGCCGGCGCCGAGCCCGGGGGATGAGGAAAACCGCATTTTCCGCCGCCGCGCCGCGCGCTCCTTAAACCAAATATTTACCAAAAGGCTGAAGAGTCATCGTTAACGGTGGCCGCGACGCCGTTGATGCGATTGTCGATGTGTCGGCGTTCCGGCGGCTGTTCCCGACATGTGTTCTCAGGCGAGTTTTTCGGGCGGGCTTTCGATGGCTGGTGGCAAGCATTTTCTGCGAGGTCTGAAGAGCGGCGGTCCCTCCTTCGCCGCCGCTGGCCCGCGCGCCGGGGGCGACCGGCGTTCGCAGCGCCTGACGGCGTTCGAGAAGGCGGCGCGCTACATGCCGCGCGGCAGCGGGACGGCGATGACAATCGCCTTCTTCACGCTCGTCGGCGTTGTCGGCGCGTCGTACGGCGGCCAGATGGAGACGTTCCGCGCCACCTACGGCGAGCCGTATGATGCGTTCGCGCGGGCCGTGGGCCTCGGCATCGACGAGGTGCAGATCAGCGGCATGGTGGAGCTGCGCGAGAGCGAGGTACTGGCGGCGGCGGGCATCACGCCCCTGCGCTCGCTCGCCTTTCTCGACGCGGGCGAGGTGCGCAAGCGTCTCGAACTGGTGCCGATGATCCGCCAGGCGTCGGTCAGCAAGCTCTATCCGGACGCGCTGGCGATCAACATCGTGGAGCGCGAGCCGCGCGCGCTGTGGCAGCTCAACGGCGAGCTGTTCGTCATCGCCGGCGACGGCACGGTCATCGACCTGATGACCGACGCGCGCTTCGCGCGCCTGCCCTTTGTCGCGGGCGACGGGGCGAACACCCGCTCCCAGGAATACATCGACGTGCTGCGCGCCGCCGGCCCCATCGCCGGCCGCATCCGCGCCGGCATCCTGGTTTCCGGCCGGCGCTGGGACGTCAAGTTCGACAACGACCTGATCGTGCGCCTGCCCGAGATGGAACCCGTGGAAGCGATGCAGCGTCTCGTGGAGCTGGAGAAGCGCGAGCGTCTCCTCGAAAAGGACCTCATCGCCATCGACATGCGTCAGCCGGACCGCGTCGCCATGCGTCTGAGCGAGGAGGGCGCGGCGGCAATGGCTGAAGCGAAGAAGAAACCCGCCAAGCGGAAGGCCCCCGAAACATGAGCTCCAACGGCAATCGCCTGACCCCGGGGCTGACGCCACGGATGAAACCGCTCTCCGCCCGCAAGAGTGCCACGCTGTCGGTGCTCGATGTCGGCACCAACAAGATCGTCTGCCTCATCGCCCAGCTCAACCCCGCGGGCGAGACGGAGGCGCTGCGCGGGCGCACGCATCTGGCGCGCGTGCTGGGCATCGGCCACCAGCGCTCCATGGGCCTGAAGGGCGGCATCATCGTCGATCTCGACGCGGCCGAGCGTGCCATTCGCCACGCCGTGGACGCGGCGGAGCGGATGGCACAGGTGGAGCTGAAGTCCGTCATCGTGAATCTCACGGGAGGACGGCTCGCCTCCCAGCGTTTCGCGGCCCATGTCGCGGTGCGCGGCGGCGCGGTGACGACGGGCGACGTCGGCCGGGTGCTCGACGCCGCCTCCGCCCACGCCACGCGGCCGGGGCGGGCGGTGCTGCACGCGCTGCCGACCGGCTTCTCGCTCGACGGCCAGCGCGGCCTGCTCGATCCCGCCGGGATGATCGGCGAGAAGCTCGGCGTCGACATGCATGTCGTCAATGCCGACGGGGGCGCCGTGCGCAACCTGATGCTCGCGGTGGAGCGCTGCCATCTCGACGTCGAGGCCGTGGTGGCGACACCTTACGCCGCCGGCCTTTCCGCGCTCGTCGACGACGAGGCGGAAATGGGCGCGGTGCTGATCGACCTCGGCGGCGGCACCACGAGCATGGGCGTCTTCGCGGGCGGCCACCTCGTCCATGCGGATGCCTTCGCCGTCGGCGGCCATCACGTGACGATGGACGTGGCGCGCGGCCTGTCCACCCGCGTGGCGGCGGCGGAGCGGCTGAAGACGCTCTACGGGGCGGCGATCTCCTCGCCCTCCGACGAGCGCGAGATCGTGGCGGTGCCGCAGGTCGACGACAGCGAACAGGACGTGCCCAACCACGTGCCGAAATCGCATCTGGTGCGCATCATCAAGCCGCGCGTCGAGGAAATTCTTGAGCTGGCGCGCGGACGCCTGCGCGAGGCCGGCTTCGCCGCGGAGGCGGGGCGGCGGGTGATACTGACGGGCGGCGCGAGCCAGCTCACCGGCCTGCCGGAGCTGGCGCGGCGCATTCTCGTCGGGGAAAAGGGTACGGGGCAGGTGCGTATCGGCCGGCCCCTCGGGATCAAGGGGCTGCCTGAGGCTGCGAAGGGGCCGGCGTTTTCCGCGTCGGTCGGCCTGCTGGTTTACCCGCAGATGGCGCATGTGGAGCATTTCGAGCCGCGCTCGGCGGGCTATGGCCTGCGGACCGGCACGGACGGGTACTTCAGCCGCATGGGCCGCTGGATACGCGACAGTTTCTGAGCACGGGCGGCGGTGCGGCGGCCGCCACGTCCAGGATTTATCTGAAGAGAGAGGGGCGCGCAGCCGGGCGCCGATTGATGAGAAGAGGCCAAACATGGCGATCAACCTGCAAGCCCCGGATATCCGGGAACTGAAGCCCCACATCACTGTTTTCGGCGTCGGTGGAGCCGGCGGCAATGCAGTGAACAACATGATCGAATCCGGCCTGCAAGGGGTCGAGTTCGTCTGCGCCAACACCGATGCCCAGGCGCTCATGAGTTCCCGTTGCGAGCGCATCATCCAGATGGGCACGCAGGTGACCGAGGGCCTCGGCGCCGGCTCCCAGCCCGACATCGGCCGCGCGGCGGCGGAAGAGGTGATCGACGAGATTCGCGACAACCTCTCCGGCGCGCACATGGTGTTCATCACCGCCGGCATGGGCGGCGGCACCGGCACGGGCGCCGCGCCCGTCATCGCGCAGGCCGCGCGCGACATGGGCATCCTCACGGTCGGCGTGGTCACGAAGCCGTTCCAGTTCGAAGGCGCGCGCCGCATGCGCGTGGCGGACGCGGGCATTCAGGAACTGCAGAAGTCGGTCGATACGCTGATCGTCATCCCGAACCAGAACCTGTTCCGCGTCGCGAACGAAAAGACCACCTTCGCCGACGCTTTCACGCTCGCCGACCAGGTGCTCTACTCGGGCGTCGCCTGCATCACCGACCTGATGGTGAAGGAAGGTCTCATCAACCTCGACTTCGCCGACGTGCGCTCCATCATGCGCGGCATGGGCAAGGCGATGATGGGCACGGGCGAGGCTTCCGGCGAGAAGCGCGCCATCACGGCGGCGGAGGCGGCCATCGCCAACCCGCTGCTCGACGACGTGTCGATGAAGGGCGCGCGCGGCCTGCTGATCTCGATCACCGGCGGCAACGACCTCACCCTCTATGAAGTGGACGAGGCCGCGACCCGCATCCGCGAGGAAGTCGACTCCGACGCCAACATCATCCTGGGCGCGACCTTCGACCCCGCGCTAGAGGGCATCATCCGCGTGTCCGTGGTCGCCACCGGCATCGAGCCCCTCCTTGCCGGCAGCACGCAGGACGTGACCGCCACCGAGCAGCGGATCGCCGAGGTGGCGGAGCGGCTGCGCTCCGAGGCGCGCCTGCGCGCCGTCCAGGGCTCCGGGCAGATCGCGGTTGCGGGCGGCGAGGCGCCGCAGGCAGCGGCTTCCCTCACGGTGCCGCAGGCCGTGCCGGTCGCCGGCATCGCGCCGACGCTCGCCCAGTCTTCCGCGCCGGCGGTGGGCCGTCACGACGTCGTGTTCGAGCCCGCGCAGCCGCGCCCGAACATCGTGCCGACCGCCGCCGCGCTTGCGGCTGCGCCCGCGCCGCAGCCGGAAGCGCTGCCGGAGCACTTCCTGCCGCCGCGCGCGGAGCAGACGGTGCGCCCGGCTCGCATGCCGCGTGTCGACGAGCTGCCGCTGCCCGCGCAGAACCAGATCCGCGCCAGCCGCGGCGAAGCGCCGCAGCACGCGCCGCAGAGCCAACAGGGGCATGATCCGCGCCAGCGCATGTCGCTGCTGCAGCGTCTCGCCTCCGTCGGGCTCGGCCGTCGGGACGAGCCGGCACCGCAGCACGCGCCGCAGGTCCGGAGCCAGCCGCAGGCCGCTCCCCAGGGCGCGCAGCCGCAAGTGCACGCGCAGCCGCAAATGCACGCGCAGCCACATGCGCAGCCCGTCCCTCAGCCTCCTGTGTATCGGCCCGCGCAGCCCGAGCAGCAGGCCGTGCGGCCCTCCGTTCCCGCGCCGCGCAACGCCACCATCGACGACGAGCAGCTTGAAATTCCGGCGTTTCTCCGTCGTCAAGCCAATTGATCAAGTTTACCCGATCACATTTTACAGAACTATCCACAGCGGGGCCGAAAGGCCCCGTTGTCCGTTTTTTTGGCGTTTCATGAAAGAAGGACTTTCCAACGACAGATATGCGGCGCGTCGGGGGCGAAACAGACGCTTGTGTCGCAATTTTGCCGCAATCAAGCTGCCACGGCATCCGTTTCCGGGGAAAGGTTAACGAAGTGTAAACGATTGTTTTGAAAGCATATTATGTGTCTGAAGGGCTTGTAACAGACGGTAAGAAAGCGTGATTTGGCGTCAGTGGACGAGGGTGTTTATGTAAGCTCGCAACGTGAGTCGACAGCCTCGAATCGAGTGCTCCCTCACACGGCACGCCGACCGGGACCGGGGTTCGGCGCCGCCTATCTGGTACCCCGGTCCGGGACGCATTCGATGAAGGCCAGCAGGCAAACGACGCTTCGTAAAGCCGTAACGCTCACCGGGACCGGTGTTCATTCTGGCAAGCCTGCGAGACTTGTGCTGCATCCCGCCGACGCCCACCACGGCGTTGTTT
Source organism: Pseudochelatococcus lubricantis (assembly GCF_042432495.1). Classification (NCBI taxonomy): domain Bacteria; kingdom Pseudomonadati; phylum Pseudomonadota; class Alphaproteobacteria; order Hyphomicrobiales; family Chelatococcaceae; genus Pseudochelatococcus; species Pseudochelatococcus lubricantis. Next base: position 148,830 of record NZ_JBHLXC010000024.1, on the reverse strand, counting down.
TTTTAAGGACCGGCCTGTCGAATGGCCGTGAACGCCTGATCAACGCGCGCTACGCCAACGTCAGCACCACGGAACTCTGCACCGTGCTGGGCGAGGCCGACACGGGCTCCGTCGCTACCATCGAACACCTCATGGCGGCCCTTTCAGGGCTTGGCATCGATAACGTGCTGGCCGAGATCGACGGGCCGGAGATGCCGATTCTCGACGGCAGCGCCAGCTGCTTCGTCGACGCGATCGTCTCCGCCGGCATCGTGCGTCAGGAGGCGTCGCGCCGCTACCTGAAGATCCTGCGTCCGGTACGGATCAACCACGGGCGCGGCTACTCCGAGCTTCGTCCCGCTGACCGCGGCTTCCGTCTCGATGTCGAGATCGATTTCGATTCGGCGGTGATCGGGCGCCAGCGCAAGGTGGTGGATCTGGACGCCGCCGTGTTCCGCAACGAGATTTGCCGCGCGCGCACCTTCGGCTTCATGCGCGATGTCGAGAAGCTGCGCGGCATGGGGCTGGCACTCGGCTCGTCGCTCGACAACTCGATCGCCATCGCTGACGACGGTATCGTCAATCCCGAGGGTCTGCGCTACGGCGACGAGTTCGTGCGCCACAAGCTGCTCGACGCCGTCGGCGATCTGGCGCTGGCGGGCTTTGCGCTGCAGGGCGAATACCGCTCCTACTGCGCTGGCCACCGCATGAATGTCGCGGTGCTGGACGCGCTGTTCAGCGACCGGGCGAATTACGCCATCATCGACTCGCTCGCCCCGCGCCGCGAATACGGCTACGCGGAAGTCGCCGCGGGCGCGGCCGCTCCGGCCTACGCGCCTGATCTGACCTGATTTTTCCGATGTCTTGTGTGCGGATTTGACTGCGGGCGAAACAGAGTGCTTGGCGGATGAGGTCTGTTTGGGGTAAACACCCCGGGGTTGGGGGTGTCATGTGTCCCTCGCGCCATCTGGAGGATTGACGAGGGATGCGTTTCTCGCACTTGCCTTTTTCCGACAACGTGGTTTCCGGCGGGCGTCCGGTCCTGCGCGTCGCGGGCCGTCTCGCAGCGGCCGGTGTGATCCTTCTTGCCGTCGCGGCCTGCGACTCGGTGAAGTCGCTTAATCCGTTCTCCAAGCCGGAAGTCTACAAGCCCGAGATCGTTCCGGTGAAGCCGGCGGAAGAGCTTTACAACGACGGCCTCGCGAGGTCGGCGAAGGGCGATTTCGAGGGCGCCTACAAGGCGTTCGACACCATCAACCGGCAGAATCCCGGCACGACCTGGGCGCAGAAGTCGCTGATCATGCAGACCTACGTCGCCTACGAGGGCGGCCGGTATGACGACGCGGCCAACAGCGGGATACGCTATACGACGCTCTATCCCAATTCCGAGGACGCCGCCTACGCGCAGTATCTGCTGGCGATGTCCTACTACAAGCAGGTGCCGGACGTCACCCGCGACCAGGCGTCCACACAGCGCGCCGTGCAGGCGTTCGAGACGCTGATCGAGCGCTATCCGCGTTCCGAATATGTGAAGGACGGCAAGTTCAACCTTCAGGTGGTGCGCGACCAGCTCGCCGGCCACGAGATGGAGGTGGGCCGCTTCTATCTGGGCAAGCGCAACTACACGGCCGCCATCAACCGCTTCCGTGAGGTTGTGGCGCGCTACCAGACGACACGCTCGGTCGAGGAGGCGCTGATGCGCCTGACAGAGGCCTACGTCGCCCTCGGCATCGTCAGCGAGGCCCAGACGGCGGCAGCGGTGCTCGGCCACAACTTCCCGGAAAGCCCGTGGTACAAGGACGCCTACGCGCTGCTCGCCAGCAAGGGCCTTGAACCGCGCGAGGACACGGGCTCGTGGATCAGCAAGCTCTTCAGCGGCGGCCAGTTCAGGTAACGGCCGTCGGCCGCGCCGTCACCGGCGCCTCGCCTTGCCGGTCCGCACGAACACGCCCACCATCTCGACATGGGGCGAGTGGCGGAACTGGTCGACCGGCGTGATGCGCGCGGCGGCATAGCCGCCATCGGTCAGGATTTTCGCATCGCGGGCGAAGGTGCCGGCGTCGCATGAAACGGCGACGACGAGCGGCACCTGGCTCTTGGCGATCTCGCGCGCTTGCGCTTCCGCCCCTGCCCGGGGCGGATCGAAGACGACGGCGTCGTAGCGGTTCAGTTCAAGCGGCAGCAGAGGGCGGCGGAACAGGTCGCGCGCCTCCGTGGTGATGCGGCGCAAGCCAGGCGTGGCGCGGAAGGCGCGGTCCAGCGCGGCCAACGCGGCTGCTGCGCTTTCCACAGCATGCACCTCGGCGCGTTCCGCCAGGCGCAGCGCGAACGGCCCGCAGCCGGCGAAGAGGTCGGCGGCGCGCTTGATGCGCCCGGGCGCGCTGTCGCAGGCTTCCGTCACCAGCCGCGCCAGTGTTTCCTCGCCCAGCGCCGTCGCCTGAAGGAAGCCGCCCGCCGGCGGCGTCACCAGCCCGCGCCCCATCGCGATGCCCGGCGGCCGGCGCTCGACGACGAGATCGCCGTGGATCGACAGGCGGGCGAGATCGAGCCGCTCGGCCGCGCCCGTCAGCACGCGCCGCTCCACCTCGCCGGCAGGGCCGTGGCCGCGCACATCGATGTCGAGGCCGGAGGTCGTGGCGGTGATCTGAATATCGAGCGGCTTGCCTTTCGGCAGCAGCAGCCTGGCGAGATCGAGGGCGACCGCCGGCGCGCGCGCCAGCGCGGGGTCGAGCACCGGGCAGTGCGCGACGGGCACGAGATCGTGGCTGCGCGCGGCCATGAAGCCGACGGCGTCGTCGACACCGTCCGCGTCCTGCCTGCGCCGACCGTGGAACGTCACCCGCCGGCGGCCTGTGCCGTGCGCATCCACAAGCGGTTCGACGGGTGTGTCGATGCCGGCGCGCGCCAGCGCGGTGACGACGCTGTCGCGTTTCCAGGCGCCATAGGTCGCCTCCGACATATGTTGTGTCACGCAGCCGCCGCAGCGCGTGAACAGCACGCATTCGGGCGCGCGCCGGTCAGGCGCGGCGTGCTCGACGGCGATCAGGGCGGCGCGCGCGTCCGCGCGGCCCATCGAGGAGCGCGCGGCGCGTCCGGTCGAAGGGTCGGGCGCGGGCAGGCTGACGCGCACCGTCTCGCCGGGCAGCGCATAGGGCACGTAGACGGGACCGGCAGGCGTGTCGGCAATGCCGTCCCCGCGCGCTCCGAGGCGGGCTATCGTCAGCGTCAGTGTGGCGTCCTGTGTCATGACAGGCGGGCTCCGATCAGATATTCGCGGTTGCCGTCGCCGCCCTCGATGGGGGAGGGGATGAGGCCGCTCACGGTGAAGCCGAGCCCCGCAACGTGGGCGCGGATGTCCTCGCATACGCGCGTCCGCACCGCCTCGTCGCGCACGATGCCCTTGCTGAGATGCGCGCGACCGGCCTCGAACTGCGGCTTGATTAGCGCCGCGAGCGCCGCGCCGGGTTTCAGCAGCGGCACCGCCGCCGGCAGCACGAGCTTCAGCGAGATGAAGCTGACGTCGACGCTCAGCACATCGAACGGGCCGATGCCGCGCCCGGCGAGCGCGCGGGCGTCGGTGCCCTCCAGCGCGGTGACGCGCGGGTCGCCCGCGACGAGCGGATGCAACTGTCCGTGGCCGACATCGACCGCGTGCACATGCGCCGCGCCGCGCGCCAGCAGCACCTGCGTGAAGCCGCCGGTGGAGGCGCCGAGGTCGAGCGCCGCGGCCCCCGTGACGTCGAAGCCGAAGGCGTCGAGAGCAGCAGCGAGCTTCAGACCGCCGCGCGACACCCAGGGATGAGGTGCCTGCGCCACGATGCCGGCGTCTGCGGGGATGGTCTGCGAGGGTTTGCGCAGCACGGCGCCGTCGACGCTGACGCCGCCCGCCTCGATGGCGGCGCGTGCCTGCGCGCGGCTGTCAAAAAAGCCGCGCTCGACCAGCACGACATCCGCCCTGCGCCTTTCCGACATCCGGACCCTATCCGTTTCCGCGTCCCGGGATCACGCCCTGAGCGCCGGCACGTCCGCGATCGCGGAGGCGTTGCCCAGCGCCGCGAACACCGTGGCGACGATGCCGGCCGCGTCCAGCCCGGCGGCGGCGTACATACGCTCCGGCTTGTCGTGCTCGATGAACGTGTCGGGCAGCGTCATGGTGCGCACCTTGAGGCCCTGGTCGAGCAGGCCCTCCTGCGCGAGCGCGTGCAGCACGAAGGCGCCGAAGCCACCCTGCGATCCTTCCTCGACGGTGATCAGGCACTCGTGCTCGCGCGCCAGGCGGCGCAGCAGGTCGAGGTCGAGCGGCCGGGCGAAGCGCGCATCGGCGACGGTGGTGGAAAGGCCGCGCGCCTCCAGCTGCTCGGCGGCAGCGAGCGCCTCGGCAAGGCGCGTGCCCAGCGACAGCAGCGCCACGCGGTTGCCCTCGCGCACGATGCGGCCCTTGCCGATGGGCAGCACCTCGCCCCGTTCGGGCAGCTCCAAGCCCACGCCCTCGCCACGCGGGTAGCGCAGCGCAATGGGACCGGCGTCGTGGGCGGCGGCGGTCGCCACCATATGCACGAGTTCCGCCTCGTCGCTCGCCGCCATCAGCACCATGTTGGGCAGACAGCCGAGATAGGCGATGTCGAACGAGCCCGCGTGCGTCGGCCCGTCGGCCCCCACCAGCCCGGCGCGGTCGATGGCGAAGCGCACTGGCAGGTTCTGGATCGCCACGTCGTGGACGATCTGGTCGTAGGCGCGCTGCAGGAACGTCGAGTAGATGGCACAGAACGGTCTGTAGCCTTCCGCCGCCAGCCCGGCCGCGAAGGTCACGGCGTGCTGCTCGGCGATGCCGACGTCGTAGGTGCGCTTGGGGAACGCCTGCCCGAAGAGGTCTAGGCCGGTGCCGGACGGCATGGCGGCCGTGACGGCGACGATCTTCTCGTCGCGCTCCGCCTCGCGGATCAGGCTGTCGGCGAACACCCGCGTATAGGTGGGGGCGTTGGCCTTGGGCTTGGCCTGCGCGCCGGTGACGACGTCGAACGTGTTCACACCGTGGTATTTGTCGGCCGCGGCCTCGGCGGGAGCATAGCCTTTGCCCTTCTGCGTCACCACGTGGACGAGGATCGGCCCGTCCTCGGCGGCGCGGGCGTTGCGCAGCACGGGCAGCAGGTGGTCGAGGTTGTGGCCGTCTACCGGGCCGACATAATAGAACCCCAGCTCCTCGAACAGGGTGCCGCCGGTCCAGAAGCCGCGGGCATATTCCTCGGCGCGTTGCGCCTTCTCGTAGAAGAAGCGCGGCAGGCGGCTCACGATCTGCTTGCCGGTTTCGCGCAGCGAACGGTAGGTGCCGCTGGAGACGATGCGCGCCAGATGCGCGGAGAGCGCGCCCACGGGCGGGGCGATCGACATGTCGTTGTCGTTGAGGATGACGATGAGCCGCGCCCCGAGCGCGCCGGCGTTGTTCATGGCCTCATAGGCCATGCCGGCCGACATGGCGCCGTCGCCGATCACGCAGACCACATGATTGCCGCCGTTCGAAAGGTCGCGTGCGGCGGCCATGCCGAGCCCCGCCGAGATGGAGGTGGAGGAATGGCCGGCGCCGAATGGATCGTAGGGGCTTTCCGCCCGCCTGGTGAAGCCTGAGAGGCCGCCGCTCTTGCGCAGCGTGCGGATGCGGTCGCGCCGCCCGGTGAGGATTTTGTGCGGATAGGCCTGGTGGCCCACGTCCCAGATCAGCCGGTCGTCCGGCGTGTCGAAGACGTAGTGCAGCGCTGCCGTGAGTTCCACAACGCCGAGCCCCGCGCCGAGATGCCCGCCGGTGACGGACACGGCGTCGATCACCTCCGCGCGCAACTCGTCGACGAGCTGCGGAAGCGCGGCCTCCGGGAGGTGGCGCAGGTCGGCGGGCGTCAGGATGGTATCGAGGAGCGGGGTGGATATGGGCAACGTCAGAAAACCTCCGGAAACCTCTCGGGTCCCGTCATGTCATGGATCGCGAAACGGCCGCGCCACGGTGTGCGCGGCCTTCTCGCGCAAGATAACAGGGAATAGGCGTTTGGCGAGATTTCGTCAAATTCCCCGTGATCCCGGGTGTTCCGCCGCGCAAGGATGCAATCGGCGGGCACGATCAGGCTTCGACGTCGAGCGGTTCCGTGGCGACGGTGCCATTGCCCGCCTGCGAGATCTTCTCGATCCGGGCCTCGGCGGTTTTCAGCAGCGCGTCGCAATGTTTCTTCAGCAGCTCGCCGCGCTCGAAAATGGCGATGGATTCTTCAAGCGGCACGTCGCCGCGCTCAAGGCGCGACACGATCTGTTCAAGCTCGGCCAGTGCCTTTTCGAAAGGCAGGCCGTCGATGTCCGCGAGGGCGGAGGAGGGGATTTTCTCGCTCATGGCCGCAGTTATCGCGCCTGCGCGACGCGAATACAAGTGTTCTGTGGCCGTCAGCTGCGCGGGAAGATCGCCCGTGCGCGTGATATCGGCGCATTCGCGCGGTGGCAGTGGACCGCGGCGCGATCCAGGCGTAGTGTGTCGCATATACCTCAGACGAGAATCCGCCGTGACCAGAACCACGAATGCCCGACGTCGCATCATGCTGCTCACCGGCGCCAGCCGGGGGATCGGCCACGCCACGGTCAAACGCTTTTCCGCCGCGGGCTGGCGCGTGATCACCAGCTCCCGCCACGCCTTTCCCGAGCAATGTCCGTGGGAGATGGGGCCGGAAGACCATATCCAGGTCGATCTCGCCGATACCGGCTCCACCCTCGCCGCCATCGATGAGATGAAGCGCCGCCTCGCTGAAGAGGGCGGGGTGCTGGACGCGCTCGTCAACAACGCCGGCATCTCTCCCAAAGGCGGGAGCGGCGGCCGGCTGAACACGCTCGACACCCCCATCGAGGACTGGCACCGCGTGTTTCAGGTGAATTTCTTCGCCTCCGTCATGCTGGCGCGCGGTCTCGTCGAGGAACTGTCGCGGGCGAGCGGCTCGGTCGTCAACGTCACCTCCATCGCCGGTTCGCGCGTCCATCCCTACGCGGGTGCGGCCTATGCGACGTCGAAGGCTGCGCTCGCGGCCCTCACGCGCGAGATGGCGGCGGATTTCGGCCCGCTGGGCGTGCGCGTCAACGCCATTTCGCCGGGCGAGATCGATACCTCGATCCTTTCCCCCGGCACGGCGCGCATGGCGGAAGCGTTTCCGCTGCGCCGCCTTGGCACGCCCGACGAGGTAGCGAAGGCGATCTACTTCCTGTGCACCGAGGCGTCGTCCTACGTGACGGGTGCGGAGCTGCACATCAACGGCGGGCAGCACGTGTGAGCGCGCGGGGCGCCCGCCGCCGTTTCCCGCGGCTTCTCGCCGTCTGCCTGCTGGCGGCGGCATCCGCCCATGTGAGTTCCGCCGCGCGCGCGCAGCGTGCGCCGCTGCCGCCCGTGCGCGAGGCGCCGCCGGTGGAAAGCGCGCCGGTGCAGGAGCCGGAGGCGGAGGCGGAGACCATCCGCACGCCGCCGCCCGGCTATGAAAACAACCTGGTGCGCCTTTCGGAAGTCATGGGCGCCCTGTCGTTCCTGCGCGCGCTGTGCGGCGCGCCGGACGCGCCGGAATGGCACGGGCGCATGGCGGCGCTGATCGACAGCGAATCGCGGGATGCGGAGACGCGCGCGCGGCTCGCGGGCGCCTTCAACCAGGGTTACCGGGGGTTCTCCGTCACCTACCGCATCTGCACGGATGCGGCGCAGGTATCGGTCGCGCGCTATCTCGCGGAGGGCGAGCGCCTCAGCCGCGCCATCGCCGCCCGCTTTGGTGGTTGAGGGGGCGATGTTCTGCTACCAAAAACGCCCGCAATGCAGTATTGGCGTCCCGGGAACTTGACCCCAGAGCGCTTGCCGATCAGATGGAATCATCTGATCAATCAGAATTCACTCAAAATAAGGAACCTAGAATCTGTCCTGTTTCAACATAAACAGGACAGATTCTAAAAACCTCCGGGCCTGAGGAACTGAACTGATGCTGAAGGAATTTCGGGAATTCGCCCTGCGGGGCAACGTGGTGGATCTCGCCATCGGCGTGATCATCGGCGCCTCGTTCAGCCGGATCGTTGAATCGATCGTCGGCGACATTTTCATGCCCCTGATCGCCTGGATCACGCGCGGCGGCGTCGACTTCTCCAACTACTTCCTGCCGCTCTCCGGCGAGGTGACGTCCACGTCCCTCGACGCCGCGCGCTCGCAGGGCGCGGTGCTCGCCTACGGCAGCTTCATCACCGCCGCCATCAACTTCATCATCGTCGCGTGGGTGCTGTTCCTCGTGGTCAAGGGCATCAACGAGCTGAAACGCCAGGCGGAGCGGAACAAGCCGCCGGCGCCGGCGCCCGAGGAGCCCGCCGACGTCAAGCTGCTCACGCAGATCCGCGATCTGCTGGCCGACCGTCCGCGCCCGCAGGCGTGACGCCCGCATGGAGCTTCAGACCGGAAAACGGGTGCCGTTTTCCGGATGAATCCGATACGTCGACAAGAAGACAGGACGGCGAACGGGCTTCCAGGCGGATGTTCGTCGTTCAGGATGCATGACATCTGTCATTGCGCCTTATTGATGACGGTATTATCTGCCAGATAATAGAGTTCGCGCTGCCGCCCGAACGCCGGTTCCGGCGGCGGCCTGCTGTCGTACGTGGCTATGAGGGTATTGCCGTGAGGATTGTCGCTGTTCTGGCGTTCACGTTGCTGGCAGGGGCGGCACACGCCGCCGGGGGAGGCGCCGCAGCCACCGGCTCGGCCAATGCCGCCGCCGTTGCCGGGCCCGAGATGTTCTCGCCGGAATGGCGGGACGAGAAAGTGCGCGACCGTGAGGCGAACCTGCGCGCCCTCGACGAGGAGCAGCGCCGTTTCGACCGCTGGGAGCGCAGCGCCAAGCAGGCGGTTGGCGGCATCTGCGCCGACTGCCTAAACGGATCGGGCGGGCGCACCGTCACCATCCCGGGCGATGCGATTCCGAACTATGGCGCGGCCGGGGACAGCGCCGGTTTCGATGAGATGAGCGCGTTCTACACCTCGCCCGCATCGCCGCAGGCTCCCGTTGCAACCCGCGTGCCGTCTGCGCCGGCTGTAATGCCCGCGCCCGCCGTCGTGTCGTCACCGGTTGCGGCGCGCTCCGCCGGGCCTCTCGACATCCGCACGCCGGCCGGCCGCTGATTCGGTATCAGGCTGCCTGCCGGCTCTGGATTTCGGCGGGCAGGCTGACCATCACGACGGTGCCGTTGCCGACGCTGGAGCGGATGCGCAGCGCGCCGCCGTGCAGTTCCGCGAGCGAGCGGGCGATGGCGAGGCCCAGTCCCGATCCCTTGTAGCTGCGGGCGAATTCCGTCTCCACCTGCTCGAACGGCCGGCCGAGCTTCTTCAGCGCCTCGGCCGGAATGCCGATGCCTGTATCCTCCACATAGAGATGGATGTTCGGACCGGACACGCGCGCCCGCAGCGTCACGCGGCCGCCCTCGGGCGTGAATTTGACGGCGTTGCGCAGGATATGGCCAAGGATTTGCTCCACGGCGCGCGGGTCGGCGCTGATGGCGGTTTCGGGCAGTGTTTCCACGGCGAGCGCGAGGCCCTTCAGTTCCGCGTCGCGCGTCACGGCCCGGGCGGCCTCGCGCATCACGGTGTCGACGGCGAGCGATTCGCACGCCAGCCTGATACGCCCTGCCTCGATGCGGGACATGTCCAGAATGTCGCTGATGACGTCGAGCAGATACTTGCCGCTCTGGCGGATGTCCCGGCAGTATTCGTGGTATTTCTCGTTGCCGAGTTCGCCGAAGATGCCGCTTTCCATCACTTCCGAGAAGCCGATGATGGCGTTGAGCGGCGTGCGCAGCTCGTGGCTCATGTTGGCGAGGAACTCCGCCTTGGCGCGGTTGGCGGATTCGGCTTCCGCCTTCTGCTCCAGATAGCGTTCGGCGAGATCGGCGAGCTGGCGTGCCTGCGTCTCCAGCTTCTGGCGGGAGCGCTTGAGATCGGCCACGGTGGCGATAAGCCGCCGTTCCGATTCCATCAGCTTTTCCTCGTGGTTCTTCAGCGCCGTGATATCTGTGCCGACGGAGACGTAGCCGCCGTCGCGCGTGCGCCGCTCGTTGATCTGCAGCCAGCGCCCGTCCGCCAGCTGCGCCTCGAAGGTGCGCGCGCCGGTTTCACGGGCGTGTCCGGGCCTCGCCTGCCCCATCAATTCCGTGCGCACGGGGGGCAGGGTGCCGAGGCTCATAAGCTCGTCATAGGCCATGCCCGGCACCACGCTTTCGGGCGCCAGCCCGTGCAGGCGCTGGAACTTCGAGTTGCAGGTGACGAGACGGTTGTTCGCGTCCCACAGCACGAAGGCTTCCGAGATGGTCTCCACCGCTTCGCGCAGCCGCATGTCGGCCGTGGCGGTGCGCTCGGCCAGGCGGCGCTGCTCGGTGATGTCGACGGCGATGCCGACAAGATGCGGCCCGTCGCCGCCCTCGTCGTCGATGAGCTGCGCGCGGGCCTTGATCCACACCCACTGGCCGTCCGCGTTGAGGATGCGGAACTCGTGGTCGATGGCGGAAGCACGGTTGCTCGCCACCATGTCGGCCATGGCGTAGAGATCGGCGTCGTCCGGATGCACCAGACGGTTCATCTCGCCGAACGACATGAACTCGTCGTGGCGGCGATAGCCGAGGATGTCGTACATCGAGTCCGACCAGTAGAGCCGCCCGCGCGCGATGTCCCAATCCCACAGGCCGCAGCGGCCGCGGTCGAGGGCGGCGTCCACGCGCTCGCGCACCTTTTCGCACACCTCGTCCGCCGCCCGCGCGCGCCCCGCTTGCATGAAATAGGCCAGCGCCAGCGCCACCAGCACGAAGGCGCAGGCCGCGAGCAGTGTCGTCTGCCCCGTCAGGCCTGCGCGCCAACCCGCCAGCGCCCGGTTTTCCGGCTGGATGACGGCAACCTGCCCGCCGCCGGGCAGGTTGCGCACCGTCGCGAGTGCGGCCTCGCCGGAGGCGAGCTGGATGCGCAGCACCCCGGCCCGGTCGGCGAAAGTGGTGAGAGGCTGCGCGCCGCCGAGGATATCCGCGAGTTTCGCGCCGACCGCCGCCGCTGGACGCGCGGCGCTGACGCGGCCGGTGGCGTCGGCGACCGCGACCAGCCGTCCGTCCGTGACGGCCTGCGCGGGAATGGTGCGCTCCAGAACCGCCCGCGCCAACGCCGGCAGCGACACCTCGTCGTCCCCGGCGGCGGAGGCGGCGAGCTTCTGGCCGATTTCGCTTGTGGCGAGCGCGGCAACGAGGTCGATTTCGGTAATGGCGTCGTTCAGGGTTTCGTTGCGGCTGTCGATGCCCTGCAGCACCGCGCCGGCGATCAGCGATGTGAGAAACACAACCAGCAGCGTCGGCACCATGAGCCTCAGCCACGGTTCCATCATAGCCAGTTGGCGGTATCCGGGATTGGCGATCGATCGCGTAATTCCCAGAATCGTGCCCGCGCGTGCGGGCACGCCCGCCGCTTGCGCGCGCGCCATGCAACGCCCCCTTCGGAGTCCCAAACGTCTGATCGGTAAGACGTGCCGCATCTTTCCGAATCGACTCCATCTGAATCCCAAATCGCTGATTTGTCCAGATGGTTTATGAAGTATTGACAGGGATAGATGCGCGAACTGTTGCCCTGATGGAAAAGGCGCGGGAGTTGCCTCCCGCGCCTGCACGTCCGATTATTCAGGAAAATCAGAAGGTTCCAGAAAAAATCAGAAGGTCTGATTGTATGCGCCGACTTCCGGGTTCTCCCGCAGGATGTCGTCGACCGCCTTGAACATCTCGCGCGTGCGCGCCTCGGAGATGGGGCTTTCGATCACCACGACGAGTTCCGGCTTGTTGGAGGAGGCGCGCACCAGCCCCCACGTCCCGTCCTCTGCAACGACGCGCACGCCGTTCACGGTGACGAGATCGTGGATCGCCTGCCCGCCGACCTTGCCGCCTTCGGCCTTCAGCGTCTCGAAGCGTTTCACAACGCGCGCGACGACGTCATACTTCACCTCGTCCGCGCAATGGGGCGACATGGTCGGCGTGCCCCAGGTGCGCGGCAGGGCGCGGTAGAGGTCGGCCATCGACTTGTCCGGGTTGCGGTCGAGCATGTCGCAGACCGCGAGCGCCGTGACGAGGCCGTCGTCGTAGCCGTGGCCGATGGGAGCATTGAAGAAGAAGTGGCCCGATTTCTCGAAGCCCGCGAGCGCGTTGAGTTCCTTCACCCGGCGCTTGATGTAGCTGTGCCCGGTCTTCCAGTAGTCCGCCTTCACACCGTTCTGCTGCAGCACCGGATCGGTGACGAAGAGGCCGGTCGACTTCACGTCCACCACGAAAATGGAACCGGGATGAAGCGCGGAGAGATCGCGCGCCAGCATCACGCCGATCTTGTCGGCGAAGATTTCCGCGCCCTCGTTGTCGACGACGCCGCAGCGGTCGCCGTCGCCGTCGAAGCCGAGCCCGACGTCCGCGCCCGATTCACGCACCGCGTCGGCGATGGCGTGCAGCATCTTCATGTCTTCGGGGTTGGGATTGTAGCGCGGGAAAGTGTGGTCCAGCGTCGTGTCGAGCGGCACCACTTCCGCGCCGATGCCCTCCAGCACCTGCGGGGCGAAGGCGCCGGCCGTGCCGTTGCCGCAGGCGGCGATGACCTTGAGCTTGCGCTTCAGCTTCGGCCGGTTGATCAGGTCGTCGATATAGCGCTGCGCGAAGCCCTCGACGAATTCGTATTCGCCGCCCGGGCGCGCCCGCGAGGTGCCGTTCAGCACGATCTCCCTGAGGCGCGACATCTCATCCGGGCCGAAGGTGAGGGGGCGGGCCGCGCCCATCTTCACGCCGGTCCAGCCGTTGTCGTTGTGCGAGGCAGTGACCATCGCCACCGCCGGCACATCGAGCGCGAACTGCGCGAAATAGGCCATGGGAGAAAGCGCGAGGCCGATGTCCTTCACCTTGACGCCCGCCGCCAGCAAGCCGGTGATCAGCGCATACTTGATCGACGCCGAATAGCCGCGGAAGTCATGGCCGGTGACGATCTCCGGCTTCACGCCGAATTCGTGCAGCAGGTGGCCGAGGCCGAGCCCCAGCGCCTGCACGCCCATCAGGTTGATCTCCTTCTCGAACAACCAGCGCGCATCGTATTCGCGAAAGCCCGTGGGCTTCACCATCGGCAACGATTCGTATTCGTAGGTGTTGGGGGTGAGCAGGGGGAGGGGCTTCGGAAACATGGTGTTCCTTACAGGCTCATGGCTGCTGTGGCGCGTTCGGGAAAAGTGGATAGCGCTTTTTCCGTGCGGCGGTCAAATAAGAAACCCGGATCACTTGAGCGTTTCGACGAATAGCAAAATCGCTCCACCCGGAGGTTGCGCGGCGACCGTGCAACGGCACGTGCCTATACAACAAAGAATACCAGTATCATGACGGATGTTTGGCAGTTTGCCCGCCTTTACGACAAATGGTTAACGTCACCGTTCCTCCAGGGTGCCGGCTCAGCGCGTGCCATACATGCGGTCTCCCGCGTCCCCGAGGCCGGGCACGATGTAGCTGTGCTCGTTCAGGCCTTCGTCAATGGCGGCCGTCCAGATGCGCACTTCCGGGTGCGCCGCCTGCAGCCGGTGGATGCCCTCCGGCGCGGCGAGCAGGCACACGAAGCGCAGGTCGCGCGCGCCGCGCTGCTTCAGCAGGTCGATGGCGGCGATGGCCGAATTCGCGGTGGCGAGCATTGGGTCGATAACGATGACGAGCCGCTCCGCCACATCCGCGGGCGCCTTGAAATAGTATTCAACCGCCTGCAGCGTCTCCGGATCGCGGTAGAGGCCGATGTGCGCGACGCGCGCGGAGGGCACCAGGTCGAGCATGGCATCGAGAAAGCCCGCGCCCGCCCGCAGGATCGGCGCGAAGACGAGCTTCTTGCCCGCGAGCACCGGCGCGCGCATCGTGGCGATGGGCGTCTCCACCTCGATCAGCTCGGTCGGCAGGTCGCGCGTCACCTCGTAGCACAGCAGCATGCCGATCTCGTTCAGCAACTGCCGGAAGCCCTTGGTGGAGCGCGTCCTGTCGCGCATCAGCGTGAGCTTGTGCCGCACCAGCGGATGATCGACGACCGTGACGCCTTCCATGATGCTCCCCTCTGATCTGCGGCCTTGCGGCGTCCCCCTTCGCCCGCCTCAGGAGGCGGCGCCCGCGTTTTCCCGCGCCGATGACGCGAAAGCGGCCGCGAACAGCGTGCGCGTATACTCCGTCTGCGGATCGGCGAACAGCGGGCCGGCCGGCCCCTGTTCCACCACCCGGCCATTCTGCATCACGATCACGGTGTTGGATAGCGCCCGCACCACCTTGAGGTCGTGGCTGATGAACAGGTAGGCGAGCCTGCGCGTGCGCTGCAGCTCGCGCAGCAGGTCGACGATCTGGGCCTGCACCGACATGTCGAGCGCCGAGGTGGGTTCGTCCAGCACGATGAAGCGCGGCTCCAGCACCATGGCGCGCGCGATGGCGATGCGCTGGCGCTGGCCGCCGGAAAACTCGTGCGGATAGCGATCCATGGCCGCGGGATCGAGCCCGACATCGGCGAGCGCCCGCGCCACCCGGGCGCGCCGTTCCGCCTGCGACAGGTGGCCTTGCTGCACGCGAAGGCCGGAGTCGATCCGGTCCTCGCTCCGCGCTTCTTTTTCCCGGGCGAGTTCTGATCGGCCGAATGATTCCACGCGGCCGGAAAGCGCTCCGAGCCCCTCGGCCACGATCTCGGCCACGGAAAGGCGCGGCGACAACGAGCCGTAGGGGTCCTGGAACACGATCTGCATGGAGCGTCGCAGCGGCTTCACCGCCTTGCGCTTCAGCCCGTCGATGCGCTGGCCGAGAAAGGCGATCGGCCCTTCCGAGCGGATCAGCCGCAAAAGCGCGAGGCCGAGCGTCGTCTTGCCCGATCCCGATTCGCCGACGATGCCTACCGTTTCGCCCTCACGCACGGTCAGCGACACGCCGTCGACCGCCTTCACGTAGCCCACCGTCCGGCGGAAGAAGCCGCGCCGGATCGGGAACCATACCTTGATGGGGCCGGCTTCCAATACCACCGGCGCGTTGTCCGCCACCGGCTGGGGGGCGCCCTTCGGCTCTGCGGCCAGCAGCTTGCGCGTATAGGCATGCTGCGGTGCGTCGAACACCTGCGCCACCGGCCCGGTCTCGACGATCTCGCCGCCGGTCATCACGCAGACCCGATCGGCGATGCGGCGCACGATGCCCAGATCGTGGGTGATGAACAGCAGCGACATGTTGAGCCGCGCCTTGAGCTGTGCCAGCAGGTCGAGAATCTGCGCCTGCACGGTCACGTCGAGCGCCGTGGTGGGCTCGTCGGCGATCAGCAGATCCGGCTCGTTTGCGAGCGCCATGGCGATCATCACGCGCTGGCGCTGCCCGCCGGAGAGCTGGTGCGGATAGGCGTCGAGCCGGCTTTCCGCGTCGCGGATGCCGACGAGTTCCAGCAGTTCCAGCGTGCGCCGGCGCGCGGCCTCGCCCGTGATGCCCTTGTGCAGCGCGAGAATCTCCCCGATCTGGCGCGAGATCACGTGCAGCGGGTTCAGCGAGGTCATCGGCTCCTGAAACACCATGGTGATGTCGTTGCCGCGCACCTTGCGCAGGTCGTCCTCCGTGGCGCGCAGCAGGTCGCGGCCCTTGAACAGCACCTCGCCGGACGGATGGTACGCCGCCGGATAGTTCAGCAGCCGCAGCACGGACAGTGCCGTCACCGACTTGCCGGAGCCGGATTCGCCGACGAGCGCCAGCGTCTCGCCCGCCGCGAGATCGAAGGAAACGCCCCTGACGGCCTTTATCTCGCGCCCGTCCTGGCGGAAGTTGACGGCGAGATTCCTGACGGAGAGCAGCGGCGCACTCATGCTTGTCTCCTTCAGTTGAACGTCTTGCGCGGATCGAAGGCGTCGCGCACCGCCTCGCCGATGAAGATCAGCAGCGACAGCATCAGCGCGATGACGAAGAAGCCCGTGAGGCCAAGCCAGGGCGCCTGCAGGTTCGCCTTGCCCTGCGCCAGCAGCTCCCCGAGCGAGGGCGAGCCCGGCGGCAGGCCGAAGCCGAGGAAGTCGAGCGAGGTCAGCGTGGTGATGGAACCGTTGAGCACGAAGGGCAGGAAGGTCAGCGTCGCCACCATGGCATTGGGCAGCAGGTGGCGGAACATGATGGTGGCGTCGGAGAGGCCGAGCGCCCGCGCCGCGTTCACGTATTCGAAGTTGCGTGCGCGCAGGAACTCGGCCCGCACGACACCGACGAGCGCCACCCACGAGAACAGCAGCAGGATGCCGAGCAGCACGAAGAAGCCCGGCGTGATGATCGACGAGACGATGATCAGCAGGTAGAGCGAGGGGATCGAGTTCCAGATCTCGATGATCCGCTGCAGCACGAGGTCCGTCCAGCCGCCGAAATAGCCCTGAACGGCGCCCGTAAAGATGCCGATCACCGACGAGATGCCGGCCAGGATCAGCCCGAACAGCACCGAGAGGCGGAAGCCGTAGATGAGGCGCGCCAGCACGTCGCGGCCCTGGTCGTCGGTGCCGAGCCAGTTCCACTCGATGCCGGCGCACGAGCCGCCGCATTGCTCGTCCGTCAGCAGCCACGTCGGCGGCGCGGGCGCCGGCACCGGAATGGCGAGGTTGTGCGTGTTGTAGGCGAAGCGGACCGGCGGCCAGAGGGCCCAGCCGTTCGCGTTGATCTCGTCGGCGATGAACGGATCGCGGTAGTCCGTGCGGGCGAGGAAGCCGCCGAATTTTTCTTCCGGATAGTCCACCAGCACGGGAAACAGGATTTCGCCCTTGTAGGAGGCGACCAGCGGCCGGTCGTTGGCGATGAACTCCGCGCCCAGCGTCACGAAGAACAGCGCCAGGAATATCCACAGCGACCAGAAACCGCGCCTGTGCGCGCGGAAGTTGCGCAGCCGGCGGCGGTTGAGCGGCGACAGCCGCAGCCATCCCTTTTCGGGCAGGGGCGGCGCGGCGGCGATGGCTGCGGCGTCCGTCATCTCAGACCTCCCGCGTCTCGAAATCGATGCGCGGATCGATCCATGTGTAGGTGAGGTCCGACAGCAGGTTCACCACGAGTCCGAGCAGCGAGAAGATGAACAGGCTGGCGAACACCACCGGGTAATCCCGGTTGACGATGGACTCGAACGACAGCAGCCCCAGCCCGTCCAGCGAGAAGATGGTCTCGATCAGCAGCGAGCCGGCGAAGAAGGCGCCGATGAACGCGCCCGGAAAACCGGCGATGACGATCAGCATGGCGTTGCGGAACACGTGGCCGTAGAGCACCTGCCGTTCCGTGAGGCCCTTCATGCGGGCGGTGAGCACGTACTGCTTGCGGATTTCGTCCAGAAACGAGTTCTTGGTCAGCAGCGTCGACGTCGCGAACGCGCCGATCGCCATGGAGAAGATCGGCAGCGCGATGTGCCACAGGTAGTCGGCGATCTTGCCGACGAGCGACAGCTCCGAGAAATTCTCGGAGGTGAGGCCACGCAGCGGGAAAATCTGCCAGAACGAGCCGCCCGCGAAAAACACGATCAGCAGGATCGCGAACAGGAAGGAGGGAATAGCGTAGCCGACGATGACCACGCCCGATGTCCACACGTCGAACCTCGAACCGTCGCGCACCGCCTTGGCGATGCCGAGCGGGATGGAGATAGCGTAGGAGATCAGCGTCATCCACAGGCCGAGCGTGATCGACACCGGCAGCTTCTCGCCGATCAGCGACAGCACAGAGACGTCGCGGAAGTAGCTCTTGCCGAAGTTGAAGGTGGCGTAGTCCGTCATCATCTTGATGAAGCGCTCGTGCGCCGGCCTGTCGAAGCCGAACTGCTTTTCGAGCTGGGCGATGAAAGCGGGGTCGAGCCCCTGCGCGCCGCGATAGCGCCCGCCGGAACCCGCGTCCGCGGCGCCGCCTGCCGCGCCCAGATCGCCGCCACCCCCGCCGCCGATGCGCGCCGTGGCGCCGCCGTCCGCTCCCTGCATCTGCGCGATGATGCGCTCCACCGGCCCGCCGGGGGCGAATTGCACGATGACGAAGGAAATCAGCATGATGCCGAAGATGGTGGGAATCATCAGCAGCAGGCGCCGCGCGACATAGGCGAACATGGACTAGCCCTTCCAGCCGATGCGTGCGGCTTTCTCGGCGTCGAACCACCACGTGCCCGGCGCGCCCGAGCTGTAGCGGGGCGACTGCGCGGGGCGGGAGAAGATGTCCCAGAAGGCATACCAGTCGTCAGGCCGGAACCACATCGGCACCCAGTAGCGCCCGGCGCGCAGCACGCGGTCGAGGGCGCGGGCGCCGACGTTGATTTCCTCGCGCGTCCCGGCGCGGATGATGTGCTCGATCAGCGCATCGACCGCCGGGCTGTTGATGCCGGCGAGATTGAGCCCGCCCGGTGTCCTGGCGGCTTCGGAGCCGTAGAACACCCGCAGTTCCGCCCCCGGCGTCAGGCTGCCCTGCCGCGCCACGCTGACGACGTCGTAGTCGTATTTGCGCAGCCGCTCCTGATACTGCGACGGATCGACGATGCGCGACGTCGCCGTGATGCCGAGCCGGCGCAGGTTGCCCTGGAACGGTTGCGTGTGCGGTTGCAGCCGCGTGCCGGAATCGAGGAATTCGATCTCGAACGGCTTGCCGTCCGGCAGGCGCAGCGTGTCGCCCTCGCGTTTCAGCCCTGCTTCCGTCAGCAGCGCGAAGGCGCGGCGCAGCATGTTGCGGTCGTTGCCGGAACCGTCGGAGACGGGCGGCACGAACGGCTCGCCGAACACCTCGTCCGGCACCTTGCCGCGAAACGGCTCCAGTAGCGCCAGCTCTTCCGGCGCGGGCAGGCCCTCCGCCTTCAGGGGCGTGTGCTCGAAGAACGACGTCGTGCGCCGGTAGGCGCCGTACATGATCTTGGCGTTGGTCCATTCGAAATCGAACGCCAGCCCGATGGCCTCGCGCACGCGCGGATCGGCGAACTTCTCGCGGCGCGTGTTGAAGTACCAGCCCTGCACGTTGGGCGCGGCGGCGGTCTCGATCTTCTCGCGCTTCACGCGGCCCTCGCGGAAGGCGGCAAAGTCGTAGCCGTTCGCCCACAGGCTCGCGGTATATTCCTCGTGAAAGTTGATGATGCCGGACTTGAACGCCTCGAACATCACCTGCTCGTCGCGGAAATACTCGTAGCGCACGTGCCGGAACCTGTTCTGCCCGACATTGACGTTGAGATCGCGCGCCCAGTAGTCGTCCACGCGGTCGAACTCGATGAAGCGCCCCACCTCGAACCGCCCCACCTTGTAGGCGCCCGAGCCCAGCGGCGGCTCCAGCGTGGAGGCGGCGAAATCGCGCGTGCTCCAGTACGCCTTCGAGAAGATCGGCAGGCTGGCGACAATGAGATGCAGGTCGCGCCCGCGCCGTTCTGAGAGGTGGAAGGTGACGACGTCATCCGCCTCCGCCACCGCCCGCTCGGCCTCCGCCAGGATGGCGCGGTAGGACGGATGGCCTTTCTCCTTCAGGATATCGAAGGAGAAGGCGACGTCCGCCGCGGTCAACCGCGTGCCGTCGTGGAAGCGCGCCTCGGGGCGCAGCCGGAAGCGATAGGTGCGCCGGTCGGCGCTTGCCTGCACCGATTGCGCCACCAGGCCGTAGACAGCGTCCGGCTCGTCGCCCGAGCCGGCCATCAGCGAGTCGAACGTCGCGCTCATGCCGGCCGCAGCGTCGCCCTGCAGCACGAAGGCGTTCAGTGTGTTGAAGGTGTCGAAGCTGCCCTGCGTGACCCGCATCACGATCTTGCCGCCCACCGGCGCGTCCGGATTCACGTAGGGAAAGTGCGGAAAATCCTTCGGCAACTGCAGGTCGCCGAACGCGGAAAGGCCGTGCGCCTCATACGCATCGCCGGCCGGAGGCGCGCTCTCCTGCGCCATCGCCGCGGCCGGCAGCAGGCGCGCGGCGAGCGCCGCGCCGGCGATGCCGCCCGCGAGGCCGAGCAGGTCGCGGCGCGTGGCGAGGGTTGTGGCGCGGCGCAACGCCTCGACGGAAGGCTCATCCGGCGAACGGGGGCGAATACGGCGAACCAAGAGCGATCTCCCGAAAGGCGATGACACGAATCGA
The DNA here is from genome assembly GCF_042432495.1 of Pseudochelatococcus lubricantis. Taxonomy (NCBI): domain Bacteria; kingdom Pseudomonadati; phylum Pseudomonadota; class Alphaproteobacteria; order Hyphomicrobiales; family Chelatococcaceae; genus Pseudochelatococcus; species Pseudochelatococcus lubricantis. Next base: position 128,751 of record NZ_JBHLXC010000024.1, on the reverse strand, counting down.
ACCGCGTCAGTGTAACGTCCAATAGGAGATGAATCGCATTAACATTTCGTCAAGCTTGCGGGCAGCCCGCAACCTTACCGTGTCGGCAACGCCGCCCGCTTCGTCACCAGCGACGACCCTACCACCACCACCGTCACCACCAGCAGCATCAGCGACGACAGCGCGTTGATCTCCGGCGAGAGGCCGCGGCGCGCCCTGTTGAAAATCTCGATGGGCAGCGTCGAGGTGCCGGGGCCGGTGACGAAGCTCGCGATCACCACGTCGTCGAGCGACAGGGTGAAGGCGAGCAGGAAGCCGGCCGCGACGGAAGGCGCGATCAGCGGCAGCGTGATGGTGAAGAAGGTGCGCACCGGCGGGCAACCGAGGTCCTGCGCGGCCTCCTCCAGCGTCCTGTCGAAGGCGACCAGCCGCGACTGCACCACGACGGCGATGTAGCACATCGTGAATGTCGTATGCGCGAGCGTCACTGTCCAGAAGCCGCGTTCCGCGCCCACCGAGACGAAGAACAGCAGCAGCGACAGGCCCGTGACCACTTCCGGCATCACCATCGGCGCATAGACCATGCCGGTGAACAGCGGCCGACCCCAGAAGCGCGTGTAGCGCACCAGCGCGAGCGCCGCGAGCGTGCCGAAGAAGGTTGCGATCGCCGCCGAGAGGAACCCGATGGCGAGCGAGTTGCGCAGCGCCGTGAGCAGCGGCGCATTGTGCCAGAGCGACACATACCAGCGCGTGGAGAAGCCGCCCCAGACATTGAGAAGCTGCGAGTCGTTGAAGGAATAGGCGATGAGCACCAGCAACGGCACGTAGAGGAACGCGAAGCCGAAGGTCAGCGCCGTGGTGTCGAACAGCGTGAAGCGGCGGGTCATCGGGCCTTCTCCAGCCTGCGGGTTTCAAGCTCGCGGTAGACCATCACCGGGCCGACGACGATGATCAGCAGCACCACCGCCACGGCCGATGCCAGCGGCCAGTCGCGGTTCTTGAAGAACTCGTCCGACAGCGTCTTGCCGATCATCAGCGAGTCCGGGCCGCCGAGCAGTTCGGGGATCACGTATTCGCCGACGATGGGGATGAAGCACAGCAGGGCGCCGGCGGCGATGCCGGGCAGCGCCAGCGGCACGGTGATGCGCCAGAAGGCCCGCCACGGCGGGCAGCCCAGGTCTTGCGCCGCCTCGATCAGCGTCCAGTCCATCTTTTCGAGCGTCGCGTAGAGCGGCAGCACCATGAAGGGCAGGTAGCAGTAGACCACGCCGATGAAGATGGCGATGTCAGTATTCACGATCTGCAGCGGCTGGTCGATCAGCCCGAGGCTGATCAACACCGTGTTGAGCAGCCCTTCGGGCTTCAGGATGCCGATCCAGGCATAGACGCGGATCAGGAAGCTCGTCCAGAACGGCAGGATGACGAGCACCAGCAGCACAGGCCGGCGGTTTTCCGGCGCCTTGGCCATGGCATAGGCCATGGGGAAGCCGATCAGGAGCAGCAGCAGCGTCGAGACCGCCGCCATCCGCAGCGACGAGAACGCCGAGGCGACATAGAGATAGTCGTCCGCGAGCAGCAGGAAGTTGTCGATGTTGAGTTCGCCCAGCGCCGCCCACAGCCCGGCGAGCCCCTGCGCCCAGTCGATCACGGGCGTATAGGGCGGCTGCGCCGTCGCCGGCTGCGACAGTGACATCCTGAACACGATGGCGAACGGCGTGAGGAAGAAGATCAGCAGCCACAGGAATGGCAGGGCGGGCACCACCGCGCGCAGCAGGCGCGGTGTCCGCGAAAAGGGCGCCGTCTCCGGCGTCTGCGTGGCGGGAAGGGCGTTGTCGCTCATGCCGGCGCTCCCCGCCTATTGCGTCAGCAGCACGCCGGCCTCGGGCGCGAAGGTGATGTGCACCTTGTCGTCCCAGGTCAGCGGCTGTTCGACGAAGCGGCTGGCGTTGGCGCGCGACACGCGCACGATCTGGCCGCTGGCGAGCTTCACCAGATAGATCGTCCAGTCGCCCAGATAGCCGATATCCCAGATTTCGCCCGACAGCAGGTTCTGCGCGCCGGCCGGGGGCTCGCGGTGCAGCACCAGCTTTTCGGGCCGCAGCGCCACGGCTATTTCCTGCCCCGTCTGCGTCGCCACGCCGGGCGGCGCCTCGATCGCCAGTTCGCCCTCGCCGTCCGTGCGCGTGATGCGCAGCCGCCCGGCGTCGCTCGCGGCGATCCTGCCCTCGATGATGTTCACGTCGCCGATGAACTCCGCCACGTAGCGGCTCGCCGGCTGCTCATAGACCTGCCCGGGCGGCGCGATCTGCCTGATGGTGCCCCTGTCCATCACCGCGATGCGGTCGGCCATGGTCATGGCCTCTTCCTGGTCGTGGGTGACGACGAGGAAGGTCATGCCGAGGTTCACCTGCAGGTCCATCAGCTCGAACTGCGTTTCCTCGCGCAGTTTCTTGTCCAGCGCGCCGAGCGGCTCGTCGAGCAGCAGCACCTTGGGCCGCTTCACGAGCGCGCGCGCCAGCGCCACGCGCTGCCGCTGGCCGCCGGAGAGCTGGTCCGGCTTGCGCCGCGCGAAGGGCGTGAGCTGCACGAGGCGCAGGATTTCCGCCACCCGGTCGGCGATCTCCTGCTTCGGCAGGCCGTCCTGCACCAGCCCGAAGGCGATGTTCTTCTCCACGTTCATGTGCGGGAAGAGCGCGTAGGACTGGAACATCATGTTGACGGGCCGGCGGTGGGGCGGGATGCCGCTCACCACCTGGTCGCCGAGAACGATCTTGCCCTGCGTCGGCTCCTCGAAGCCGGCGAGCATGCGCATCAGTGTCGTCTTGCCGCAGCCCGACGGTCCGAGCAGACAGAAGAACTCGCGCTCGTAGATGTGAAGGGTGAGGTTATCCACAGCTACGAAATCGCCGAAGCGCTTGGTCACCTGATCGAAGCGGATCAGGGGCTTCGCTTGCGGGTCGAGCCACGGCGCGAAGTCGCGGCGAACCGCGCCGATCGCCAGCGAATCGCGTTTGCGTGCTTCTGTTCGAGCTTCAGTCCGAGCCTCGGTCATAGACGCGCCAATCCTGAGTTCCGGGCACGGACATACGCCCCGTGCTCCCCTCGCCTTGTTGCGGAAAAAACGTTAGCGGCCACGCGGAGCCGCCGCAAGCGCCTTCGCTTTTCCCCATCCTGCCGGACCACGATCCGGGGATTTGATGTCAGATGATTGACAGATGCGGCGTCTCGGCGATTACTGCCTGCGGCAGATCGAACGGGTGATGGATGACCAGGAAGAAAACAGCCCAGAAGAAGAGTTTGCGCAGCCGGCGCGGCGCGGTCGATATCGACGACGCGCGCGATTTCATGGCGCGCGCCGGCATCGAGGAGATCGAGTGCTTCGTCGCCAACCAGGCCGGCGTCGCGCGCGGCAAGGTGATGCCGTCCGAAAAGTTTCTCGGCAATCCGGTGATGAGCCTGCCGGGGGCGATCTTCTACCAGACCATCGCCGGCGACTATCCGGAGGAGGTGCTCCAGCGCGAGATGCCCGCCGACGGCGATCTCGTCCTGCGGCCGGACCTCTCCACGCTGACGGCGGTGCCGTGGGCCTCCGACCCCACGGCGCAGGTCATCCTCGACGCCTTCCACCGTGACGGCCGCGCGCAGGAGAACGCGCCGCGGCAGGTGCTGCGCCGCGTGGTCGAGCTTTTCCGCCGCAACGGCTGGGAGCCCGTGGTCGCGCCGGAGATCGAGTTCTATCTCGTCAAGCGCAATACCGACCCCGACTATCCGCTGGAGCCGCCGATCGGCCGCTCGGGCCGGGCGGAGATCGGCCGGCAGGCCTATTCCATCGCCGCCGTCAACGAGTTCGACGACCTGTTCGAGGACATCTACGACTATTCGGAGGCACAGGGCCTGGCCATCGACGCGCTCATCCACGAGGAAGGCGCCGGGCAGATGGAAATCAACCTGCGCCACGGCGATCCCATCGATCTCGCCGACCAGGTGTTCCTCTTCAAGCGCACCATCCGCGAGGCCGCGCTGCAGCACGACATGTACGCCACCTTCATGGCCAAGCCCATCGCCCGCCAGCCGGGCTCGGCCATGCATATCCACACCTCCGTCGTGGATACGAAGACCGGCCGCAACCTGTTCTCCAACGAGGACGATTCGCCGTCGCCCGCGTTCTTCTCCTTCATCGCCGGCCTGCAGACCTATCTGCCCGCCGCCATGTCGATGCTGGCGCCTTACGTCAACTCCTACCGGCGGCTGACGCGCAACTCCACCGCGCCCATCAATGTGCGCTGGGGCTACGACAACCGCACCACGGGCCTGCGCGTGCCGCCTTCGGACGCCGCTGCGCGGCGCGTCGAAAACCGCGTGCCGTCCTCCGACGCCAATCCCTATCTCGCCATCGCCGCGACGCTCGCCTGCGGCTATCTCGGCATCGAGGCGGGCCTCCAGCCCGGCGAGCCGGTGACGGGCTCCGCCTACAATCTCGATTTCGACCTGCCGCGCGGCATTCTGGAGGCGGTGATCGAGCTTGGCGAATGCGAACCGCTGATCGACGTGCTGGGCCAGAGCTTCGTCAACACCTATTCGGCGGTGAAGCGCACCGAGTACGAGACGTTCATGCAGGTGATCAGCCCCTGGGAGCGCGAATATCTGTTGCTGAACGTCTGAACATATGGAATCTGCACTTCAGGAAAGGGCGGGGGTTGCAGCAGCCTTTCCGTCCGGCCGCTGCGCTTCCGCTCCGAAAGCGCGTCCAACCAGCACGTCAGGGCCATTCGCGCGTTCGCCAACAAGCGGAATGGTTCTGGCCGGCAATCCCCGCCTCATCCTCGCCCCCCATAGCGCTCTCCCTCCATTGCGGACCGACGGCCGATGGCGCCAGCTTCCTTGACGAATCTTTACGCGGAGCGGGCCGATGCCCGCGCCCCCCGTCCCGCTGTCGCGGGCGATATCCTTGCCGACGTCTGCGTGGTCGGCGCGGGCTTCACCGGTCTCGGCGCGGCTCTCACGCTGGCGCGAGCGGGCGTGGACGTGCGCGTCGTCGAGGCGTCGCGCGTCGGCGGCGGCGCATCGGGCGTCAACGGCGGCCAGGTGCATCCCGGCCAGCGGCGCGAGCAGGCGTGGCTGGAGGCGCGCGTGGGCGAGGCGCGGGCGCGCGAGCTATGGCAGATCGCCGAGGAGGCGCGTCTGTGGCTCGCCGACATCGCTGCCGACATCGACAACGCTGCCGGTCTGGCCGGCGACGGCGCGGGCGGCTGCGCCCTGCGGCCCGGCCTGCTGCTGCTGGCGCACCGCACACGCCATTTCCGCGCGCTGGCGGAGGATGCCGAGCATCTGGCCCGCCATTACGGTGTCGCCGGGCTTGAGGTGCTCGATGCGCGCGCGGTGGAGAAGTACACACACATGCGCGGTTGCCACGGCGGCGTCTTCAATCCCCATGGCGGCCACCTCGATCCGCTGGCGCTGGCGCGCGGCCTCGCGCGGCTCGCGGAAGCGGCGGGCGCGCGGCTTCACGAGCAGTCGCGGGTGCTTCGCGTCGCGCGCGAGGGCGATCTCTGGCGCGTGGCGACGGAAGCGGGCGCCGTGCGGGCGCGGGCGGTGCTGCTGACGGGCGATGGCTCGCTCGATCCGCTGTCGGAGGTGACGGCGGCGCACGTCATGCCACTGGTGAATTTCATGATCGCCACCGCGCCGCTCGACCCCGCGCTGGCCGACACGGTGCTGGCCGGCGCCATCGCCGCTTCGGACACGCGCTGCGTGGTCAACTATTTCCGCCGCACGGACGACAACCGCATCATCTTCGGCGGTGGGGAAAGCTATGGCGCGGATCTGCCGGCGGATTTCGCCGCGCGCGTGCGGCGGCGCATGCTCGCGCTTTATCCCCAACTCGCGACAGCGGCGATCACGCACGGCTGGGGCGGGCGGCTCGGCGTCACCTCGACGCGCCTGCCCTTCGTGCGCCGGCTGGAAGGCGGGCGGGAGGACGGGCTTTACGTCGCATCCGGCTTTTCGGGGCAGGGAGTGATGCTCGGCCCCTACACCGGCCGCCTCATCGCCGAGGCCATTGTCGGCGATACGGAGCGTTTCGACCGGATGGCCGCGCTGCCGGTGCCTGAGCTGCCTGGCGGCCGCTGGCTGCGCCGCCCGCTGCTGACGGCGGCGATGATCGGTTTCGGCTTGCTCGACAAGCTCTGACGCACGACCCGGAAAGTGGATAACACTTTTCGGAGCAATCCTGCCCAAAGCAATCCTGCTCAAACGAAAAGACGGAGCATTTCCGCGAAAGGTAGGAATGCTCCGGGCCGCTGCAGGAAGCCCCGCGCAGAAAACCCCGGCCGCGCCGGGATTTTCCCGTGGAGGCCATCCGTGCCTTACTGGCCGGAGGCCGGCGCGGCTCCTTCAGCGGGCGCTGCCCCTTCAGCCGGTGCTGCGTCGGGCGCCGGCAGCGGCGCGGGCTCGTGGGCGAGCGTGCGCAGGTAGGCGATGATATCGGCGCGCTCTTCCGGCTTCGCCACACCGGCGAAGGCCATGATCGTGCCCGGCACGAAGCCCTTGGGATTGGTGATGAAGTGGTCGAGGTTGTCGTACGTCCACTTGTCGCCGGCGCTCGCGTGGGTCTTCATCGGCGCGGAGTAGCCGAAGCCCTCGACGGCGCCTATGGTGCGGTTGACGATGTCGTACAGGTCCGGGCCCACCTTGGCGCCCGCGCCTTCCACGAAGTTGTGGCAGGCCTTGCACTTGGCGACCGCCTTCTCGCCGCGCGCGGGATCGGCGCTCGCCAGCCGCGTGGCGATGGGCGCCACCTTCGCCGCGGCCGGTGCCGCAGCGCCGCCGCCCGCATCCGCGCCGCTCGGCAGGTCATAGCCGGGGATGACCGGGATCGCCGGGTTGAAGATGATGCCCGATAAAACGCCAAGGCCCATCGTGAAAAGCAGGGTGCCGAGCACTCCGCCGGCGATCTTGTTGAGCTCGAAGGAATCCATCGGTGTGCGGCTCCGGTCCAAACCTAAACTGCTGCCCGGGAGGACCATGCCGGCCCATGCGAGCGATCACAGCGAGGATGATTAACCGGTTTTCCCAGTACTTTGCAACTCGTATAATCAACGGGAAGCCGACGATCGCGGGGTATCGCGAAAGATCGTGTGTGACATCCCGGGATTTTTTCGCTAACCGTGGCGGGAACTCACCTTTTTTCGAAGGTTCCGGTCCTGCAATGGCCTCGCCCGTCGTCATCATTCCCGCGCGTCTCGCCGCCACCCGTCTGCCGGACAAGCCCCTGGCGGACATCGCCGGTTTGCCGATGATCGTGCAGGTGCTGCGCCGGGCGGAGGCTGCGGCAGTCGGGCCGGTGGTCGTGGCAACTGATTCGCCCGCCATCGCCACCGTGGTGGAGCAGGCGGGCGGGCGCGCCGTCCTCACCCGCGCGGACCACCCCTCGGGCTCCGACCGCATCTTCGAGGCGCTCACCCTCATCGATCCGCAGGGGCGGCACGACGTCGTCGTCAACGTGCAGGGCGACCTGCCGACCATCGACCCCGCTGTGATCGCCGCCGCGCTCACGCCGCTCGACGATCCGGCCGTCGACATCGCCACGCTCGCGGCCGTCATCACCCGCGAGGAGGAGCGCACGGCGCCCAGCGTGGTGAAGGCTGTCGGCAGCGACCTCGGCGGAGGGCGCCTGCGCGCGCTCTACTTCACCCGCGCCACGGCCCCGTGGGGGGAGGGGCCGCTGCTGCATCACATCGGACTCTATGCCTATCGCCGGGAGGCGCTGGCGCGCTTCGTCTCGCTGGCGCCCTCGCCGCTGGAGCAGCGGGAGAAGCTTGAGCAGCTGCGGGCGCTGGAGCACGGCATGCGCATCGACATCGTCGTCGTGGATGATGTGCCGCTCGGCGTCGACACGCCCGGCGATCTCGCCCGCGCCCGCGCCATCCTCACAGGAACCGAGAAAGCATGACCGCCACGTTCGACCAGCAGCCCCGCGTCATTTCGTATCAGGGCGAGCCGGGGGCCAATTCCCATATCGCCGCCCACGAGGTGTTTCCCGACTGGCAGCCCCTGCCGTGCGCCACGTTCGAGGATGCCCTCGCGGCGATTTCGGAGGGGCGGGCCGGGCTCGGCATGATCCCGATCGAGAACTCCATCGCCGGGCGCGTCGCGGACATCCATCACCTGCTGCCCGCCTCCGGGCTTTACATCGTCGGCGAGCACTTCCTGCCTATCCGCTTCCAGCTTCTGGCGCCGAAGGGCGCGACGCTCCAGACCATCACCACCGTCCACAGCCACGTCCACGCGCTTGGCCAGTGCCGGCGCATCATCCGCGAACTCGGCCTCAAGGCCGTGGTGGCGTCGGACACGGCGGGCTCCGCGCGGCAGGTGGCGGAATGGAACGACCCGACGCAGGCATCGCTCGCTCCGTCGCTTGCCGGCGAGATCTACGGTCTCGTCACCCTGGCGCGCGATGTCGAGGACGAGAAGGACAACACCACCCGCTTCGTGGTGCTGGCGCGCGAGCCGCAATGGGCGCCCGCCGGCAACGGCCCCACGGTGACGAGCTTCATCTTCGAGGTGCGCAACGTGCCCGCCGCGCTCTACAAGGCGCTCGGCGGCTTCGCCACCAACGGCGTCAACCTGACGAAGCTCGAAAGCTACATGGTCGAGGGCCGCTTCGTCGCCACCCGCTTCTATGCGGAGGTGGACGGCCATCCGGAAGATCGCTCCCTGCGGCTGGCGCTGGAAGAGCTCGCGTTCTTCTCGCGGCAGACGCACATCCTGGGCGTCTATGCGGCGCATCCGCTGCGCGGCCTTCAGGCGCGGCCGGGCGAATAATACCGTACCTTGAGCGCCTGGATCGTCGATGGACGGTCAAGCCCTTGCGGCGCTTGCGCAAAACCCGCACGCGAGCGGTCGGGGGCCGGGGGCGCCGGTGTAACGCGCCGCTACGGATTACCGGCGATTCGCCGCTTTCTGGCCATTCTCGGGAAGCACTATCCCCGCGATTTGTGCGAGGCTGCGTCGTCGGCGCGGTCCCGCACGGGAGAGAAGCCCGGGGAGATGCCAGATGCTGGAAAACATGTTCGATCCGATCGGGGCGCCGGGGGCGGCAAAGGTTATCGTCCGCTCTGCGACGGTGGCGGACGGGCCCGCCATGGCCCGCCTTCATGACAATGTATGGCGCGAGATGAACTGCGGCCTGTTGCCGGCGCAAATCGCGGGAACGCCGGAGAGTGAGCGCGGCGCGTGGTCGCAGGCCCCCGGCGGCGCGCGGCTGGTGGCGGAGTATCGCGGCGAGGTGGTGGGCCTCTGCGTGGGCGGGCTGGCGCGGGATCCGCTGCTGCACGCCGATGCCGAAATTCAGGGGGTCTACGTGCGCCACGGCTTCCGCTTCCGCGGCATCGGCGCCCGGCTGGTGTCGGCGCTGGCCCGCCGCCTGTCCTTCTGCGGCGCCAGTTGCACGGGCGTGTGGATTTCAGCCGTGAACGTCGCGGCCGTGGCCTTCGCCCGCGCGCTCGGCGCGGCGGTGGAGGGGCGCGCCGCCATCATCCGCCACGCGCTGGAGGAAGGCGCCCTGCTTGCCGGCCGGCCCCGGCTGGCGCTGGTGTGGCGCGACATCGATGCCCTCGCCGCGCAGGATAATCGCGGCCGCCTGCGTATAGCGGATTGACACGGCGACAGTTTTAAGGTTGGAAATCGCGTGAAAGGATAATACCCCGTTCTGGCCGGGCGGGTGCTGTGTTATCCGCTCTTATGCATTTGCTAAAGTAGTATCATTAGAAACTATACTTTATCTGAAGCTGCTTTTGAACCGGATTCGATTATGGGCGCTGTCGTAGAATCCTCCCATGTCAGGTGGAGCCGGCTGATCGACAGGCATTCGCCCTGCGTCGTGAACCGCAAGGCATTCGTCCTGCCGCGGCGTGCTGGCGCCGGAGGCCGCGCCCGATGCAGCTAGATCCCGTGACGTTGCGGACGGTCGGCATTGTCGTGCACCTGCTGCTCGGGGGGCTGCTGCTTTTCTCGTGGCGTAACAGCCGGGCCAATCGCGAGCTGCTGTTTCTCGGCATATGCTTCGCGGGTGCGGCGCTGTTCGATCTGCTGGCGGGCTACGCCGTGGGCATCGGTGTGCCCCACTTCGTTGACGTTGGCTTCGCCATGCTGTTCTTCGGCTATGGCGCGGCGTGGCAGGCGGCGCGTCTGTTCGAGAGGCTGCCGACATCCATCCTGCAGGCGTCGGCGGGCGGCATCGGCTGGCTCGCCTTTTCCCTTGTCGCGAGCGGCGACCTTCTCGTTATGGGACGAACCGTCGCGACCACCGCCGTGCCCGTGCTCTATGGTGCGCTGGCGATTTTCGAGCTGTCGCGCGGACGGCGTGAATATATGCCGTCACGTATGCCGCTTTGCGTGGCGCTTGCGGGCAAAAGCGCGATTTTCGTCATGCGCGGGCTGGTGCTTCTCGCCGGCGCCCTGCACACCGGGAACCCGGTCGCGGCGGCCTTGCCCGACGACTGGGCGGCGCCGATGCGGCTGGTGTCGCTCGGCGCGAACATCGCCATCGCCTATCTCACGCTTTCCCTGACCAAGGAGCGGCTGGAGGCCGAGCAGGCGGTGCAGATTCTGGTCGATCCGCTGACCGGCCTCGGCAACCGCCGCGCGCTTGGCAAATATGCGGAGCGTATTGTGCGCCGGCACGCGATATCGAGCGCGCCGCTCTGCGTCGCCATCATCGATCTCGATTACTTCAAGCAGATCAACGATACCTACGGCCATGCCGTCGGCGACGACGTCCTGCGCGCCTTCGCCGAGCGCGCCTCGATGAAATTGCGGCCCACCGACAGTCTCTTCCGCACCGGCGGCGAGGAGTTTCTCTGCATCCTGCAATCGGCGCGGGAGAAGGATGCCGTGCAGGTGATGGAGCGCATCGGGCGCAGCATGTCGGGCTACCGGCTGGGCGATGGGAAGGCCGCGCGCGACATCACCGTCAGCGTGGGCGTCGCCTCGTCCCAGCTTGTGGGTTACGATCTGGAGGAACTCACGCGCGCCGCCGACAACGCGCTTTACGCCGCCAAGCGCGCCGGTCGCAACCGCGTGCACGTCTACACCGAGACCACCGAGCAAGAGCGATTCGAGGCCAGCTGAATTGCGTGGCCGGGTTGCCGCCGCAGGGCGGCAGGGCACGTCCGTCCGTCTGCGCCGGTCCACCGTTGTATCTTGACAGATGCGTCCGATCCCCGCACAGATCGGCTTCCCTGGAACATCCGCGGCTCCGGGCCGACCGGCGGATGTTCCGCGATTCTTTTTTGGGCGCGTTTCCGCGGGCCGGCGACACCGGCGGGCGGAGGGGCGCTCCGGGAAGGTAGGCCGATGCCCGTCTGCGTCTCTCCGGCTTCGTTTCCGCCGGCTGACAAGCCGCCGCTCGATGTGCTGATCTGCGCCCCGCGCGGCTTCTGCGCCGGCGTGGTGCGCGCCATCGATGCGGTGGAGAAGGCGTTGGCGCTCTATGGTCCGCCCGTCTACGTGCGCCACGAGATCGTCCACAACAAATACGTGGTCGAGAGCCTGCGCCGCAAGGGCGCGGTCTTCGTCGACGAACTCGACGAGATTCCGGATACGACGGCGCCCGTCATCTTCTCCGCCCACGGCGTGCCGAAGTCCGTGCCGCGTGAGGCCGTGACGCGCCGCTTCTTCGCCATCGACGCCACCTGTCCGCTCGTCACCAAGGTGCACCGGGAGGCTGAGGTGCACCACAAGCGTAGCCGTCACGTCGTGCTCGTCGGCCATGCCGGCCATCCCGAGGTGGTCGGCACCATGGGTCAGTTGCCGGAGGGCGCGATCTCGCTGATCGAGACGATAGCGGACGTCGCGCGGCTGTCGCCTCCGGCGGACCAGGAGCTTGCCTACGTCACGCAGACGACGCTTTCTGTGGACGACACGGCCGGCATCGTCGCGGCGCTGAAGGCGCGCTTTCCCGATATCGTCAGCCCGCACAAGGAAGACATCTGCTACGCCACCACAAACCGGCAAGAGGCGGTCAAGCGCGTCGCGCCGCAGGTGGATGCGATGATCGTGGTGGGCTCGCCCAATTCCTCCAATTCCCAGCGCCTGCGCGAGGTGGCGGAGCGGGCGGGCTGTCCCGTCTCGCGGCTCGTCCTGCGGGCGGAGGACATCGACTGGTCGCTGTTCGGCGACATCCGCCGGCTCGGGCTGACGGCGGGAGCTTCGGCGCCCGAAATCCTCGTCGAGGAGATCATCGACGCCTTCGCCCTGCGCTTCGAGGTGCGCGTCGAGACGGTTTCCACCGCCGACGAAAGCGTGTTTTTCCCCCTGCCGCGCGACCTGCGCGAGCAGGCGACAGTCTGACCAGAGCATATATCCATGGCCGTTTATACCGATGTTTCGGATGCGGAACTGTCCGCGTTCGTCGCCCGCTACGATATCGGCGCGCTGTTGTCCGCCAAAGGCATCGCGGAGGGGGTCGAGAACTCCAACTTCCTGCTGCAGACGGAAAGCGGCTTCTACATTCTCACCCTGTACGAGAAACGGGTGAACGAGGCCGACCTGCCGTTCTTCATCGGCCTCATGGACCATCTGGCCGAGCGTGGCATCACCTGTCCGCGTCCGGTGCGCGACCGTGAGGGCAGGGCGCTGCAGCGGCTCGCCGGCCGGCCGGCGGCGATGGTCACCTTCCTGTCCGGCATGTCGGTCAACCGGCCGGAGGCCGTCCATTGCGCCGAACTCGGGCGTACGCTGGCGCGTCTGCACGCGGCGGGGGCGGATTTTTCCCTGCGGCGCGCCAACGCGCTGTCGCTGGCGGGCTGGCGGCCGCTCTGCGAGCAGGCGCGCGATCAGGCGGACAGCGTCAGCCCCGGCCTGCGCGCGCGTATCGCGGACGATCTCGCGGCGCTGGAGGCGGCGTGGCCGCGCGGCCTGCCTGAGGGCGTCATCCATGCCGATCTCTTTCCCAACAACGTGTTCTTTCTGGGCGAGCGGCTGTCCGGCCTGATCGACTTCTACTTCGCCTGCAACGACGCTTTCGCCTACGATCTCGCCATCTGCCTCAATGCGTGGTGCTTCGAGCCCGACGGCTCCTTCAACATCACCAAGGGGCACGCGATGACGCATGCCTATGAGGAAGTGCGGCCGCTGACCGAGGCCGAGGTCGCGGCGCTGCCTGTGCTCGCGCGCGGCGCGGGCCTGCGCTTCCTGCTGACGCGGCTGGTCGACTGGCTGAACGTGCCCCCCGGCGCGCTGGTCAAGCCGCTCGATCCGCTGGAGTACGACCGCAAGCTCGGCTTCCACCGCCACGCCACCTCCGCCGCCGACTACGGCCTCATGCGATGAGCGAGCGGGTGACGATCTATACCGACGGCGCGTGTTCCGGCAATCCCGGCCCCGGCGGCTGGGGGGTGCTGCTGATGTTCCGCGGCACCGGGAAGGAGCTTTCCGGCGGCGAGGCGCACACCACCAACAACCGCATGGAGCTGCTCGCGGCGATCAATGCGCTGGAGGCGCTGAAGCGCCCTTGCACCGTCGACCTGCACACCGATTCGCAATACGTCCGCCAGGGCATCACCTCCTGGCTCGCGAGCTGGAAACAACGCGGCTGGAAGACCGCCGACCGTAAGCCGGTGAAGAACGAGGACCTGTGGCGCAGGCTGGACGAGGCCGCCAGCCGCCACGACGTCGCCTGGCATTGGGTGCGCGGCCACAACGGCCATCCCGAGAACGAGCGCGTTGACGCGCTGGCGCGCGCCGGCATGGAGCCGTTCAAGCGGTGAGGCGGCTTCGCGGACTCGCGAAACATGGTTAACCGATTGATAACGCCGCAAAACCCTTGTCCCTGAGTCGTTCTGGCGGCGCCTTGTGGCGATTGTGTCCGAATTTGGGACAGGTGTTACCGCCGGCATCGTTTTCCCGCGTGGCGGCTTCAACCTCATCTTTACCCTCGATGCGCATAGTCGCCCTGTCAGTCGCGTAACTGGTAGGCGTCATGAGTATTCCGCGTACCGATGCCGCTGGCGGTCTGCCCCGGATCAGAGTTTCGCGTACCGGAAGGCAGACGCCGGCGGATCGGATGGAGCAGCCGCTCCCCATCGATCAGATCGTGCTTGGCGATTGTGTCGAGTCCCTGCGGCGCTTGCCGTCGGAGAGCGTCGATCTCATTTTCGCCGATCCGCCCTACAACCTTCAGCTCGAAGGTGCGTTGACGCGGCCGGACAACTCGCTCGTCGATGCCGTCGACGACGACTGGGATCGCTTCGCGAGTTTCGCCGAATACGACGATTTCACCCGCGCCTGGCTCGCCGAGTGCCGGCGCGTGATGAAGAAGACGGCGACGCTGTTCGTCATCGGCTCCTATCACAACATTTTCCGCGTCGGCACGGCGGTGCAGGATCTCGGCTTCTGGATCCTGAACGATATCGTCTGGCGCAAGGCGAACCCGATGCCCAACTTCCGCGGCCGGCGCTTCACGAACGCGCACGAGACGCTGATCTGGGCCGCGCGCGGCATGGACGCCCGCAACTACACCTTCCACTACGAGGCGCTGAAGGCGGGCAACGAGGACACGCAGATGCGGTCCGACTGGTTCCTGCCCCTGTGTACCGGCGAGGAACGGCTGAAGGATGCCGGAGGCCGCAAGGTCCACCCCACCCAGAAGCCGGAGGCGCTGATCGCCCGCGCGCTCATAGCGGCCACGAATCCCGGCGATGTGGTGCTCGATCCTTTCTTCGGCACCGGCACCACGGGTGCGGTGGCGAAGAAGCTCGGCCGCCGTTTCGTCGGCCTGGAGCGGGACCCCGCCTATGCCGATGCGGCACGCGCGCGCATCGCCGCCGTGGAGCCGCTCGACCCGCGGGCCGTCTCCGCCGCGCCCTCCCGGCGCACCGAACCGCGCATCCCCTTCCTGTCGCTGGTCGAATCCGGCCTGATCGCGGCCGGCGAGACGCTTGTCGATGCGCACGAGAAGCACTCCGCCACCGTGCGTGCGGACGGCACGCTGGTCGTCGGCCCGGCCGTCGGTTCCATCCACAAGGTCGGCGCGCTGGTGCAGGGCCATCCCTCATGCAACGGCTGGACGTTCTGGCACGTGCTGCGCGACGGCAGTCTCGTCTCCATCGATGAGTTGCGCGGCGACTACCGGGCCCGTCATTCGATGGCGGCGTGAGCCAGCACCTTGCGC
The DNA here is from genome assembly GCF_042432495.1 of Pseudochelatococcus lubricantis. Lineage (NCBI taxonomy): Bacteria > Pseudomonadati > Pseudomonadota > Alphaproteobacteria > Hyphomicrobiales > Chelatococcaceae > Pseudochelatococcus > Pseudochelatococcus lubricantis. The sequence continues at coordinate 113,600 of NZ_JBHLXC010000024.1, read as the reverse complement.
ATCACGGTGGGCAACGCCTCGTCCTTCAGTTCCGCGCGCGCCCGCCAGCGGCTGCCCTCCGGCGCGGGCGTGCGTGCGGGCAGCTCGGCGCGATAGACCGTCAGCTCCAGCGGAAAATGCGTGAAGACGTGGCGCACACTGCCCGGCAGCCGCCGCCAGCGCGTGTTCAGGGGCGCGGCCGCGAGCGCCTGCCCGGCGTCGAACGCGGCCGACCAGTCGCTGCCCGGCACTTCCGCCATGCCGCCAAGCAGCCCGCGCGGCGGGCGGTCGCGCAGCAGGATGCAGTCGTCCGCGCGCACGGCGACGAAGGCAGCGCCCATGCGCAGGTTACCCGTCTTCTTCGGCTCCTTGCGCGGAAAGGTCTCCGCCGTTCCCTCGCGCCGCGCCCGGCATGGCGGGGACCACGGGCACAGGACGCAGGCGGGTTTTTTCGGCGTGCAGATGGTGGCGCCGAGGTCCATCAGCGCCTGTGCGAAATCCCCGGGGCGGGCCTTCGGCATCAGCGCGAGCGCCAGCGCCCGGATTGCCGGCTTGGCGCGCGGCAGGGGCTCTTCCAGCGCCATGAGCCGCGACAGCACGCGCTCGACATTGCCGTCCACCGCGACGGCGGGCTTGTCGAAGGCGATGGCGGCCACGGCGCCCGCCGTGTAGGCGCCGATGCCGGGCAGCGCCAGCAGCGCCGTCTCGTCGGCGGGAAAGCGCCCGCCGTGCCGCTCCACGACAGCCTGCGCGCAGGCGTGCAGGTTGCGCGCGCGGGAGTAGTAGCCGAGCCCGGCCCACGCCTGCATCACCGCCTCCACGGGCGTCCCCGCGAGCGCCTCCACAGTGGGGAAGCGCGCGAGAAAGCGCTCGAAATAGCCCTTCACCGTTTGCACGGTGGTCTGCTGCAGCATGATTTCGGAGAGCCACACCCGGTAGGGATCCGCCGTCTCGCCCGGCAGCGCGCGCCACGGCAGCACGCGCCGGTGGCGGTCATACCACGCGAGCAGCGCCGTTGGGTCGGCCGTCTCGTGGCCGGCGATGTCATCTGCGGGAATCATCTGGACTCTGCGCTGCAACCCTCTACCATGAACTTTCTAACGCTCTCTCCCGGCGCGGGACAGGGGGCGCGGAGCAATATCCCCGAAATGGACCGCCATCAATGGTGAACGTCAGGCATTCCGTCAGGCTGAAGCCGCTTGCCGAGCTGGTCGACCGCTGCATAGAGCCCGTTCTGGCCGCGCAGGGCTTCGCCGCCGCCGATGTTATCCTTGCGTGGCCGGAGATCGTCGGCGAGCGGCTTGCCCGCCACACGGAACCGCTACAGGTGCTGTGGCCGCGCCGGGGCAGGGGCGCCGGCGGCACGGGGGGGCGCGCCAACCGCAAGATGCCGCAATACGACGAGGCCGCGAGCCAGCCCGCCACGCTCGTGGTGCGCGTCACCGGCGCCTTCGCGCTTGAGCTGCAGCATGTGGCCCCCGTGGTGGTGGAGCGTGTGAACGTGCATTTCGGCTGGCGCTGTGTCGGCCAGCTCGCGCTGCGGCAGGGCCCGATCCGCCGCCGCACCGTCGCGCCCGTGCCCGAACCGAAGCTCGATCCCGCGCAGGAGCGGATGGTGCGCGACGCGGTGGCGAACGTCGCCGACGATCCCCTGCGCCAGGCCCTGGAACGGCTGGGCAGGGCCGTCCTGGCGCGCGGCAACGGCTGAGCGGCCGGATCCTTCCCGCGAGGCCCGAGCCTGCCGCCGCTCATCCTCGCATGCGCGCGGAGTCTGCGCTTCCTGCAAGACGCTTCCTGCAAGTGAGATGCAATATTAAATATATGTTTTTATTGACTTTCTTTGACGTTTTGTCTACCCGATCCGCATCGGGGAGTAGCGATCGCCAGCGATGGCGGAGGCACGTCAACATACTCGCGGGGCATTCCGCGTGGCGTGTCCGGTCCTGATTGGGCTTTGCAAGACCGTGGCGGTGGGACTCTGCGGGCGGGGTCCGTCCATCGTCCGGATCAGCCCAGGGGAACTGCTTATGTCTCCGGTCGCCATCGGCGTCCTCGCCATTTCCATGTCGATCGATGCTTTCATCGCCTCTGTTGGCAAGGGGGCGTCATCGCATCGGCCTAGTTTCGGCAATGCGATCAGGACCGGCGCGATTTTCGGCGTGGTCGAGGCGCTCACCCCCCTGATCGGTTGGGCGGCGGGCGTCGCCGCCAGCCAGTACATAGCGGCTGTCGACCATTGGATCGCCTTTGCCCTGCTGGCGGCTGTCGGCCTTCACATGATCTTTCAGGCGTCGACGCGCAAAGAGGAGGCGGCGCCTGCTTCTCACTCGCTCTGGGCAATCGTCGTCACTGCAGTTGGCACGTCGCTTGATGCGATGGCGGTAGGTGTTTCGTTGGCCTTCCTCAATGTGAACATCCTCGCCATCGCTGTCGCCATCGGCTTCGCGACCATGGTGATGAGTTCGATTGGAATGCTCGCAGGCCGCTTTCTCGGACAGCGTTTCGGCCGCATTGCCGAGGCAGCGGGCGGCTGTGCTCTGTTCGGTCTCGGGGCGATGATCCTCTTCGATCACTTGACGAAGGGCTGATCCCTGCACACAGCCATGCTCTTCGTCCGACAGTCCGAATAACCGGACCGGGCTGCGATGGCGGATATCTCCGTTCAGCCCGGCCACGGTTCTGGCAGTCCGTGTTGTCGCCTCGCGCCTCAGGCCGCTGCGTTATTGCACCACGCCGCGCTTGACGCCGAAGCCCGGTATGTCGCAGCGGCAGGGCGTGCCCGAGCGCAGGGGGCCGGACGGGCAGGCGCCGCGGGATGTCACGCACACGCCGCCGCGCTGCGGGCGCTGGCCCCATCCCGGAGGCGGAGGCGGCGGCGGTCCGGGGCGCCAGCCGGGCGGCGGCGGGCGTTGGCCCCATCCGGGCGGCGGCGGGGGCGGCGGACGGCGGTCCCAGTCGCGGTCGCGATTCCGGTCATAGCCGCGCGGCGGCGGCGGCCCATCGTCCCATCGGAACTCCCCGCGGTCGCGCGGTCCGTCGTCGCGGTAATATTGGGCCTCGGCCGCCCCTGCAAACAGCAGGGGGGCAGCGACGATGGCAAAGCTCAACAGTGCCGAACTACGTTTCAATTGATCCCCCTATTGGCGTCCCGCCCGGACTACGTGCATCCGTGCCAGCCGATTCACCAGTTTACATACCATTTCCGCCGTGAAAGTTCCGCCCGCATTATGACCTTTCCGGGGCGAAGACCTCGCTTCGCCTGGGGATTACCCTTCGCCGGCGCAGCGCGGTCTCTGGCGGAAGGCAGGAACGGAAGCCCCGCGCCGTTGCCGGATTGCGGCACGTGAGCGCTCATCGGCTGTCATGATCGTTTGCGTGCTTGCCTGCGGCTGTCGTCACCGATAAATCGTAGAAGATTAGGGGTATGGATACGGGACGATGGGCGAGAACGACATGGCCGGCGAGGCGGATGGCGACCGGCTGCTGCGGTTGCTGGCGCTGGACGAAAATGACCTCGACGTCATCTCCGCGCATCTGCAGGATGCGCACGTCAGGCGTGCGGACCTGCACTTCCTGCCCCACGAGCACCGTTTCGTGCTGGCGCTGCAGCGTTTCGACTGGGAGCGGCCCGAAGACGCGCCGCCGCGCCGCCGCCTGGCGGCGCTGCACTTCGACCAAGTGCGCGCCGTGCGTCACCGCAACCTGGAACACACCGCGCCCGATTCGCTGTTCAACCTGCTGGCCATCCACTTCATCGAAGGCGAAAAGCCGTCCGGTGCCGTCGTCCTCGAATTCTCCGGTGGCGCCGCCATTCGGCTTGATGTCGAATGCATAGAGGCGCAAATGAAGGACCTTGGCCCGATGTGGGAGGTGGCTGGCCGTCCCGCCCACACGGAAGGCGAGGGCAGCGGCCGCGAGCATGACGGAGGATCGGATGCCGGTAAGACTTGACGCGCGCGACGAGGGGTTCGAAGTCGCCTTCCGGGCGCTTCTCGCGGCCAAGCGCGAGGTTGCCGAGGATGTCGACGCCGTTGTCCGCGATATCATCGCCGATGTGGCGGCGCGCGGCGACCGGGCCGTGATCGACTATACGGCCCGTTTCGACGGGCTTGCGCTCGATCCGGCGCGCCTGCGCGTCAGCGAGGACGAGATCGACGCCGCGCTCGCCGATTCCCCGCGCGAGGCACTGGCGGCGCTGGAAGTGGCGCGTGCGCGGATAGAAACATATCACCGGCGTCAGAAACCGGCGGACGAGCGCTTCACCGACGAGGCGGGCGTGACGGCGGGCTGGCGCTGGACGGCCATCGAATCGGTCGGGCTCTATGTGCCGGGCGGCACCGCGAGCTACCCTTCGTCCGTGCTGATGAACGCCGTGCCGGCGCAGGTGGCCGGCGTGCCGCGCATCGTCATGGCGGTGCCGATGCCGGGCGGCGCCGTCAACCCGTTGGTGCTGGCGGCGGCGCGCATCGCGGGCGTCGACGAGATCTATCGTGTCGGCGGCGCGCAGGCTGTGGCGGCGCTGGCGCACGGCACGCAGACGATCGCGCCCGTCGCCAAGATCGTTGGGCCCGGCAATGCCTTTGTCGCGGCGGCGAAGCGGCGCGTGTTCGGCCTCGTCGGCATCGACATGATCGCCGGCCCGTCCGAGGTGCTGATTCTCGCGGACAGGAACGCCAATCCCGAATGGGTGGCGGCGGACCTGCTGGCGCAGGCGGAGCACGACACGGCCGCGCAGTCCATCCTCATCACCGACAGCGCGGCACTGGCGGACGCGGTCGCTGCCGCCGTCGAGGGCCATCTCGTGACGCTGCCGCGCGAAAAGATCGCCCGCCAGAGCTGGGAGGATTACGGCGCGATCGTTCTGGTGCCGTCGCTCGGCGAGGCTATCGGCCTCGTCGACCGCATCGCGCCGGAGCATCTCGAAATCGTCGCGGACGACGCCGAGGCGCTGGCCGGGGCAGTACGCAACGCGGGTGCAATCTTCCTCGGGCAGTATACGCCGGAGGCCGTCGGCGACTATGTGGGCGGCCCCAACCACGTGCTGCCCACGGCCCGTTCCGCCCGCTTCGCGTCGGGGCTTGGTGTGCTCGATTTCCTCAAGCGCACCTCCATCCTGCATTGCACGGCGGATGCCCTGCGGGCCGTCGGGCCGGCGGCGATCGCACTGGGCGAGACGGAGGGCCTGCAGGCGCATGCGCGTTCCGTCAGCATCCGCCTCAATCTTTGACAACACGAAATGATGCGGGGCGGGATGGGGCACTCACAAACCGAAAGGTCAAGTCGTGACAAGCGCCGGTGATGACAAGCGCTGCCGTCTCGTGTCCGTGACGCTGGACGAGGCCTCGCTCGGGCGGGGCAATCCCGATCAGGAGCACGAGCGCGCCGTCGCCATCTGGGATATTCTTGAAGAAAACCATTTTACCGTCGCCGGCCACGAGGGTGGTCCGTATGCGCTCCGCATCGCGCTGGTCGACCGCAAGCTGGCGCTGGAGATACGCGAGGCGGAAGGCGCGCATGTCGTTTCGCATTTCCTGTCGCTGACGCCGTTCCGGCGCGTGATCAAGGACTACGAGCTTATCTGCGAAAGCTATTACGCCGCCATTCGCACGGCCACGCCGTCGCAGATCGAGGCCATCGACATGGGGCGGCGCGGCATGCACGACGAGGCGTCGGAGCTGCTGCGCGAACGGCTGGCGGGCAAGCTCGACGTCGATTTCGACACGGCACGCCGGCTGTTCACGCTGCTGTTCGCCTTGCACTGGAAGGGCTGACATGGCCGACGGAACGGCGGGGCGTCGCATCCAGTCCGTGCTGTTCATGTGCGCCCTGAACGCGGTGCGTTCGCCCATGGCGGAGGGCATCGCCCGCCACTATTTCGGGCGCTCGCTTTACGTCGCCTCGGCCGGCGTGCGGCCGGACGAGATCGACCCCTTCACTGTCGCTGTCATGGACGAGATCGGCATCGACCTTGCCGGCCACCGCCCCCAGTCGCTGGAGGAGCTGGAGGATACCGGCTTCGATCTCATCGTCACCCTTTCCCCCGAGGCGCATCACCGGGCGATGGAACTGACCCGAACCATGGCCGCCGCGGTGGAGTATTGGCCGACCTTCGATCCCACCGCCGTGCAGGGATCGCGCGACCAGCGCCTCGATGCCTACCGTTCCGTGCGCGACGGGCTCCGGAAACGTATCGTCGAGCGCTTCAGCAGCCAGAAGTAAAACAATGATATAAACATATCTTTATATATATGCTTGACCGCCGATCCCGATCTGTCATAGTGCGACGGTCGTGGTTCTTCGCCCTGCCGTCGGCGGCGGCGAAGCCAAGAGGGAATCCGGTGCAGGGCGTGGCCGCGGGAGCGGCCGCGATCCGATTCCGGAGCTGCACCCCGCAACTGTCGGCGGCGAGCGCCCGTCCAATTCGTGTCACTGATGGTGGCATTCTTGCCACATCCATCGGGAAGGCCGGACGGGTGCGCTGACCCGCGAGCCAGGAGACCTGCCACGATGCATGAACGTCCTCGGGCGGGGTCCCCGGTGGTCGCCTGTCGTGGCGCGTCCCCGGAGTGGACCCGGGGCGGCGTCCGCGTGCGTCCGCTCGGCCTTTTGCCCCCCATTTCAAGGGGTTATAGCCGATGTCTTTGTCTCATACGTCTTCGTCTCCCAATCCGCCTTCTGTGCCCACCGCCACCCTCGGCGTGCCGCGCATAGGCCCCCGCCGCGAGCTGAAGACGGCGCTCGAAGCCTTCTGGTCCGGCAAGATCGGGCAGGAAGCCCTGCTCGAAACCGCCGCCGGCCTGCGCGTCGCCAACTGGGCGCGCCAGCACGCGGCCGGCATCGCGCACATTCCGTCGAACGATTTTTCCCTTTACGACCAGGTTCTTGACACCGCCGTCGCCGTCGGCGCCATTCCCGCCGCCTATGGCTGGAAGGGCGGTCCGGTGTCGCTGGAAACCTACTTCGCGCTCGCCCGCGGCACCGAGGGCGACGTCGAAGCCTGCGCCGTTCACGGCCATGCGCATGGTTCGACATCCGGCTTGCCGGCTCTGGAAATGACGAAATGGTTCGACACCAACTACCACTATCTCGTCCCGGAGTTTTCGCGCGGCCAGGAGTTCGCGCTCGCCTCTACCAAGATCATCGACGAGTTTCGCGAGGCAGCGGCACTCGGATACCGCACGCGCCCGGTGCTGATCGGCCCGGTCACCTTCCTGAAGCTCGGCAAGAGCCGCGATGAAGCCTTTGATACGCTTTCGCTTTTGCCTGGCCTGCTGCCCGTCTACACGGAAATCCTGCGCCGCCTCGCCGCCCACGGCGCCGACTGGGTGCAGATCGACGAGCCAGTGCTCTCGCTCGATCTCGACGACGCGACCCGCGCCGCCATCGCCTCCGCCTATGGCATGTTCGCCCGCGCCGTGTCGGGCCTGAAGATCCAGCTCACCAGCTATTTCGGCGCGCTTGGGGACAACCGCGCGACGGCGCTGTCGCTGCCGGTCGCCGGCCTGCATCTCGATCTCGCCCGGGCGCCCGGGCAGCTCGATGCCTTGCTGGCGGAGGCGCCGGCGGGGCTGGTGCTGTCGCTCGGCGTGATCGATGGCCGTAACGTCTGGCGCGCCAACCTGCCGGCGATCCTCGACCGCATCGAGCCCGTCGCGGCAAGGCGGGGCACCGATCATCTCATCGTTTCGGCCTCCTGCTCGCTGCTGCACGTGCCGTACGACCTCACGCTTGAAACCGGCCTCGACGCGGAACTGAAGGGCTGGCTGGCTTTCGCCGCCCAGAAGCTCGACGAGTTGTCGATCCTGGGCCGTGCGCTGGCGCAGGGGCGCGATGCCGTGAAGGATGAGCTTGCCGCCTCCGCCGCTGCCGCGCGGACGCGCGCCGCGTCGGCGCGCATCCACAACCCGGCGGTCGCCACCCGCCTCGCAGCGGTGAAGCCGGAGGACACACGCCGCGCCCACCCGTTCAGCGAAAGGCGCGAGGCGCAGCGGGAGGCGCTCAATCTGCCGCGCTTCCCCACGACCACCATCGGCTCCTTCCCGCAGACGAGCGAGGTGCGCAAGGCGCGCGCCGCCCACACGCGCGGCGAACTGGACGGCGCGGGCTATGACGCCTTCCTGCGCAAGGAAACGGCGGCCACCGTCCGCTGGCAGGACGAGATCGGCCTCGACGTGCTCGTGCACGGCGAGTTCGAGCGCAACGACATGGTGCAGTATTTCGGCGAGCTGCTCGACGGCTACGCCTTCACCCGCAATGGCTGGGTGCAGAGCTACGGCTCGCGCTGCGTGCGTCCGCCCGTCATTTTCGGCGATGTCTCGCGCCCACAGCCGATGTCGGTGGAGTGGATCGCCTACGCCCAGTCGCTGACCGACAAGCCTGTGAAGGGCATGCTGACCGGCCCTGTCACCATGCTGCAATGGTCCTTCGTGCGCGACGACATCCTGCGTGCCGACGTCTGCCGCCAGATCGCGCTGGCGCTGCGCGACGAGGTGGCGGACCTGGAGGCCGCCGGAATCCGCGTTATCCAGATCGACGAGCCGGCGATTCGCGAGGGACTGCCGTTGCGCAAGGCGGACTGGAAGCATTACCTCGACTGGGCGGTGGAGAGCTTCCGGCTCACGTCGTCCGGCGTGCGGGACGAAACGCAGATCCATACGCACATGTGCTACTCGGAGTTCAACGACATCATCGACGCCATCGGGGCCATGGATGCCGACGTGATCTCCATCGAGACCTCGCGCTCGAAGATGGAACTGCTCGACGCCTTTATAACCTACCGCTATCCCAACGAAATCGGGCCGGGCGTCTATGACATCCACTCGCCGCGCGTGCCGTCCGTCGCGGAGATGGTGGAACTGCTGGAGAAGGCCTGCCAGCGTCTTGCCGCCGACCAGATCTGGGTCAACCCGGATTGCGGCCTGAAGACTCGCAAGTGGGAGGAGGTGCGCCCGGCGCTCGTCAACCTCGTCGCGGCCGCGCGCATCCTGCGCGAAGAAGCGGCGGGCTGATCAGCCGAACAGCGCCCTGGCGAGTCTCGATGCACCGGGGCCGCTGGCGGGCAGATCCTTGCCCGCCAACGCCTTCACGGCGCGGATGCCGAGGCTGCTGGTCAGCACGATCTCGTCCGCGTTCAGCAGATCGTCGACGGTCAGGGAGGCCTCACGCCCCCCGGTTTCCAGAATGCGCGCGCGCGTGATGCCGGGCAGCGCGCCTTCCGCCACCGGCGGCGTGAGCCAAACGCCGCCGATCAGCGCGAACACATTCGCGGCACTCGCTTCCGCGATCCGTCCCGCAGTATTCAGCAGCAGGGCGTCGTCCGCGCCGCAATCGCGCGCTTCGAGGCGGGCGATGATGTTGTCGAGGCAGTTGGTGCTCTTGATGCCGGCGACCGGCGAATGCTCGTTGCGGCGGGTGCGGCTGGCGACAATGACGTGTGCGGTAGCAGCCTGTGGCGATGCCGGGAAGGCCGTTATCAGCAACGTGGGATCGGGCGCATCGGGTGGCAGAAGCCCGCGCGGGCCGGAGCCGCGCGTGAAGGTGAGGCGCAGCGAGCCCGCCTGCAGTGCGTTGGCCGCGATGACGGCGGCGACGGCGGCCGCGACATCGACAGCGGGCAGCGGCAGGCCGATCACCGCCGCGCCGTGCGCCAAGCGCGCCAGATGGCGTTCGAGGTGAGCGGCTTCGCCGTTCGTGACGCGGATCGTCTCATAGAGGCCATCGCCGAGCAGAAAGCCCCTGTCCGTGACGGAGAGCGCGTGCCGGGTGCCGTCGAGCAACGATCCGTTCAGCCAGCCGATCACGATATCTCCCCGGTCAGTGCCTGCAGCAGCGGGCGCATCTTCAGCAATGCTTCCTCATACTCGCCTGCGGGAAGCGAATCGGCGACAATGCCGCCGCCCGCCTGTGCGATCAGTGTGTCCCGGTGGCGCACAAGCGTGCGGATGGCGATGCTGCTGTCCATGGCGCCATCGAAGCCGATATGGACGACGGAGCCGAAGCAGACGCCGCGCTGCCGCCGCTCCAGCTCCGCGATGATCTCCATGGCCCGGATTTTTGGTGCCCCCGTGATCGAACCGCCGGGAAAACATACGCGCAGCAGGTCCACCGCATCGCGCCCCGCATGCAGCCGCCCGGTGACGGCGGAAACGAGGTGATGCACGGAGGCAAAGGTTTCCAGCTCCATCAGCGCGGGCGCGGCAACGCTGCCCAGCTCGCAGATGCGGCCGAGATCGTTGCGCATGAGATCCACGATCATCAGGTTTTCGGCCCGGTCCTTGACGCTTGTCCGGAGCGCCGCCGCGAGTTCGGCGTCCCGGATGGGATCGGGATCCCGCCGCATGGTGCCCTTGATAGGCCGGGTTTCGACATGGCCCTCGCGGTCGAGCGCCAGAAAACGCTCCGGTGAGGCGGAAAGAACGCTCGTTTCCGGGCCGCAGCGGAGGAAGGCGGCGAAGGGCGCGGGGCTGATGGACCGCAGCCGCCGGTAGAGCATGAAATCGTCGAGGCCCGCCGGCCGGGAAGCAAGCCGGCGCTGGGTGAGGTTCGCCTGAAAGATGTCGCCGGCGTGGATGTAGTCGACGACCCGGGCGACCGCCCGTTCGGCGTCGGCGCGCGATTGCTCCTCCCGCCATGCGCCACGCACCGACCAGTCGAGGGGCGGGAGTGCCGCGCCCTGGGTGAGCCGCTGCAGGACATGCGCCTCGCGCGCCCGTGCCCGTGCCTCCCGCCGGGTAGGGTCGGTTTCCGGCTGGCCGGTACTGATGAGGAAGGCCCTGCGCGCGCTGTGATCGAACGCGATGACGCAGTCATAGAGCCCGATGACCATCTCCGGCACGGAAAAGGGATCGGCGGGCAGGGGCGGAAAGCGATCGGCGTGCCGGCCCATTTCATAGGCGAGATAGCCAACCGCGCCGCCGCGGAAAGGCACGGCCGGGTGAGCTTCGAAGCCGCCGCGCAGACGGGAGAGCGCCTGTTGCAGCACGGCGAACGGATCGCCGTCGACCTGCGCGCCGTCGACCTGCACGCCACGCTCATCGGCAGTGATGACCGAGAACGGCTCGACGGCGAGATAGGAAAAGCGGCTGCGCACATCACCAACGGCCGCGCTGTCGAGCAGCGCGGCCACGGGATCGTCGGCGAAGGGCTGGAACGTTGCCAGCGGGTCGCCAAAGGGAAGGGAGGTTATCCGCAAACCGGATCAATCCCAGCTCAGCGCGCCGCCGTTCTGATATTCGATGACGCGGGTCTCGAAGAAGTTCTTCTCCTTCTTGAGGTCCATCGCCTCCGACATCCACGGGAACGGATTTTCGGCCGGGGCGAACACCGGCGCGAGGCCGAGCTGGGCGCAGCGGCGGTTGGCGATGAAGTGCATGTACTGCTCGCACAGCCCGGCATTGAGGCCGAGGAAGCCGCGGGGCATGGTATCGCGGCCGTAGCCCGCCTCAAGTTCGGCGGCCTCCGCAAGCATATTGCGCACTTCCTTCTGGAATGCGTCAGTCCACAGATGCGGGTTTTCGGCCTTGATCTGGTTGATCACGTCGATACCGAAGTTCAGATGGATCGATTCGTCGCGCAGGATGTACTGGTACTGCTCGGCGACGCCGACCATCTTGTTGCGCCGTCCCAGCGACAGGATCTGAGCGAAACCGGTGTAAAACCACATGCCCTCGAACACCACGTAAAAGGCGACGAGATCGCGCAGGAACGCCTGATCCTTCTCCGGCGTGCCGGTGGTGAACTCCGGATCGTCGAGATGCTGGGTGTAGGAGAGCGCCCACGCCGCCTTGTCGGTGATGGAAGGCACCTCGCGGTACATGTTGAACAGCTCGCCTTCGTCGAGGCCGAGGCTTTCCACGATGTATTGGAAGGTGTGCGTGTGTACCGCCTCCTCGAACGCCTGACGCAGCAGGTATTGCCGGCATTCGGGGTTGGTCAGGTGGCGGTATATCGCCAGCACGATGTTGTTGGCGACAAGGCTTTCCGAGGCAGCGAAGAAGCCGAGGTTACGCTTGATCGCGTGGCGCTCGTCGGGGGTGAGCCCGTCGGGCGACTTCCACAGGGCGATGTCGGCCTGCATGGAAACCTCGGTCGGCATCCAGTGGTTGTTGCAGGCGGCGAGGTACTTCTCCCAGGCCCAGTGATACTTCAGCGGCAGGAGCTGGTTGACGTCTGCGCGGCAGTTGATCATCGCCTTGTCGTCGACGGTGACACGCGCCGCGTTGCGGTCGATGGCGCCAAGACCGGTGGCGTCAAGACCGGTGGCGTCCCCGCCGGCCGTATCCGCCGCGGGCGCGACGCCCGCGGCGAAACCGGCGGCAGCCGCCTTTTGCGCGATGGAGGACGGTTCGGACCAGTCGAGCATGTTCTTCTTCCTTATCTGCCGATGATTACTGGCAGGCTTCGCAATCGGGATCGTCGATCAGGCAAGCCTTGCCGGATGCCACGCTGTCAAGACGGATGTCGTTGGCGCCGGCGGGGGCCACGGCGTGCGTCACCGGCGCGGGCGAGGCTGCCGCAGGCGCGACAGCGACCGCGTTCAGCTTGCCGTCCGTTCCCTTGAGCGTCGATTTCTCGACATGCGTGGCGGAGGTCGACCGCAGGTAGTAGGTTGTCTTGAGGCCCTTGCGCCAGGCGAGGCGGTAAAGCTCGTCGAGCTTCTTGCCCGAGGGGTTGGCGATGTAGAGGTTCAGCGACTGGGCCTGGTCGATCCACTTCTGGCGGCGCGAGGCGGCCTCGACCAGCCAGGCCGAGTCGATCTCGAAGGCCGTGGCGTAGAGCGCCTTGAGATCGTCGGGGACGCGGTCGATCTGGCCGAGCGAGCCGTCGAAGTACTTGAGGTCGGATACCATCACCTCGTCCCACAGGCCGCGCGCCTTGAGATCGCGCACCAGCAGCGCGTTCACGACGGTGAAGTCGCCCGACATGTTCGATTTGACATAGAGGTTCTGGTAGGCGGGCTCGATCGATTGCGCCACGCCGCAGATGTTGGAGATGGTGGCGGTGGGCGCTATCGCCATGGTGTTGGAATTGCGCATGCCGACGCGCTTCACCTGCTCGCGCAGGCCGTCCCAGTCGAGGCTGGTGGAGCGGTCCATCTCAAGCGTGCCGTTGCGCGACTCGTCGAGAATGGCGATCGAATCGATCGGCAGGATGCCCTTCGACCACAGCGACCCCTCGAACGAGGCATAGCGCCCGCGCTCGGCGGCGAGATCGGAGGATGCCTTGATCGCGTGGAAGCTGATCGCCTCCATGCTCTTGTCGGCGAAGTTCACCGCTTCGTCGCTCTCATAAGGAATGCGCAGGAGCTGCAGCGCGTCCTGGAAACCCATCAGCCCGAGGCCGACAGGGCGGTGGCGCAGGTTGGAGTGGCGCGCTTCCGGGATGGTGTAGAAGTTGATGTCGATCACGTTGTCGAGCATGCGCATCGCCACCCGTGTGGTGCGCGCCAGATGCTCATGGTCGAGGCCGTTCTCGCCGATGTGGTTGACGAGGTTGATCGAGCCGAGATTGCAGACAGCCACTTCCGTCGCGGAGGTGTTGAGCGTGATCTCGGTGCAGAGATTGGACGAATGCACGACGCCGGCATGCTGCTGCGGCGAGCGCAGGTTGCACGGGTCCTTGAACGTGACCCACGGATGGCCGGTCTCGAACAGCATGGTCAGCATCTTGCGCCACAGGTCGAGCGCGCGCACCTTGCGGAACACCGCGATGTCGCCCCGCTCCGCCTTCGCCTCATAGTTCTCGTAGGCCGTCCTGAAGGCAGCGCCGTAGAGGTCGTGCAGGTCCGGCACCTCGTCGGGCGAGAACAGCGTCCACTGGCCGTCGCCGGCGACGCGCTCCATGAACAGGTCCGGAATCCAGTTCGACGTGTTCATGTCGTGCGTGCGGCGGCGGTCGTCGCCGGTGTTCTTGCGCAGGTCGAGGAATTCCTCGATGTCGACGTGCCACGTCTCCAGATAGGCGCAGACCGCGCCCTTGCGCTTGCCACCCTGGTTGACGGCAATCGCCGTGTCGTTCGCCACCTTCAGGAACGGGACGACGCCCTGCGACTTGCCGTTGGTGCCCTTGATGTGGGCGCCGAGGCCGCGCACCCTCGTCCAGTCATTGCCGAGGCCGCCCGAATATTTGGCGAGCAGCGCGTTGTCCTTGATCGCCTTGAAAATGCCTTCGAGATCGTCCGACACCGTGGTGAGGAAGCACGACGACAGTTGCGGACGCAGGGTGCCGGCGTTGAACAGCGTCGGTGTCGAGGCCATGAAGTCGAACGACGACAGCAGGTCGTAGAACTCGATGGCCTTCTCCTCGCGGTCGATTTCCCGCAGGGCCAGCCCCATGGCGACGCGCATGAAGAACGCCTGCGGCAGCTCGAAGCGCGTGCCGTGGTCGTGCAGGAAATAACGGTCGTAAAGCGTCTGCAGGCCCAGGAACTGGAACTGCCGGTCACGCTCCGGCTTCAGCGCCGCCGCAAGCCTCGCGAGGTCGAAGCGGGCCAGTTCCGGCTCGATCAGCTCGGCGGCGATGCCCTTGGCGATGAAGCCGGGGAAGTAGGGGGCGTAATGATCGCCGGTCGCGGCATCGGCCGCCTCGCGGGCGTTGCCGAGGACGTAGGTCAGCGCCTCGCGGCGCAGCTTGTCGAGCAGCAGGCGCGCGGAGACGAAAGCATAGTTCGGTTCGGTCTCGACGAGGGTGCGCGCCGCCATGATCTGCGCCAGCGCGAGTTCGTCGGAGGAAATGCCGTCGTAGAGGTTGCGCCGGGTTTCCGCGAGCACGGTCTCGGCCGAGGTGCCGTCGAGGCCGCCGCACGCATCGGCGATGACGCGCGCAAGCCGCCTGTCGTCGAGCGGCGAAAGGCTGCCGTCGCTGGAACGCACGTTGAGCGTGACCGTAGGCTCGCCGGCGAGCTTCGCCTTGGCTGCACGTTCCTTCGCCCGCTCTTCGCGATAGAGCACATAAGCACGCGCGACCTTGTGATGGCCGCCGCGCATCAGCGCCAGCTCCACCTGATCCTGGATATCCTCGATATGGATCGCGCGCTCGCCGTCGACACGGCGTGTGAGGGCGACGACGACCTGCTGCGTCAGCTCCTCCACGATCTCATGCACGCGCCGAGAGGCGGCGGCCTGATTCCCCTCGACCGCCAGGAACGCCTTGGTGACAGCCACCGCGATCTTGGAGGCATCGAACGGCGACAGCGAGCCATTGCGGCGGATGACGGAGAATGCCAGCGCCCCGCCAGTCCCTGCCTGCGCCGCATGCGGCGCGCCGGAGGGCAGGGTGGCAGGGACGGATTTCCACGCGGGGTTATCGGGTGACAGAGACATCGGCCTGTTCCTGCTTGAAGCTTCGGATCGCAATTCAGAAGTGATGACAGGCGGATGCCGCCAACCGGACGCCCGTCGCCGCTTTCCGGCACGGGCATCGATCAGCTTGGCCCCGATCCTGCCCGGGGATGAAACCTTGTTGTCGGGACGCTCAACGCTGGTCCGCACCGGCAGATAAAATCGCGCCGTAGACACAAGATATAGTGCCCCATTGACCCTGTTTCGTCAATAACTGGTATTGAGCGTGTGATCGTCTTATCCACTGCCGCGTCGGTAGCCGAGCGGTGCGATTCCGCTATGATCGCCGGGCTGCCGGCCGGCCCGGCAGGTGATATCCGACCTGATACCACGACGGTTCGGTGGAGTCTGTGGAGTTGCGGAAACGGGAGGGGGGCTGTGAATAGCGGGAGTCTTGTGGGAAAGCGGCGCATGGCGGTTGCGGGCGCGGCAGGGCGCCGCCTTCTGGCTGCCGTGCTGGCGGGCGTCGCCACTTTGTGTTGTGCGTCAGGCGCCGTTTCGCGCGAAGGCGCGCAGATGTGCAGGGAGGTCTCGTTCGCCGGCGTGGGGCACACGGTCTGCGAGATCGACCTGCGGCGCTACCGTATTGACCTTCACTGGGACGACTCCAAGGGCGCGCCCTACGGTTCGCTCGGTGCGCTGGAGCGGGAACTCGCGCGGCAGGGGAGGCGGGGCCTGATCACGATGAACGCCGGCATGTTCGAGGAGAATCTGTCGCCCGTGGGGCTTTTCGTCAGCGCGGGGCAGGTGCGCCACCCGGCCAACACCCGCCGTGGCACCGGCAACTTCTATATGAAGCCGAACGGCGTTTTCTTTGTCAGGGGCAGCAGGGCGGGCGTTGCGGAGACGCAGGCCTTCCTCAAGCGTGGAATCAGGCCGGATGTCGCCACGCAGTCCGGCCCGCTGCTCGTGACGGGTGGCCGCATTCATCCCCGGTTCAAATCGGACGGCGACTCGCGCAAGATTCGCAACGGCGTCGGCGTGCGCGCGGACGGCACGGTGGTGCTGGCGATTTCCCGGCAGGGAATCAGCTTCGGCCAGTTCGCCCGGCTCTTCCGCGACGAACTGCGTTGCCCCGATGCCCTCTATCTCGATGGTTCCGTCTCGCGCCTGTCAGTCGATGGCAGCGTCAGGGCCCCGTTATCATACGATCTGGGCGGCCTGACGGACAGGAGACTGGGGCCCATAATAAGTGTAGAGCCCAGATAACACTTGTTGCGCCGCCATCTTACTTATCGCTGCGCCGCACAATCCATAGTCAAGCGCAACTGCTGGTAATTATATTTTCAGGGACGACGTTAAGGTGGTCGCTATTGGGATGGCGCGCCATGCGATCAAATATTTATTTATTTTATTAAAATATATCAATATTTTATAAAAACTATTATTATATATAATATACATATTATTATATAATAGAAATATTTTTTGATATAAATTCAAATAAATAAAATAATTTAACCATAATTATCGGCTTAATATAATTGAGTTATACTTTCGTTTATTGCGAGATATTGCCATGATTTATTTTTTTAAGCTATGGTGATCTGGATTTTACGATTCAGGTGGCGGTGATGTACGTTGTTGTTGATCAGCGGCAGATCGTAACGGATGGCTATGTCGCGGGTTTCGATCGCGAAGGCTTGCCATCGCTTGGCTTTAACGCCGGGGACTTTCGCGAGTGGCTGTCCACGACTTCCGACCCCGATCTGGAGTGCGTCCAGGGCTTCCTGCTTGGTGATTTCGACGAGCGTGTATCGTGTGCCGATATGATCCGGACGCATTGCCGCGCGCCCATCATCGCGATGAACGAGACCCGTTCGCTTGAGCAGACGCTGCAACTGTTCAAGGGCGGCATCGACGATGTCGTCCGCAAACCCATCCACGTGCGGGAGATTCTGGCGCGTGTCGACGCGATCTGGAGGCGCATCAATGCGCGTGTCGACAGCGAGCTGGGCCGCATGGGCATTCAGGTTTTTTTCGACGGGCGCGATCCGGAGATCAACGGCGAAAAGTTCATCCTGCCGCGCCGCGAGCGCCATATCCTGGAGTATCTGGTGCGCAACCGCGGAAGGCGTGTCAGCAAGGCGCAGATATTCAACGCGATCTATGGAATTTTCAACGAGAACGTCGAGGAAAACGTCATCGAGGGACATATGAGCAAGTTGCGCAAGAAACTGCGCATACGTCTCGGCTATGACCCGATCGAGGCAAAGCGGTATCTCGGCTACACCTATATCGGTTGAGCGGCTTGATCGGGGTGCCGGGTTACCTGGGCCGTCTCGGTCGCGCTGCCTACCGCCGGGCCCCTCTTGCCGGAAAAGCAGGGGGCGACCCGCTTGCATCGGCTTTCCCTTGAAGGAGGCACAGGGCAGCATGCGCGGTGCATCGACCGGTCCCGCGCGAGCTAGCTGCCCGGAGGGCTACTCGGGAAATAGAACTTCGTCCGATGCGAATCCTTATATCTCTATGAAAAACATGCAGATTTTATCCGACGCCGCCGTGCGGGTCCGGAATTTCACATCTTCGGCCGATATTTTGCTTGCATTTTGGAATGAATCTAATTTATAGTGATTTCAATCAAGGCGGCGAAACCCTCCATCCGCTGCCTTCGGAACCTGTTTCAAAGAATGAGGAGAACGACGATGAATACGACTTCCTGCACGAACTGCGTCTTTTTCGACGACGCCACGAAGCAGGCGGCCGCCGCCTCCGCGACGGAAGCCGGCGTCTGCCGTTTCAACCCGCCCGCGCCCCAGGCCGGTTCGGAAGCCAAGTCGCTTTGGCCCGTCGTGACGGCTGAGGACTGGTGCGGTCACTTCACCGCGCAGCGCGCCGCCGCTCGCGCCGCATGACGACAGGCACGGCCATCCGCGTTTCTGTCGCATTCATGACTTGTGGTACGGGAGCAGCGAAATCTGCTCCCGTATTTGCTTGGTGACACCCGCATCCGCCTGTGCGATTTTCCTTGGCGAGCACTGCAAAAGGCGGTATCAGACAAATCTGCATCCTGCCGGTCGCGGGCGTAGTTCAGTGGTAGAACGACAGCTTCCCAAGCTGTATGTCGTGGGTTCGATTCCCATCGCCCGCTCCAGAAATCCCCGCTAACTCAGTCGGTTGGCGGGTTTCTTTTTGTCTGAATTCCTTGAGGGTCATTGCGCTGGCAGGGGTTTCGGGGCTCTCGACGTGACGCGAATCGGCGCGTCTCTTCTCGCCATGTCGGTGCGTCGTTGTCGCTCCTGTCCGTGACGGGTACCGTGGCCGGCTGGGAAGGCGGCACGGCATCGCCGAAACGGGGTGGAGGCTTTGCCGTGCCGCCTTATCGCATGAGGGAAAAGGGACCAGAACCCTCAAGTGATGCTCTGTCCATACTCCGGGATTTTTTCTGCATTATTTCTAAAATCTCTTTATACATGTATATAGCGCGTATCGGATATGCAAAGCAGCGCGGTTAGCCGTCTTTATTATCTAAATAGCGGCAGTAAAATCTCGCATATAAATATTTCTACATATCCGTTAGATTTTCTTGTCAATCGCAGCCGGGGCGGGGCTGGAAGCGCGGCATCATCTGTCGGTGGCGAACGCGATGTTCACAATCACGGCGTTCACCGGGTCGCCGGCTCGGCCTGTTTCGTTATCACCTTCACCAGAGCCGTCACGGGCTTGCCGTCCACGAGGATGGGCCGATGGCGGTCGTCGGCGAGCAGGATGCCGATCACGTGTTGGCCGGTTGCGTCCGGGCAATGGCCGAAACGTGCCTTGATGAGGTCACCGCCGAAGTCGCTGTTCATGCTGTTGTAGGGCCTGCCGGGAATGTTGCAGGTATCGCCGTCCGGGTCGATCTTCATGTGCACGTGGCCACATTGCCGGTTGTCACCGCACTGGCCGGCCGGGAGCAGCGCGAAGTTGCTTCTGACGACGACGCCAATCGCCTTTTCGGTGTCCTCTCCGAGCGTGACGACCGATCCGGCCGGGGGCCACACGATTTCGACGGCGGGCTTGTCCTGCGCTGCCGCAGGCAAGGGCGACAGCAGGGCAAGGGCGAGGCCGGCCGTTGCGATGATGCGGAACATGGATACCTCCATCGATAATGTAATCAACGATTATATAGGAAGTGTGCGAGCGCAAGGAAATAATCGGTGATTACATTTCCGCGCCGTGCTATGCGGAGGGATATGACCGAGACGACCGACGCCGGCGAGACCGGTGACCCCAAGCGCTACCATCATGGCAATCTGGTCGAGGCCCTGATTGCCGCGACCGTGGAGATCATTGCCGAACGCGGTGTCGAGCATGTGTCCGTGCGCGAGGCGGCGAAGCGGGCCGGGGTTTCACCGGGCGCTCCCTTCCGGCATTTCCGCTCGAAGGCGGCGCTTCTGACGGCGGTCGCCGAACAGGCCATGGACCGCCTGACGGCGGCTGTCGCCGAGGCACAGGCGGCTGCCGACGGAGCGGATCCGCTCGCGGCCGTCGAGGCGATCGGGCAGGGCTATCTGCAATGGGCGATTGCCAACCCTACCCATTTTCAGATCATCAGCTCCCGCAAACTGATCGATTTCGAGGCCTCCGACAGTCTCCGCAGCCAGAATGAGGCCATCCGGCAAAGAATGGCCGCGTTGCTGACCGAGGCCAAACGGCAAGGGCAGCTGGCGCCGGAGAGCGATGTCGACCTCCTGGTGCTCGCCCCGCGCGCGTTCGTTTACGGCCTCGCGCGCATGGCCATAGATGGTCACTTTCCGGAATGGCATCCCGCTGAGCCGCCCGCCCTCGCCGTGCGCAGGGCCCTGCGCCTTTTCATCAGCCGGATCGCCGGTCTGCCGCGCTCGTGACGGCGGGTGCATCGAATTCCACGTCCGCCACCGGCGCATCCGGCAATTCTCTGTCGAGGCTCGACCGGAACGCCACGCAGCCACGCATGAATTTCGGCCACGGCGGCACCGCCACCTCCGGTGCCGCCGGTTCCGGCAGCAGTCCCCAGAGCTGCGGATGATACCAGCACAGGTCATGGCCGGAACTGTCGCGATGCCGGCGAATGCCGTCACGAAGCCGCTTCACCTCCGCGATGAGGGCATCTCGGTCCATCCGCTCCAGATCCTTGTCCATTCTCGTCACCGTCCTGCTTGTACCCCGGGAGCCGCATCATGAGGCATGCCGCCGCATATCGCTATCGCGCCCGCTATTGACGAAGCGGCGTTTCATGCATAATCTACACTGGACGTCAGCTTGATAAAGGTGATCGTTTGTCGTCTCTCATGCAGATCGGCGAGCTTGCGCAGCGCGCCGGGGTCAGTCATCGCACCATTCACTACTACGAACGGCTCGGGCTGGTGAAACCGGCCGAGCGGGAGGGGGCGGGCTATCGCTACTATGACGGAACAGCCCTGAAGCGTCTGGAGAAGATTGCCACGCTGAAGCGGCTTGGCCTCAGCCTCGACGAAATCGCCGGTGTGATCGACCTCTATTTCGAGGATGCAACCGGCGTCAGGGGCAAGGAAAAGGTGCTGGACATCCTTCAGGCCCAGCTCGCCAAAGCCGATGCCCAGCTTGAAGAGTTGGCAGCGTTCAGGCGCGACCTTGCACGGAACATTGCCCGTATGGAACACCTGATCGCCGAAGCGAAACAGGCCGAGTGAGAGGCAAGGGGAGTGGCCGCCGCATCCCTCAAATCTAAAGCTAACGTCAATTTACGAAAGGGCACTGACGCATGACTTTTCGTGCCGTCGCATTGCTTGCGCTGCTCATGGCGGATGTCGCCCGCCGGCCTGTGCCGTCCACCGCAACATGAGGAAACCGGTCATGCCCCGCATAACGCCCGTTATCGCTATCGCCGTTCTGGGCCTGTTGGCCGCGACCGTTGCCACCGTTGCCCTTGCGCAGACGAAGAAAGGACCCGCCATGACCACTGCCGCTCCGGACGTATCTGCCGCCGTCATCCGCCAGCATCTTCCCGCCGGCTACCGCGAGGCCGGCCGCCGGGCCGCTGCTGTCGACGGCGAACACGCGGAACTCGTGCGCTATGAACGCGCGGACGGCCGCAACGCCTTTGCCGGCGGCGAGCATTTCAGCACGATCGTCGCCGCGGACGGCCGCCTGAAAGGCTTCGCCCGCATGGACCTCGACCTCATGGGCGGCGACCTGCCGTCGCGGGAGGAGGCGCGGGAGATTGCCATGGCTTTCCTGCGGCAGGCCGCGCCCGATCTGCTGCCCGGTCTTCAGCTCAGCTGGATCGAGCCGCACGACGAGCCTCTGCGCGTAACGCGCGACGGCCGCGCGGAGAATCTCACGCTGACCGGCATGAAGGTGAAGATGCGCAACACCGTCGACGGCCGCTGGTTCTGGGTGATCGTCGGCCCCGACCGCAAGGCGATGGTGTTCGAGCGCGATATCGTCTGGATTACCTTACCCGGCCATCGTCAGACGGAGAAGTGGCTGCATGACGGCTGGCTCGTCGAACAGGGCCACGCGGCGAAGCCGGCGGCAACGTGACGCCGGATGCGTGGGCAGCGGCGGATGCCGGGCGAGCCGCCGCCGTCCTACCAGTCGGTACCCGCGACGTAGGTGGCCGCGAGGCGTTCGAAGCCGATCCGCTCAGCCTCGCCGAAACGGCCTGGCACCGGGCTGTCGAGGTCGAGCACGCCCAGTACCCTGTCGCCGTGGAACAGCGGCACTACCAGCTCCGAACGTGAGTTGGCGTCACAGGCGATGTGGCCGGGGAAGGCGTGGACGTCGGCGACGACGATAGACTCCCGCCGCTCCACGGCCGTGCCGCAAACGCCCTTACCGACCTTGATGCGCACGCACGCGGGCCTGCCCTGGAACGGGCCGACCACGAGTTCGTCGTCAGCGCGCAGGAAGTAGAATCCGGCCCAGTTGAGATCGGGAACGAGCTGGAAGATCAGCGCGGAGGCGTTCGCCGCGTTGGCGATCGCGTCGCGCTCCCCCTCGATGAGTGCGCGCAATTGCCGGTCGAGATCGTCATGGAACGCACGCGGGTCGGCGACGGTGATCGTCTGGGCCTCGAACATTGGTTTTCCTCGAAAAAGGGCAGTGCGCCGGCACGCGGTGCTACCGCGTTATCGCCCGGCTTGTCCGGCGGCGCAACGGCCTGCGCCGCCGGCAAGATGTCAGAAAAAGCCGAGGCTCGGCAGCTTCGTGCCGCGCAGTTCATAGGCGCCCAGCGCCTGCGCCTTGTAGACCACGGGATTGTGCGACGCCAACGTGCGGGCATTGCGCCAGTGCCGGTCGATATTCTTGCGCAAAGTGGCGGCAGTCGCGCCACCGACCTCGAACGCGGCGTTGGCCGAGCGCAGAACGAACTCGTCGATGACGATCTTCGCCTTGGCGGCGGCGATGGAGGCCTCGTGAGCGAGGTCCGCCAGCGTCTCTTCATCCGCGCCGCCGTCCCGAGCATCGGCAAAAGCGTCCAGCGTGTCGCCCACGGCCAGAATGGCGAGTTCGGCCGCGAAGGCATCGCCGGAGATACGCCCGATGGTCTGCTGCAGCAGCGGATCATCGGCGGCGACGGAAGCGGGCGCATAATAGAAGTTGCGCGTGCGGCCGAGCAGCAGCGCTTTCGCATCCCGCAGCACGGCGCGCAGGATGCCGGCATTCACCGCAGTGACGACGGTCTGGGCGATGGTGCTGGAAAATGGCTGCACGAACGGGCGGGCGTCGCGGATGATTTCGTCGGCCTCCACCCGGACGTCATGGAAATTGGTGGTGCCGCTGCCGGTGACTTTCTGGCCGATGCCGTCCCAGTCGTCGATCCGCTCCACGCCTTCGCGGCTGGTCGGAATGATGATGGACACGTCCTCGTCGCCGGGGCCGGTGGCGCGCACCAGCGTCCATTCGGCATAGAGCGTGCCGGTGCTGTAGAACTTCGTTCCGTTCAAGCGGAAGCCGTCGCCGTCCGGGGTGAGGACGGTTTTGAGGTCGCCGCGCCCGCCGGTCTGCTTGCGGTCGAGTTCCGTCGTCGCGAGGCCGATGAGTTCGCCGCGCAGCACAGCCTTCCGCCACTCGGGATTGTAGCCTTCCTCCCGGCCCGTCAGAAAACGTTCGCTGACGAAGAGATGGTTGCGGAAGACATGCGCGACGCTCGAATCGGCCTCCGCCAGCCTCACCAGTGCGTCCAGCGTCTCGCGCCACGAAGCCCCCCGGCCTCCTTCCGCGGCGGGAAAACGGCTCGCGCCGAAACGGACCGCGCGGAGCTTTTCCAGAACGTCGAGAGGGTGAATCCGCTCGCTGTCGCGCTCGGAACTGGTCGCGGCGATCTCATCGAACACCGGTTGCAGGTCGGGCAGGACGTCAAGGGATTCTGCGGGGATGTGCTGGACTGCGGTCATGATGGGAGAGGCTCCGGTATCGTTCTGTCTGCGGGATAATGCTATAAATTCGATAAATTATATAAAAATTATATTGTGCGCAAGGAGCCGGCTGGCTAATGTTTTGCCTCGGGTCGATCAACCGCAGGGACACAGCCATGCCGACAGCCAGCAAACGGGAATTGCATCTTGGCCTGAACGTGCTCGCAGCCGGGATGCATCCGGCCGCCTGGCAGTTTCCGGGCACGGACCCGCTGGGCTACATCAAGCCGTCGCAGTGGCGCCACATCGCGGCGGTTGCCGAGAAGGGCACGCTCGATGCGATTTTTCTGGCCGACGGCACGAACGTTCCGCTCGGTCCCGACGGGCAGGTCGCCGGGCCGGTCAACTCCTTCGATCCCGTGGTGCTGCTGTCCGTGCTCGCGGGGCAGACGAGCCATGTCGGTCTCGTCGCGACCGTGTCCACCACGGTCGACAATCCTTTTGGTCTTGCCCGGCGCATCGCATCGCTCGACCATCTGAGCGGCGGGCGCGCGGCGTGGAACGTCGTCACGACCTGGGACGCGGCGACGACCGATAACTTCGGCGGCGAGCCGCACGCCGACCGCGAGCAGCGCTACGCGAAGGCGGTGGAATTCGTGGATGTCGTGCGTGCGCTCTGGGATAGCTGGGACGACGACGCCCTCGTCGCCGATCTGACGGCGGCACAGTTCACCCGCCCGCATTCGGTCCGTCCCGTGAACCATCGCGGCCGGTTCTTCAGCGTCAAGGGCCCGCTCAACCTGCCGCGTGCGCCGCAGGGCCAGCCGGTGCTGTTTCAGGCCGGGGGATCGCCCGGCGGGCTCGATCTCGCGGCCCGTCACGCCGACGCGGTTTTCGCGTCGCTGGGGTCGCTCGACCACGCGCTCGAATTCACGCGCGACCTGCGGCGGCGCACGGCTGCCTATGGGCGCCCGGCCGATGCGATCAGGGTGATGCCGGGTCTGTCCTTCATACTCGGCGGCACGGAAGCCGAAGCGCGGGAGAGGGCGCGCGTGCTCAACGATCTGGCGGGCGATCGTCGGTTGGCGACCTTCGCGCGCCAGCTCGGAGTCGACGCGGGTGAACTGGCGTGGGACAAGCCGCTGCCGCGCTCGCTGCTCGAAACGACCGAACTCTCGCCCCATTCGCAGGGCGCACGCGAGATCGCGCTCCGGCTGGCGCGCCGCGAGACGCTCACGGTCCGCGAACTTCTCGACCGGGTGCAATCCTGGCACCGGCTGGTCATCGGCAGCCCGGAACAGCTCGCGGATGCGATCGAGGAATGGTTCGCGGCGGGCGCCGTCGACGGTTTCAACCTCATGCCGGATGTCGAGCCCTCCGGCCTTGAGGACTTTGTCGAGCACGTCGTTCCCATCCTGCGCAACCGGGGGATATTCCGCCGCGAATATGCCGGCTCGACGCTGCGCGACCACCTCGGTCTCCAGCGTCCGTCCAGCCGCTTCGCGGAAAGTCGCGCCGCGGGGTAAGGCCCCGGCGCGGCAATGATTCCATCCGCTCAATGCCCGTGTCCGCCCGAGACGTCCGCCACGAGGGGTGCGCTGGCGATGTCGGCGATTTCGAGCCGCCATGTGTCGTCGTCGAGGACGTCGGAGGGCAGCACGCGCGTGCGTAGCCAGCCGTTGGCGTCGATATGGATCCGCGTGCCCGCCAACGCGCTTTCGTCGACGTCGCTGACGATGGCGAACGCGGTCCAGGAATCGGGCGAGGACGTGTAGCAAATATCCCCGGCAAGTTCCCCGATCGCGGGTTCGCGCTTCGAAAGCACGACGGTGGCCACGCCGATGTCCGGCGGCGGTTCTGGCAGGCGGGGAAGGCGGCCGTCCCCGCTCGCCACGATCTGCACGATGCGGCCCGACAGGTCCCGCAGCTGCCGCTTCCGCCCGTCGGCGCAGGTCAGCCCGAGCGCCGGCGCGGGGATCGGATAGCGCCAGCGCTCGCTGCCGTTCACGGCCGATCCCGCCACGCGCGCCCGGAAATAGTCGATCAGCAGCCAGCGCTCGCGCTCGCTCAGCCGTGCGATGGCGCCGTGCTCGAAGGGGCTGTGCCCGATCACGTCGAACACCCGCGTCAGCCACCCGAACAGGTCGCCGTCCGTGCGCGCCCACAGGTTGTAGGGCGTGAGATCGGAGGGGTCGTCGACGGGCCGGAAGCAGGCGGCGGTGCAATGACGGCGCAGCAATTCCTCGCCCCGGGCGATGGAGGCGGCCGTGAAGCGCGTTTCGGAGCGGTAGAAGCTCGTTTCCGTTGCGGGCCGGGCGAGGAGCCGCCAGTTGGGTGTCGGCAGCCAGGCGAATGTCAGGATAGCCGCGATCGGCCCCACAATCCGCAGCGGCCGCCAGAACAGCGATGCGACGCCCGCCGCCGCCACGCCGAGCAGCAGCAGGGCGCGCCAGATTTCCCGCCGCACGTGCGGCGCGGCGATATCCGTATAATCGGGCTGGAAGGCGAACGGCCATACCGGCTGGATATGCGCTCCCGGCGGCAGCGTGGCGAGCCACACGCCCAGCGCCACGACCGCCAGTCCGACGAAAGTCTCCGTGGCGACGCTGATGATGAGCGGGCGCGGGCCGGTTCCCGCGCCCGCCACCGACGGCGTGAGTACGAAGCGGTTGAGCGCCGCGAAGGCGAGCAGCAGCGCAAGGCCGGCGATCTTCCATTGCGCAACGATGCCGTAGGCAGTGCCGAACCACCCGCCGACATGGCCCACCAGTTCGACGGATTGCACGGCGGCCGTGCCCGTCAGCAGGATGACGGCGGCGAGGCCCAGCCACGAGAAGCGGCGCGCGGTGTGTGCGGCGACATCCGGCCACGCGGCGAGCGTCAGCGCCAGCGGCAGAAGCCCGCCGAGCCATGCACCGGCCGCGACGACGTGCAGCGCCACCGATGCAGGCAGCAGAAGCCCCTCGGTTGCCGCCGCGTGGCCGAGGTGCGCCTGCAGGCAGAGTGCCAGCCCGGCGATCAGTGTGCCCGCCGCCACGCGCCTGCGGCTGCCCAGCCCGCCTGCGACGAATGCCGCCGCGACGGCGAGCGCCGTGCGCAGGGCCAGTGCGCGCCCGAAGGAGGTGTCGAACGCCACGATGGCGACGAGATCGGCAAAGGAGCGCGAGGCATCGACCCGTCCGGTGCCCATCTCGGCTGCCTGAAGCGGCAGCCAGGCCAGCGCAGCCACGATCTTGACCGCGATCGTGATGCGCACGAGCCGCGCAATCCCCGCCCGCAGGACATCGCTCTTTCCGGGCGGGGAGAGCGGTTGTGCAATGACGACCCAGAACAACAGCGTGCCGAACAGGGCGATAGATGCCGCAAGATCGACGCCGCGCGCCAGCCGCAGCGCCACCAGCGCCGGCCCCCAGTCCACTCCCGCGACACCGGCCCACATTATTGGCGCTTGACCTGGAAAGTGTAGCTGCCGCTCACTTTATGGTTGTAGATGCAGATAACCGACCAGGACACCGTATAGGTGCCGGGGGCGAGCGGCCCGAGGTTGACGCCGAGCTTCGTCGCATCGCCGCCGAAGGTTGCCGTGTCGTTGGCGTCGACCGCCGCGCCGGTACTGTCGGTCACGGTGATGCGTGACAGATCGGGCTGCACCTTGTCCGAAAAGGTCAGCACGACCTCGCCGGGCGCCGGCGCCACGGCTTCGTTGGCGACGGGCGCGGTGGCGACGGTGCGGACATGGGCGAGGGCCGGCGGGGAGAAGGTCAGCGCCGAGGCGAGGCTGAACGTCATCGGACCGACCCAGCGCGCGATCCGGGAGGAGGGAGTCCGTGTGAATATCGTCATGGTAACGATCTCAGGGCTTGATGGTGAAGCGGAACGATCCGTCCGTGCCGTGCGTGTCGACTGACGTCACGGACCATTTCACCGAATAGATGCCCGGCGCGAGGTCTCCGACGCTCACGGAAATCGTGCGCGGGTCGTCCTTCGAGACGCGCGTGTCGCCGCGATCCACCTGCTTGCCCGAAGCGTCCCGCACCTCGATGCGAGAAAGGCCGGCCTCTAGCTTTTCGGTGAGGGTGACGGTCACTTCCTTCGGCGAGATACGCACGGCGGAGTCCACCGCTGGAGAGGAGGCTTCGAGATGCGCATGCGCGAACGCCGTGCCGACGACGGCCGCGAACAGCGCGCTGGACAGCGCGACGGCGCGGAACCCGGCGGCAAGGTGCGCGGCGGCCCCGATGCGGGACGGGAGCCGGTTTCCGAAAGAATTCACCATTGAACTTCGCCTTTCTGCCAGATCAGCAACCTGTCCCGGAAGCGGAACAGCAACGTCGTGAGGGAGGAGAACAATACGGCCATCACCAGCAGACCGCCGAACAGATGACCGTAGGCCGCCCAGCCTTGCGCCCAGTCCAGATAGTAGCCGAGGCCCGACTTGACGCCGACCATCTCCGCCGCGACAAGCACCGAGATCGCGCTGCCGAGCCCCATGAACAGGCCGACGAAGACATGCGGCAGCGAGCCCGGAATGGCGATCTTCAGCAGCAGGAAGCGCTGCCGGGCGCCGAGCGTGCGTGCGACGTCGTAGTAGCTGCTGTCGACACTGGCGACGCCCGACCAGGTGAGCACCGAGACCGGGAACCACGTTGCCAGCGCAACGAGAAAGACGCTGGCGCTAAAGCTTGTCGGAAACAGGAACAGGGCAATCGGAATGAGGGAGGTGGCCGGAATGGGGCCGATGAGGCGCAGGACAGGATTCGTCCAGTAGCCCACCTTCCGCGTCCAGCCCGTCGCGAGCCCTGTCACGAATCCGGCTGCGGCACCGGCGGCAATGCCCGTGGACAGCAGCACGAGGGAGGCGGCCACGCTGTCTGCCAGACGTTTCCAGTCTGTGACGTAAGCGTCTATCACCCCCTGCGGCGGCGGAATGTAGGGCTGCGGCCAGAGGCCGATCTTCGCCGAGGCGATCTGCCAGATCGACAGCAGGACGGCGAGCCCGGCCAGGCGCGCGGCGTTGGTGCCGAACCAGCGCCCGACCTTGCCAAGCCGCGCATGCAACGCATAGCCCACAACCAGCAGCAGCGCCACGATCCACTGCGCGACCGCGAGGTCGGACGTGCGTGCGAATTCCTGAATGTTCGGCCAGAAGAGCGTCACGACGCCCGCGGCCGCCCATGCGCCGGCGGCGACGAGCAGAGTGCGCGGCGGGCGCAGCGCGGTGTCGTCGCCGTGCCCCGAAATGTCGAGGGAACCGATCGGCGTTCCTGAAAGTGCCGTATGATCGCTCACGTTCTCACCTGTAGTACCGTGGCGCGGGCGACCGCGCCGTTTCAAACGTCCCGGCGGCGGCAGGCCGCCGGAACCAGGCCCGATTCCGTCAGCTCAGCACGTCGGCCGTGATGCGCCGCACGAACGCCTGCGGGTCCGTGCGGCGACGGACGATGCCGACCGTCTTGAGTTCGGTCGCGTAGGTTTCTAGCTGCGCGCGGAATGTGTCTCCCACCGGCAGGTTGACGGAGTGATTGTGGCTGCGGATGATCTCCGCGAGCGTATTGCGGTCGACGGGCGAGTAATTCGTGAACAGGTCGGCCGCCTCGTCGGGGTTTTCGTGCGTCCACTGCGCGGCCTCCAGCAGCGCGCGCGTCACCGCCGCCGCATCGCCGCGCCGTGCCTCGACGAACTCCTTGCTGATGCCGATGGCGCAGCAGGCGAGGTTCGCATATTGGCCGGTGTGCAGGCCGCCGATTTCTTTCAGGGTGCCGTTGCTGTTCTTGAGCACCAAATAGATGCCCGGATCGGCGTCGATGGCCGCCTGAATCTCGCCCTTCTTGATGGCCTCGCCGAGCAGGTCGACGGGATAGACCTTCCACTCGACTTCCGTCTGCGGGTCGATGCCGGCCTTGTAGAGCTGCACTGACAGGAACTGCTTGCCGGGGCTGTCGATGGAGCGCACACCGATTGCCCTGCCCTTCAGGGAGGCGTAGTCGGTCTCCTCCGAGCCAGAGCGCGCCAGCAGGCGAATGCAGCCGCCGTGCACCGAGCCGGTGAACTGCACGTTGACGCCCTGTTCCAGCGGCTTGATGTACTGGAGGATGAAGTTGACGAAGACATCGAGCTTGCCGGACGACACGGCCTCGATGCCGGATGCGAAGTTCGAACCGAAGTTGACGAACTCGACGTTCGCGCCATGCTTCGTGAAGAAGCCCTTGTCACGGGCCACCGGGATCGAGATGAGGCAGATGCCGGTGCCGGTCCAGCCGAGCCTGATCGGCTCCGACGACTGGGCGAAGGACGGGACGGGCAGCAGGCCGCCCACGAACGGGGCACCCGCGGCCAGTGCCGTCGCGCCGAGAACGGCGCGGCGCGACAGCAACGGCGACTTGCTTGAGGAAGCGGACATTTTGGCAATCTCCTGTCGATGGATACGTTTGTTCGTTCACCTTAAATCCGGCGGAAGTCTCACCAGCTCGCGGCAAGCCCCAGCAGCGCGAGGCTCTCGCGGCGCAGTTCGGCGAGGCGAGGGTCGCCGCGATGGCGCGGATAGGGCAGGTCGACCCTGAAATCGGCCTTGATGCGGGCCGGGCGCTCGCTGAAAATCACCACGCGGGTGGCGAGGAACAGCGCTTCCTCCACGTCGTGCGTGACGAGGATCGAGGTGAAACCCTTGGAGCGCCAAAGCGACACGATTTCCGACTGCATGGTGAGACGTGTCAGCGAGTCGAGCTTGCCGAGGGGCTCGTCGAGGATGAGGATCTCGGGGTCGTTGACCAGCGCGCGCGCGAGCGCCACCCTCTGCGCCATGCCGCCGGAAAGCTGGTGCGGATAGGCTTTGGCGAACTGCGACAGACCGACGAGATCGATCGTCGCATCGACGCGCTCCCGCTGCTGCTTCAGGGAGCCCTGCGCCTCCGGGCCGAGCGCGACATTGTTCCACACGGTGCGCCACGGAAACAGCGTCGGATCCTGGAACACCACGACGCGGGACGGATGCGGCCCGGTGATCGGCTGGCCGTTTTCCCGCAGCTGCCCGGCGCGTGGCGGCTCCAATCCGGCAATGAGGCGCAGCAGGGTCGACTTGCCGCAGCCCGACGGCCCAAGCAGGGCGACGAATTCGCCGGGCTCCACGTTCAGGCTCACGGAATCCAGCACCCGCAGCACCGACCCGTCGAGATCGAAGGCATGGCTGACGTTTTCGATATCGAGAGACGCGCCCGCCGAGGCGGCCGGTTGCTCGGGCCGCAATTCAACCGCTACCATTTCACAAGACCCTTCTGCCAGGAAAGAAGACGGTCGCGGATGCGGAACAGCAGCGTGATCGAGCCGGAGCAGAGCAGCGCCAACAGGATCAGCGCCGCGTAGACGTTGGCATATGACGCCCACCCCTGCGACCACTGGATGTAGAAACCGATCCCGGCCTTGACGCCGACAAGTTCGGCGACCATCAGCGCGGAAAACGCGGCGCCGAGCGCCATGAACAGGCCGATGAACACATTCGGCAGCGCCGCCGGGATCGCGACCTTGAAGATGAGGCCGAGCGGCTTCACGCCCAGCGTGCGTGCCACGTCGTAATAGGCGGTGTTGACGTTCGCGACGCCCGACCACGTGAGTACCGCCACCGGAAAGCCGGCCGCGAGCGCGATCAGGAAGATGCTGGCGCTCCAGCTCGACGGAAAGGCGAAGAACACGATCGGCAGCAGAGACGTCGCCGGCAGCGGCCCGATGAAACGCAACACCGGATGAACCCAGTAACCCGCCTTGTGGGACCAGCCGATGGACACGCCGACGAGAAAGCCTGCGATGGTGCCGATCACGAAGCCCACCGCGAGCAGCCGGAACGAGGCGAGGAAGTGCGATGCCAGCTCCTCGTATTCGAAGGTATAAACCTCCAGAATGCCCTGCGGCGGCGGGAAGAAGGGCTGCGGCAGCCAGCCGAGCTTGGCGGCGGCAAGCTGCCACAGCGTCAGCACGAGACCCAGTGCGATCAGCCACGGGCCGGCCCGTGTGACCCACGCGGCACCGCGCGGAAACCACCGGCCCGTCAGCCCGAGAACAATGAACGACAGCCCGAACACGCCGACGCCGATCGCGTAGTTCTGTGTCTCCAGCCAGTCGCCAAGATCGTCGAACGCAGCGGCCGCGACCGCCGCAAGCAGCCACGCCAGACCGGCGGCGATGCCTGTCAACGCCTCCGTCCGACCCGTCGCCACCGATAGGTCGGTATCGCCGGGATGCAACGCTGTCACATCGCTCATGATGTCTCCGTCATTCGTTCAGGGGCATTTCTCGCCGTCGACGCAAGGGCAAATGGCCGAGGCGGCTACCCGGCGTTTCCGCAGCGACGCGGCACGATATTCATTACATAAAATCTATAAGTCAAGAAGACTTTTAGATGTTTCGTATCACTGGCGCCGGAGCGTTGATGTCACGTAACCGATTGTCAGAAAACTCATTTTAAGCGCAGACAACGAGCGGCGGCACGCTGTCGCGCTAACTAGGTGTGAGTACCATAATACCAAAAAAATATAAATTCCATAATTTTTATTGACATATAAAATCCCGTTCGCTACCCCATTGGGAATGGCAGGGCCCGGATCTACGTGGGGCGGACTATGTCTCAGGCCGCCCGTTCCTCCCGCCCTGTCCATCGGTGCTGCCGCGCCGGATGACCGCCGGCAGCAACGGCGGTCCGGATATCCGGCTGCTATCGGGCGTCCCGAATATTCTTGAGAATCCCGGAAGGACTTCCATGACCAATTTTCAGCAGGGCTGGGGTGCGGGGCCGAGCGCGCGCTACGATGAACTGGCGGCGCCGTTCAGACCCATTTTCGCGCGCATCCGCGAGAATGCGGTCGCGCGCGACCTTGAGCACCGGTTGCCGGAGGAGGAGCTGTCGTGGCTGCGCGCGGCGGGCTTCACCAAGCTGCGCCTGCCGCCGGAACTCGGCGGGCAGGGGGCTAGCCTGCCGGAACTCTTCGCCTTGCTGATCGAGCTTTCCGAAGCCGATCCCAACGTCACCAATTCGGTGCGCGCGCACTTCGGTTTCATCGAGGACGTCTTCAGCAGCGGCGACGAAGCCTGGCGCTCGCGGTGGCTGGAGCGTGTCGCGGCGGGGCAGACGGTTGGCAGCGGCCATTCCGAGATCGGTGCGACGGCCCTTGGCACGCAGTCCACGACGCTGCGGCGCGAAGGGGACGGGTGGATCATCGACGGCGAGAAGTATTACACTACGGGTTCGCTGTATGCGGACTGGGTGGGGGCGGCCGCTACCGACGAGGAGGGCGAGGTCCGTCTGGTGCTGGTGCCGACGACCGCGAAAGGGGTCACCATTCTTGATGACTGGGACGGTTTCGGCCAGTCGCTGACCGCCAGCGGCACGACACGCTTCGACAACGTCGCCCTCGATGCAGGTTCCGTCAAGCCGGGCGTGGATCGTTTCCCGTATGCAACCGGCTTCTACCAGCTGGTGCATCTTGCAACGCTCGCCGGCATCGCACGCGCCGCTTCCGTCGACGTTGCCCGTCATGTCTCCGGGCGCCAGCGCGTCTATGCGCGCGGCAACGGCTTTTCCGCCGCCGGCGATCCGCAGATCCTGCAGGTCGTGGGAAAGGTGCGCAACGCCGCCTACGCCGCCGCCGCCATCGCGCTCAAGGTGGCGGAAGCGCTGCAGCGCGCCCACGACGCCCAGTTCGACACGGAACTTGGCGAGGAAGCGCGCGCGCTGGCCTATGACCTTTCCGAACTGGAGGTCAACCAGTCGGTCTCGGTCGTGAGCGATCTCGTGCTCAATGCGACGACGGTTCTCTTCGACGCGCTCGGTGCATCCGCCGCCAAGCGCACCCATGGCCTCGACCGCCACTGGCGCAACGCGCGCACCATTTCCTCGCACAACCCGCGCATCTATCACGACCGCAATGCGGGGCAGTACGCCGTCACCGGCGTCATCGACCGGACGCGGCCGAGCGTGGGCATCCCGACGGAAGAGCAGAAGACGGCGTGAGCCCGCTCACGGAGTCACGAGGCGAAAGGACAGACGACCATGGGCCGTCGCGAACTGCATCTGAACATCAACATCCTGAATTCAGGCTTCTATGCCTCCGCATGGCGGGCGCCCGCGAGCGACCCGTCGGCGTTCGTCGACGTCAATCATTATGTCCGTAACGCACGCATCGCGGAGCGGGGCAAGTTCGACGCGGTCTTCCTCGCCGACACTCCCGTCTTCGCGGAGCGTCCGGAGTATCGCCCCTACCAGGCGCTGGAGCCGACGATCATCCTCGCCACGGTGGCTGCGCATACCCGGCACATCGGGCTCATCGGCACGGCCTCCACGTCCTTCAACGATCCCTACAACATCGCGCGCCGTTTCGCGACGCTCGATCTCGCCAGCAACGGCCGCGTGGGCTGGAACATCGTCACGACTGCCGATTCGGCGGCGGCGCGCAATTTCGGCCTCGACGGCGTCGTCGCCCATCGCGAACGATACGAGCGCGCCGCCGAATTTGCGGATGTGGTCGTCAAGCTATGGGATAGCTGGGAGGACGGCGCGCTGGTCGGCGACAAGGCCACCGGCCGCTTCGTCGATATCGGCCGCGTGCATCCGATCGACCACGAAGGCGCGCATTTCAAGGTACGCGGGCCCCTCAACGTGCCGCGCTCGCGACAGGGACGCCCGGTGCTGGTGCAGGCGGGTGGCTCCGGCGATGGTCGCGACCTCGCGGCGCGCCACGCCGAAGCCATCTTCTCCGTCGCCCGGACGCAGGAGGAGGGAATCGCCTTCGCCGCCGACGTCCGGGCGCGGGCCCGGAGCCTGGGGCGCACCGGCCCCATCGCGTTCCTGCCGGGCCTCAGCACGCTCATCGGCGCCACGGAGGAAGACGCGAGGCGGCGGGAGGAGGAACTCTGGGAACTGTTTCCCGTCGAATACGGCCTCGCGCGCATCGCCGGCCTGCTGCAGATCGATCCGGCGCGCCTGTCCTTCGATGCGCCTTTGCCGGACGACGTCGCTCCGCCGAAGGACGGCGGGCACACTTTCTCCGGCGCAACCATCGAACTCGCCCGGCGGGAGAAGCTGACCGTGCGGCAATTGCTGCGCAGGCTCGGCACGGGCACCGGCCATCGGCTGCTGGTGGGCACGCCGGAGACGATAGCCGACGACATCGAGGCGTGGTTCCTCTCCGGCGCCGCAGACGGTTTCAACCTGATGCCGGACGTGCTGCCCGAGGGGCTGGAGGTTTTCGTCGATCACGTCGTGCCCCTGTTGCAACGCAAGGGCATTTTCCGTACCGAATATCGCGGCGAGACCCTGCGCGATCATCTCGGGCTGCCGCGTCCGGCAAACGGATGGGAAACCGCGAGCGAAGCGGTGGAAGCATGAGAATCATCGCGGCCGTTAATATTTCTATATAATATATAGAATATATATTGACTTGGCCGGATAGCGCTTTCATGCTTGCAATGCATGCATCGGGATTTGGCGAGGTTTGACATGACGAGGGTTTCTTCTGCAGCGGTTGGGGATGAGGGCGGGAGCGGCGTGGCGTCGCTGCTCGCCGAACGTTACGGCGAGGCGCGTCCGGCCGACATCCTGTCGAACGCGGTGATCGGCCAGTTGCTGAACCACCGTTCCGTGCGCGCCTTCGTGCCCGACACGTTGCCGGAGAATGTCATCGAGACGCTCGTCGCCGCCGCGCAGTCGGCGTCGACCTCCTCCAACCTGCAGGTCTGGAGCGTCGTTGCGGTCGAGAACCCCGCGCACAAGGCGGAACTCGCAGCACTCGCCGGCGATCAGGATTTCATCCGCCAGGCGCCGCTGTTTCTGGTCTGGCTCGCGGACCTGTCGCGCGTGCGCGCGCTCGGTGAGGCTCATGAAGTGACGGTCGAGGGCACGGAATTCCTCGAATCCCTGGTACTCGGCGTCGTGGACGCGACGCTGGCGGCACAGAATGCCGTCGTGGCGCTCGAATCGCTGGGGCTGGGCTCGGTCTACGTCGGCGCGATCCGCAACCGGCCGCTTGAGGTGGCGGAAAGCCTCAAGCTGCCGCCTTACGTCTTCCCGGTATTCGGCCTCGCCATCGGCTATCCGGACCCGCAACGGCCCGCCTCCGTCAAACCGAGGCTGCCGCAGGCGGCGGTGCTGCACCGCGAGACCTACGACGCCTCGCGTCAGCCGCAGGCGGTCGAGACCTACGACAGGGTGCTCGATGCATTCTGGAAGGGGCAGGCACAGGAGCATCCGTCGTGGTCGCAGCACGTGCTGTCACGCCTCGGGCGGGCGCAGGCGCTCAAGGGGCGCGACAGGTTGTTCGCACTCGCCCGTGCGCTTGGCTTTCCGCTGCGCTGACGATCCGCGCCATCTTCACATTCCGCCGAGAAAGTCAATGTCGAGCCATCCGTATTCCCAGCGCGTCGTCATCATCGGAGGAGGGTTCGCGGGCGCCGCGACCGCGATCAAGCTCATCGACGCCGCTGCTGTTCCCCTTCGCCTGACCATCGTCGACCCGGCCGCCGACATCGGCCGCGGCATCGCCTACAGCACGCCCGACCCCGACCATGTCGTCAACGGTGTCGCCCAGTTGTTCGGCCTGTTCCCGGAGGATCCGGACCATCTGGTGCGCTGGCTCGCGGAGCGGGCGGCGCGGGGCGGCTGGCAGGCGCCCGGCGGCAACTTCCCGAAAAGTTCGCCGCCGCGCTGGCTCTATGGCGACTATGTCAACGACACGTTCCGCCAGGCCGTGGCGCGCGGCGAGGGTAGGGTGGCGTTCGAGCATGTCCGTGAGCGCGCGGTCGATCTTGACGCAGGGGCGGACGGCGTGTCCGTCCGGCTGGCGTCGGGCAGGCAACTCCCGGCGGACAGGGTAATCCTCGCCACGGGGCTCTATCCGCGCCGCAGCCCGGTGACGGCGCCCGAGGGTGTCCGCGCGGAGCAGTATTATGTCGATGACCTGTGGAAGGACGGCATCGACCCGTCCATTTTCCGCAAGCGTCACGTGCTGCTGCTCGGGTCGAGCCTGACCATGCTCGATTCGCTGATCACGCTGGAAAAGGGCGGTTTCCGCGGCCACTATACCATCGTATCGCGCCGTGGCCTGATCGTCCAGCCCCGGCGCGACGTGACGCCGCTGGAGAATGGGCTTGCAGACGTTGCCGTGCCGGCGACGGCGCTTGGCGCCCTGCGCATCGCCCAGCGCCTGCGCCGCACCATCGCCGCGCAAGGCGACGACTGGCAGCGGCTGGCGCCGACGCTGCGGGCGCATCTGCCGGTGTTCTGGACCGGGCTGAGCACGCGCGAGCGACTGCGTTTCGTCCGACATCTGCGCAGCTACTGGGATATCTCCCTGCACCGCGCCGCCGCCGCTTCCCATGCCTTCCTCGCGCGGGTGGAGGCGCAGGGGCGCGTCACACGGCTCGGCGCGCGGGTCCTCGGTCTCGAAATCCGCCCCGGCGAAGGGGTGGCGGTTTCGCTGCGGCGCCGCGGCGAGCAGGAGCCCGCGACGCTGCATGCCGACGCGGTGATCAATAGCGCCGGGCATGAGTTCGACTGGACGCGCATCGACGATCCGCTGGTCGCCAGCCTTCTGGCGAAAGGATTCGTGCGTCCGCACGCCACGCGCTACGGCATCGATGCCGATCCGGAGGCGCTCTCCGCCATCGGGCGCGACGGTGCACCGTCACCGGTGTTGTCCGCTGTCGGCCATCCGCTGCGCGGGGTCTCGTGGGAATCGAGCGCCATCCGTGAGCAGCTTGAGGAGGCCATCCAGCTCTCGCGGGTGCTTTTCGCCGCCCGTCCCGAAGAGACGCAGCGGCGTGCGGCAGCCGGCTGAGCCCGGTTCGCCGTCTGGCCGCAGCGTGTCTCCAGCCGGCCGAAGCATGGATTCCCACAGCCCCATGGCGACCGGGTATTCTTGTGGGCGCGAATATTCATAATAATATATTCTCTATATACTATATTATATTCAACCAATGAACGGAGAATCCCGATGAGTACCACGTCGTCTTCCGCCACCCCGCTGAATTTCTTCTGGTTCATTCCCACCCACGGCGACGGCCGTTATCTGGGGTCGGAGCAGTACAGCCGGCGGCCGGAGTTCGGCTACTTCAAGCAGGTCGCCATTGCGGTCGACCAGCTCGGCTTCAACGGGGTGCTGCTGCCCACCGGCCAGAGCTGCGAGGATTCCTGGATCACCGCGGCGGGCCTCGCCACGGTGACGGAGAGGCTGAAGTTCCTTGTCGCGTTGCGCCCTGGCGTTACCTCGCCTGCTTTCGCCGCGCGTCAGACCGTGGCGCTCGACCGGCTGAGCGGCGGCAGGCTGCTGCTCAATGTCGTGGTGGGCGGCAACCCTGTCGAGCTTGCCGGCGATGGCATCCACCTTGGCCATGACGAGCGCTACCGGCAGGGGCGCGAATTTCTCGACATCTGGACGCGCCTCGTTACCGGCGAAACCGTGAATTTCGACGGCGAATACTACAAGGTCGCGGGTGCGCGCATCGATTTTCCGCCCGCCCAGTCGCCGCGCCCGCCGCTCTATTTCGGCGGCTCGTCCGAAGCGGGGCAGGAGCTGGCCGCGTCTTCGACCGATCTTTACCTGACATGGGGCGAGCCTGTGGCGCAGGTGGCGGAAAAGCTCGCTTCCGTGCGCCGTAAGGCTGCCGCGAAGGGGCGCAATATCCGTTTCGGCTTGCGCATCCATTTCATCGTCCGCGAGACGGAAGAGGAAGCCTGGCGCGCGGCGGACCGGCTGATCAGCAACATCACCGACGAGCAGATCGAGCGTACCTACCGGCGCTTTGTGGAAGAGATGGATTCGGAAGGACAGCGCCGGCAGGCCGCCCTGCACGGCGGGCGGCGCGACCGGCTCGTTGTCGCGCCCAACCTGTGGGCGGGCGTCGGCCTCGTGCGCACGGGCGTGGGCACGGCGCTTGTCGGCACGCCGGACCAGATCGCGGAGCGGCTGCGGGAATATCGGGCGGTCGGTATCGATACGATCGTCGGGTCCGGCTATCCGCATCTTGAGGAAGCCTACCGGGTGGCCGAACTCCTGTTCCCGCAGCTCGGCATCGCGGCGGACAGGCAGGGCTTGCGGGCCGGCGTCGCCAACGAATTCGCGGTGGGCCAATACGGCGGCTCGAAGACTGCCATCCCGGCGTGAAACGGGCCGTCTACCCCCTGCAAGAGACGACGGCGGGCCCTCCTCTCGCCATTTCTGCGTTTCAACGAAACGCAGAAATGGCCCAGAATCATGGTCGATCATCCAGTTGCAAGAATTATACATAGAACATTTGAAATATTTGTATTTCTAGAAAAGCCACGGAAGCGCTTGCCACATGGATATCTGTCTTTTATAATTATGGTACGGTTAAAAATTTTCCGTATTGTTCTGATGTATATAGATTAATTATTATTTTAATTTCGGGAAGAATATGAAAGATACACAATATAAAAGGTTCTATTCGGGGGATTTTCGAGATTATAACTTGCGCGAAAGGGGAGGTAGTCAAGATTTGAAGGGTACACTGTCGGCGCCGTCTGGATGGAGAGCACGGACGCCCGATACAACGGCGGTGCGCAATGCGACCGCGACCAATCAGACGCTTCTTTCACAGCGCAAGGTCCAGGTCTCCGAGCACGCTCACGTGCGTATTCTTGACGATGCAAGGCTTTTGCCAGGCGGGTTGCATCAACCGAAACATGACAAGCGCCTTCCCTATTATTCGGAGCGCTACGTCGCGGCTCCCGGCAAGTTTAATGGAAAGGCTTATTTTGACGGCGGGTCCAGCGAGAAGGACCGCATCGTATGCCGCCATCTGGCCACACGGTTCATTTCGGAAGCGCGCACCGCCGCCAAGCTGTTGCCGCATCAGCTCTTTGGAAGCAAGGAACTTATAGCCAGAAACGTCAGACGCGACATCGAAGTCGAATACGAGAGAATGACGGAGAAGGCGTCCGAAAAGCATATTGTCAGTAATGATAGATTCGGACTCCACCTTTCGAGCTTTTTCCGCAGCATGCAGTCAGGCGAGAAGAAGCATTTTCTGGTTCTTTCCGACGATCACGTCATGGCGCTCGAACTGCACAGGAAGCCCGGCAAGGCCGGAGAGCGTGACGGGTATGTCGTGCGATTTTTCGACCCCAACAGGACGGATGTCAAAGTTCGCTGCCAGCTTGATAATCCGGCCGGTTTTGAAAACACTCAATATGCGCTGCGTCATTTTCTCGGTGACAGTTACTATAAGGCTTATTTCCGTGCCAATGAGAAGGAAGTAATTCTGTTCGATTGCATGGATACAACGGGGATGCAACAGCCCAGGTTTGTGACGGTTGAAGCGGAGTCGAAGCATGGCGTTTCCGAAATGCTGCTTCATCAACTGCTCAGATATGGTGGCGATCAGGCAGCCTTCGATACCGTCCGGCAGAGAATGGAAGCCATTCCCGACGCCGCAGAGCGTCACCGCCTGCTGGAGGCCAAGGATGCAGATGGTGTCCCGGGGCTCTACATGGCGTTACAAAATAATCGTGCTATCGCGATCGATGCCTTCGGAGCACTGCTGAAGGCGCTCGACTCCACGCCGAAAGAGCGCAAGGCTTTTCTGCCCGGTTTGTTGGCGGCCAGGCGGGCGGACGGTGTACCGGGACTCAATGTAGCTTTGCAGTACAATCAGGCTGCTGCGATTACTGCCTTCGGCGCGTTGCTGAAGTCGCTCGATTTAAAGCCTGAAGAGCGCGCCGCCATTCTACCTGACCTCCTGAAAGCCGGGTGTCCGAGAGAGAATGTTCCGGGACTTCACAAGGCATTGCAATATAATCAGGTTGCGGCGATTGATGCCTTCGGGGGATTGCTGAGAGGGCTCAATCTGACCGAGAAAGAGCGGGATGCTTTTCTTCTAGAACTGCTGGAATCCAAGGATATATACAGTGTCCCGGGTCCCTGCACCGCATTTTACAATAACAAAGCCTCTGCGCTCGAAGCCTATGGGGCGTTGCTGAACATGCTGTCCTCCGCTCAGGCTAGCGCGATGCTGGATACGCTGCGAGCCGGGCGCCTGATTTGCGAGATAGTACACAAGGCGGATGAAAGAACGAAAGATGCTTATTGCAAGCTGGAGAGACAGCTCCAGCTTCAGGCGGAAAAACAGCCAGCCTGAAGCCGTCAAGTAACGGATGAATCGGTCGGCGCATTCCAATTTCGACCGAATTTCAATGAATCGCAAATAAATTTTTATTATATCACAGGAGATTTTTATATTATTACTGATTTAATGAATAATTTATTATTTTTATATGTGCTAAAATATAAATATAATTAGGAGGGTAAGTGAGAGATATACATGTCAATTACTGTCGTGCAAGCGATAGTCGAGACTATTACTTGCGCGACGACGCGGGCGGTCAGACTTCTCGAAGCATGCTGCCCGCGGTCCCGGCGCATCGCCTTGGTTGGCGGGCATAAGTGAAGGATTGAGGCGGTGAAAAGCAGCGCAGATTTGCACGATGACGACGGACAACCCGTTGTCGAAACAGAGGAATACGCGGCACCCCCGCCCCCTAAGCAGTATGTGCGGGCGAAGCTCGATACCGTGTGGGACGTTCGGAAAGAGCTTGCGAAGCTCTACCGCGAAGCTCGCCGCAACGACATTGACGTTGGCGATGCAAGCCGCTTGGCGAACATCCTTGTGATGATGGCGCGGATCATGGCGGACAGCGAGCTTGAAGCGCGCATCGAAGCCTAGGAACAGCGGGGGCGGCATTGATGGCACGCATCGGACTTGCCGCACGCATCGCCAAGCTTGAGGCGAGGCGGGCGAAAAAGCGAACGGCGAATCGCGTCGTGTTCGTAGACCCGGCGACGTTCGAAGCCAAGGGCTTCCCATGTAGGGGCAGGGTTATGGTCGTGGTGGACTACGGCACCAATGCCGAATGGGAAGTCGCTTTGACGGTGCAGCAACGGGCCTTGATTGGCGCGGCGCGGTCATAGCGCGCCTTTAGTTTATTTCCGCTTCATCGTTGGCAAAGCGCAAGAGCACTTCAATGCACAGTGTCCCAGCATCGGCCGATTTTTTAGCTCGTTCCATAAGGTAATAGTCGAATGCCATCATCGGAGTAGTCGTCTTGCCTCGCGCTGCAATCATCTCGGCGGCCTGTACAATGCGAAGCAACTCCGAAATGTCGAGCAAGTGCGGGAAGCCGCCAGTTGCCCGCATGAAATCGTGTATGAACTCGACGCCAAAGGCGGCATGATCTTCTACAAGTTCCAAATCGGGGACTAGAACGATTGCATGGGCAGGCTTTTCCCGCTTGACGGTTAGCGTATCACCACTCGGACTTGTCACCGGAACGCCGGACTTAAGCGCCCGCATCGCACCCCGCAATTGGGCGAATGCTTTGCCAATATGAGCGGAAATGTCGCGCTTTAACTTCGCCCTTTCGGGCAGGCGTTCCCGCGCTAGTATCGAAAGGGTTTTCGATTCAATCAGTGCCGCGCCGAACTCATGGCTTAGCAGTATATCGGTCAATTCGCGCGTTCCAGCGCCCTTGGGAATTTGCGGGCTGTGATATGTGCCCGAAGGCTGAAGGTTATCAGTAAGCCAGACGCCCAATTGCTCTTGCTGATTGCCTTCGTCGCCGTCGAACAGGTTAATCAGACTGGCTGACGCGCTCGCTGTGATAAAGTGGTTTTTGACTGCTTTCCAATCGGACCTTCCGCCAACCTCCAAAGCCAACCATTCATCGTCGCTTGCGCCGGATTGGTGAAGTCGGTCCATCATCGGGCGAACCGCCGTCGTTAATGTCGCATAGTCAACGCTGCCTAGCGTCGCGCTTTCCGTCCATGCGGCGAGGCGTTCCAAAGTGCCCGACGTAGCCAAGTCGTTCCAAGCGACATTCACGGCAAGCTCGTTAAAAAGAAATGCTACCAACGGTTGGCCGCCCGCCAAGCCGCGAATGCCATTCAATTCCTGTTCGCGTTCCACAACTGACCACAAGATGCCGCCCTGATCGCCGTCATCACAGACCTTCAACGCGCACAGCAGGCGGCCGCCAAACATGGCAAAGGCAAGCTGTATACGCGCGCCTAACACCACATATTTCAATAAAAGGGTGCTGCCCTTGATAAGCAGGGTTGGTTCAAAACCGTCGCGGCCCCGGCCGTATTCGAAACGGACCAACTGCGGAACAGCCAAAAACTCGGAACGGTTGTGTGACGATAACCAGTGCATTGGCTGATTGCGTTCTAAGCGTGTCGCCCCTACCTACCCATAGCCTGCCCGCTATCAATGACTTCTTAGCGAAATGCCGCTAACCTATTGATTTTATTGGCGCACCGCACCGGGTGAAGATGATAGTTATGTTTACGCCATAGCCCTCTAAATTCGCCTTCGTCGAAGGGCCTTAAACCCTTTGAAATTGTAGAAGATTCTTGCACGCCCATCGCCAAAGCGGCTTCGTCGGCCTGCATCAACGGCTCAGCTGCGAGATCGGGTCGCCGCGCAGGCCGGGTGTCAAGGCCAGCGAACGATGTGACGGATTCATCGCTACGCCTAGGGCGGCTTGATACAAAGCCAGAATGTACGATTGACGTAAATCGTCACAGCCTGCTATCTTATCTGTATGATTCTGAGCTTCCGCGACAAACGGACCCAAGCCTTCGCCGATGGCACGTTCGTCAGGGAGTTTCAGGGTTTCGACCGGCAGGCGTGGAAGCGCCTTGAAATTCTGGAGGCCGCGACGAGCCTCGACGATTTGCGCGGCTTGCCGAGCAACCGTCTGGAGGCGCTTCGCGGCGACAGGCGCGGCCAATACAGCATCCGCATCAATTCCCAATGGCGGATTTGCTTCGAGTGGCCGCAGGGCGCTGCCGGGCCATCGGAGGTCGAGATTGTAGATTATCACTAGATGAGGCGAGAAAGCTATGGCACGGCCCCCCATCCATCCCGGCGAAATCCTCGCCGATGAATTGCAGGAGATCGGCGTGACGCCAACCGAGCTGGCGCGCCAGATAAACGTGCCCGCCAACCGGGTAACGCAGATCATTCACGGCCGGCGCGGCATCACCGGAGACACCGCTTTGCGCCTCGGCCACTGGTTCGGCAACACCGCACAGTTCTGGCTCAACCTCCAAAGCGCCTTTGACATCCGTGTCGCGCAGGAGAAGGCCGGTCGCGAGATCGCCGGGCTGCCCATCCGGCCCGAAGCGGCGGGCGCGAACGCGCCATAAAACCCATAAGGCGGGGGTTCGGGGGGGAAGAAATGGAAGAGATCAAGGTCGAAGTCAGGCCCGATTTTCTGGAACGGCAGGCGAAGGCTCAGCCGATCCAGGCTCTGGCCGAATTGATCTGGAATGGACTCGACGCCGATGCGACCGCCGTCAATGTCGAGATCGAAAATGACGCTCTTGGCGGCATGTCCAAAATCGTCGTGACCGACAACGGGCACGGCATGCCGCGCGCCGATGCTCCGCAGCTTTTTCAGAACTTGGGCGGCTCCTGGAAACGGCAGCGGCTCGGCACGCTCAGCCTTAACCGCATGCTTCACGGCCAGGAAGGCAGAGGTCGCTTCAAGGCTTTTGCGC
Organism: Pseudochelatococcus lubricantis; assembly: GCF_042432495.1. Lineage (NCBI taxonomy): Bacteria > Pseudomonadati > Pseudomonadota > Alphaproteobacteria > Hyphomicrobiales > Chelatococcaceae > Pseudochelatococcus > Pseudochelatococcus lubricantis. The sequence goes on along the minus strand of NZ_JBHLXC010000024.1, from coordinate 69,422 downwards.
TCGGAAACGTCGTTGACTGGAAAGTCGTCTATGACAACGGCGGCACGCTATCCCGCTACGATATAGCCGTGCTTGAACGTGAGATCGAGCGCGTCCGCATTTCCGACGAACAGCCCGCACCCGGCGCGGCGCGAGGCGTGACGGTTGTCATTTCAGAACTAAAAAGACAATTCTCGTCGCTCAAGCCCGAGAACGCTGTCCAAGAGCTGTCGGAAATTTTCGCTATCTACCTCAAGGACTACCGCGACGTTAGCATTGCTATCGGCAGCGAAAGGATCGACCCAAACCTTGCCATCGCCGGCACATGGGAATTTGATCTGACACCTATTCTCGACGAGCAAGACACACCGCACAGCGTCGTTCTCGAAGTCATCGAATGGCGCAGGCAGACCCGCCGCACCTTGTATCTATGTAGTGAGCAGGGATTTCCTCTCTCGCAGGTTGAGACTCGCTTTCACGTCGGGGATTTCCATTTTTCCGCTTACCTGAAATCCAGCTTCATTCGCGACCTGCACCGCGACGGCCGGCTGGACCTCGCCGAAATGGTTCCTGCCCTAGCGAATGCCATCGAAGAAGCCCGCGACAAGATCAAGGAACTGTTTCGGTCGCGCGCGGCAGAGCGGGCGCGGATAGTCGTCGATCAGTGGAAGGAAAAGAAAATCTATCCCTACGAAGGGGATGCCGCCACGCCGCTCGAAACGGCAGAGCGCCAGATTTTCGACATCGTGGCTGTCACCGTCCAGGATGCATCGCCCGATTTTCGCGAGACGCCTCCCAAACAAGCCGCCCTGCATCTGCGGTTGCTACGCCACGCTATTGAGCGAAGTCCCACCGAGTTACAGCGCATTCTCGATGAGGTCCTGAAGCTGCCTAAACGCAAGCAGAAGGAGCTTGCGGACCTTCTCGACGAAACCGACCTTTCTGGCATCATCAGTGCGGCGACGCTGGTTGCCGATCGCCTCAAATTCCTGGAGGCGCTGCGCTTCATCCTGTTCGACTATGAGGCTCGCCAAAAACTCCGGGAACGCTCGCAGCTTCACAAAATTTTGGAGCAGAACACCTGGGTATTTGGCGAAGAGTACAATCTATGGGCCAGCGACAAGGACCTCACCACAGTTCTGAAAGCGCATCGGGAGAAGCTTGATCCGGACCTAGTGATTGATGACCCCGTGAAGGTCATTAACAAGACACGCGGTATCGTCGATCTCATGCTATCCCGTGCGCAGCGTCGCCACCGTCACAACGACCTGGAACACCTAGTCATTGAGCTGAAGGCTCCCAGGGTGACGATCACCGCCACCCACTTGATGCAGATCGAGGGATACGCCCTCGCGGTCGAGGAAGACCCGCGCTTCAATCGCGTCGAGGGTCTGCGCTGGCACTTCTGGCTCGTCTCCGATGAATACAACAAGGAGGTGGAGGCCCGCATACGCAACGGCCCGGACCCGCAGCGGCGTCTGATCCAGAAGGGCGCGCGCGTGTCGGTCGGCGTGAAGACATGGGGAGAAATCCTGGAAGAGAACAACGCCCGCCTCCAGTTCGTAAAAGAGAAGCTGGAGCATCGCGTCGATGATGGACAGGCGCTAGCGTATTTGCAGGAGCGTCACCGGGAGTTCCTGGAGGGAATCCTGATCGAGGGCGAGGACGACGGTAACGCCGCACCCGGTGCAGACGCGAAGGAACCGGCGACAACCGAGGCGGGTGACGCATGAACGCCGTCGAGATCGAGAAAGCCGCCACGGCGCTGGCTGGCCAGGCGTTTGAGCCCGCCGTATCCGCCCCAGCGCGGAAGGCTTCATTGAAATCGATGATGAGGCTGCAAGCGAGAACCTAGGCAGCGAGAGTAAAGGAACAGCGAGTATATTAGGGTTGGGGCGGGGAGACATGACATTTGCCTATTGGAGGAAGTGCGACTTCCAGGTGCACACGCCGCGTGATCCGAACTGGACGGGGCCACGTCCAATTGGTCAAGGCGAGGAGCTGGCCGGAACCGGCGGGAAGGCAACAGTACAAGATGTTGACGCGGCGCGCGCGGCATGGGCCAAGGGCTTTGTGAACCACTGCCTCACCAAAGTGCTGGAAGTGGTCGCGCTTACGGACCATCATGAAATGATCATGGTTCCTTATGTGCAGCAGGAAATCGCTGCCCGAAAGATGGCCGATCCCAATTTTGATCTATGGCTCTTTCCAGGGATGGAGCTTACGGCAAGCGGCGGCAGGCAGTGCCTGATCATCTTCGATGCCGATCTGTCGGAAGATTGGCGAAAGCAGGCACAGGGCAAGCTCGGGATAGTCTATGCTGATCTTGACGAGAAGAGCTCGAAAGGTCCGACTGTCACACAGCTAACCAGCAACTACGCCGACATTGGGGGCTTGCTCGATGAGCTGGATGGATTGCGGGGTAGATATATCGTCCTGCCGAATGTCTCGCAAGGGAACAGCCACACAGTCCTGACGGACGGTGCACACGCTGATTTTCGCCGCATGCCTTATGTAGGCGGCTATCTTGATTGCGGCCAAACCATCAAAACGCTTGGAACCAAGAATCAGCGTCGCTTGTCAGGCGAAGACAAGAATTGGTCGGTGCGCGAAATCTATCCGCTCCCGACGTCCGATAGCCGTTCGTCTGATTATGCCACGCTTGGCCAGAACAATGCCTGGGTCAAACTTGCTGCCCCCACCGCTGAAGCCATCCGACAGGCGTTCCTTGGGCACCGTTCCCGCGTCAGCATCGAGGAACCGAAGCTCCCTTCGCTCGTCATCGCCAGCATTGAGGTTGAAGGTTCCGCCATACTTCAACACACGGCGCTCCCGCTCAGCCCCGAACTCAATGCTGTAATCGGTGGGCGTGGCAGCGGCAAAAGCTCTTTCCTTGAGTACATTTCGTTCGGCCTTGGCCGGAGTTGTTACGACGTTCCCCGCGACCACTATTCCGGCACTCAGAGGCTTCACGACCTTGCCAACGATACGCTTATGACGAAGAGCGGGCGTGTAACCCTCACGATCGTACAGGACAGGGCGACATTCAAGATTGTACGCAGCCAGGCTACCGCGTATCAGCCGCAGATTACTTATCCGAACGGTTCCACCCAAACGATTACGGTCAAAGAGCTGCGGGCACTGTTCCCCGCTGTCGTGTACAGTCAGGGCGAACTCGCGGAGATCGGCAAACAAGCGGGGCAGAGGACCCAGCTTTCCGACCTACTTCAATTCGTCAATCCGGACTACAAGCGAGAAGACGACCGGTTGGCGGCGGACATCGAGTCCGCAAAAAGCAAGATCAAGGCAGCCATTCAGGCCCTTGTCGAGAATTGGGCGCAGCAATCCAGATTGCGCAAGCTGACCACAACCCGTGATTCCGTCAGGCAACGTGTCGAAGCCCTAGAAAAAACGCTTCCCACGCTTTCCGAAGACGATCAGGCCATTGTCAGCCGCTTCGACAAAGCCAACGACTTCGAGTCCAAGAGGCTTCTCGCGTCAAAGCACGCCAACCAAATTGTTGACGACCTCGACTCTTCCGCATCCGAACTGCTGAACCAGCGCGACCTGACGGGCGACGCAGAGGGTGCTGACGCCATTCGGCAACATTACGTCGCACTCTACAAATCGTTCGCTGGCGGAATCGAAAAACTGCTGAAGGAGTTAAAGGAGAAACGAGCAGTTCTAGCTACGGCAGAGGCAGAGTGGGCTACAGGGTTCAAGGAAGCGCGAACGGCGCGTGACCGCGTGCTTGAGAAACTCGGCGCGCACAAGACCGTCACCAGTCAAATCATCAAGCTCCGTGAGGAGATCACCGACCTCACCAATCAAATAGGCACTCTGGAAGCAAAGCTGAAAGCGGACGGCGACCCCGCTTCCGGATTAACCCAGGCGCTTGCCAACCTCCGGCAAATTCACGACCGACGAGCCGAGCGCACGCAGCAATGGGCGAGCGAGATTGAAAAGCTTTCGAGTGGAAAGATAAAAGCTGCGGTCGACATTGCGGGCGATACCTCCGACATCAAGGATGCGGTGGACCTTATAGCAGCCAAGACAGGTTCACAGGAGGCTACCCGCCTCAGGGCTCTCGAAGAGGCGCTGGCATCGGGGTCGGTTTGGGACGTTCTTGATCGTCTCCGGACAGATTGCTTGTCGCTGCTCTATTGGCGGCAGATGGGTGCGGCGAGCGGAGAGCAGCAGCCAGCATGCGCCGAACTGTTGAAGATTCTCGGTGATACCGAGCGTATCCGGGCCGCGGTCACGGAACGCATGGACACGTCGCGTGTTGAAGCTATCGCGGCAGCAGTACCCCGCCCGGAAATAGCGCTGTCCTATTGCGACGGAATGCGCGAAATCTCATTCGAGAAAGCGTCCGAAGGTCAGAGGGCGGCAGCCCTTCTGTTTATGCTTCTTGAGCAGCCGGGCGGACCTCTGATCATTGACCAACCCGAAGGCGACTTGGACAACAGAATCATTGCCGATCTCACCGACCAGCTTCACACCGCAAAGCAGAACCGCCAACTCATCTTTGCCAGCCACAACGCAAACATCGTGGTCAATGGCTCCTCCGAACTGGTCGGTCATCTTGATGTAAAGGACACCGGCGAGCGTCAGTTCGAGTGCGCTGGGGCGATTGATGCGCCGCTGATTTGCAAGGTGATCACCTCGACAATGGAGGGTGGCGAAAAGGCGTTCAAGGATCGTCAGAATAAGTATGGATATTAGCGTGAATCGGCTGCATTCGCTGTGAGCACAGCACGAACGAACAACAATGCGGAGAAACGGTGGGACATCAATATCATACCGAGTTCGTAATCCGATAAAAATCTCAATATACGATCTATCGCAAGAAAATCATCCGCACAGTCTGTGACTGTGACGGCCAATGCTATTCCGTCGCCGGTCGAGAATCGAGTATATTTCGTGGGAACCAAGCTTGGGAAACCTACGCCGTGCGCCGCTACCATCGCAAGGACTGGCTGAAGTTCCGAGAAGAGGTCATCGAACTCGACGGCGGAGCTTGTGTGCGCTGCGGCAGTAGCCGCCGGCAAGGGGCGATCCTACAAGTTCACCACAAGGAATATCTGTCCGGAAAGTTGCCGTGGGAATATCCCTACGAACTGTGCGAGACGTTGTGTAGGGGGTGCCATGCCGGTGAACATGGGATCGTGCAGCCCTTCACGGGGTGGGAGTGTGTCGGTTACGACGATTTGGGCGAGCCCTCGGGCGAGTGCGAGCTATGCGGCACGTCTATCCGTCACGTTTTCTTTGTCCGACATGCCAAGTGGCCCTCACTTGAGGTTGGTGAAATCTGCTGCGACCATCTGACAGATACGACACTTGCCAGCAACCACATGGACTCTGTTCGCCGTTTCGAGGCGCGATAGCAGCGCTTCATTCGATCCACGCGCTGGAAGTCTGGTGATGACGGTACGTTTCGTATTCACCAGAAGGGCGCGGATTTGATAGTTGAACCCGCAGGTGACGAGTTCAGGCTACGCGTTAACAATGTTCGCGGGAAGAAAAACTTTTCAAGTGTGACAGACGCAAAGCTGCTCGCTTTTGAACTGCTCGAAAATGGAGAGCTCGACACGTTCCTCAGGAGGCTAGCGGAAACAATGCAGCGCGCGCCCATGAGGCGCGCATGATCGCTGAATTAATCACGCGATCTAGACCTTGCGTTGGTAGCAGCGAGCTTCCTTTTTCGATTTGCCGAATGGTAGGGCATTCATGACAAACACGTCAAAATTGGTAGAACGCCCTATATATTTGAAAATAAAAGAGAAACGAACATATTTTGTGCGGTAATCGGCGGAATGTGGCGCGCCGCGCCGGGTGATGATGAGAGCTACAGCTACGCCATAGCCCTCCTATAAGTCGCACTCAAATCGCGCTGACCTTTCCCAAAGCTTTATCAATTTTTGAAATCACTCCTGCAGTCACGCTTGAATAAATAGAAGTGGCACTAATCAAAAACCTACGGTAGTATTCACTGAGGCCATTAAAAACTGGACTGCAATTCGGCGTAGCGTGATTCTACCATAGAGAAAACGAACGGGCGGTGTTCTTATTGAACGTCGAAAATACCGAAGAAGCCAGAATAAGAGTTGAATTTTCTAAGCTAGCAGAGCTTCGTTTTTGAATGCCGTAAGTGACAATGATATCCATATAAATGGGGGGGTAAATGGGGGTTCTTCCTAACTGTAAGGATCCGGCGCTCAGCGCGCTCAAAACGATCGGATATAATGTCGTACAGCTGCCTCGGGTCGACTTGCACCCAACGCAATTGCTGGTTTCAGACAATAAACGGCTGAAGCGATTAGGCGATTTGACCTCGGTGTTCGTACCTGCGACCGACGGTCCTGCGATTCCGGCGATCAGCGCTGACCGGTCTGGGCCCAGTATCGCTATCACTAAAACTGCGTCGCTGGACGTTGGCGTTGGCCTCAATATCCTTGGCGGGTTGATCTCGGCGCTCGGCGGTTCGACGCTTGGACTTAGCCTTTCCTATGCCAAGGCGGCGAAGATGGAGATGGAATATGGCGGAACACTCGAGAATGCCGCCGAACTGGCACTGATAGATCAGTTCCTTGCCTCCGCCAAGGTTAGTCCCTTTGCGCGAGCTGCCGCGGAGATGCTCGAGGCCGACCAGGTCTATGTGGTCACCAGCACCTTGAAGGCGGCATCGCTCAATGTGGCGGCTACTGATGAAAAGAAGAATGCGGTCGGCATCAACGTGCCGGTGCTCTCCAACGCTGTCGGCGGCAATCTCAAGGTGTCGTCCACCGGAACGGGCAGTACGGCGGTCAAGTTCGAGGGCAAGATTCCGCTCGTCTTTGCATTTCAAGCAGTTCGCCTGATCTTCGAGAAGGGTGTGTACCGGTCAATGAAGCTCGTTGACGGTGGTGGGGTTGTTGCCGAGGCGGTAGCCGGCGACCCACTGATGGCCGACTGCGAACTTCTCCTGTCCGTCTAAGGAGAGGACGCGATGGATGAGCAGCGAGCGAAGACCTTCGCAGGGATACTTGCGTTGAGTGAGATGGTGGGCGGCCCGCGCGCCGAATGCCTGTCGATGACGGAGGGCGCGGCCGCCCCCTCCGCACCAGATACAATCCTTGATCGGGTGACAATGCAGCTCGAAATGCTCGCTCAAGGTTCAGAAGGTGGCGGCGCAGAGCCTCCGGCAACTGCGGAATCCTGCGGCGACGAAGAATTCAAGCGCGAGAAGGCGCTCGGTCTATTGCTTACGCATGCCGAGCCGGCGCTCCAGAAGGTCAAGTCCGGAAACTTCGCGCTCAGTTTGGACGAGCTGTGTGCAATGGAGGCGATTATCATCGCTGATGGTAGTCGCCCAAGTTTTGTGCTGCGCGGATCGCGGGTCGCCATGGACGATCCCTTCATTGGCGGCTGGGAAGGGCCGCTCGTCGCGTCCCGGGACGCGATCGAGAAGGTTGCGGCCGCCGTGGGCCGCATCCAGCCCGCGGGTGGCAACGCAAGCTATTATATCGGCAGCGGCACGCTAATCGATCGTGCCGACCGGCTCGTTCTTACCAATTACCACGTCGTTGATCAGGCGCGCAGGTTGCATGGTGTGGCCATGCGCGAAGATGGCAGTCGCCTCATCGTCGAGGGCAACCTGGAGATTGATTTTGCGGGCGAAACGGGCGCATTCGATACTAAGCGCTTCCGGATAGCGGAGGTGCGGCTTCCGGTGGGCGCCGGGGCGGTGTTCTCCGGCGTCGATGCCGCCGTTTGCCGGCTCGAGCCGCTCGACGAGGGCGTTATCCTGCCCGATGCAGTCTCGCCGCTCAGCCCGAGCTCAGAATATGCGACAGGAGAAGTGACCTCATTGGCGTTGATTGGATTTCCGGGAGAGCCGGCGAAGAATAAGGGCGATAAGGTCGACTGGAATTTCGTCGTGAGTGAACTCTTCCGCAGGCGATTCGGAATCAAGCGCCTTGCGCCGGGGCGGTTTCGGCATGGTCTCGGCACGCATCCCGAGGACATCGGCAAGCGGGCGATAGGACATGATGCAACAACGTTCGGTGGAGCGTCGGGCGCGCTGGTTGTAGCTTGGCTCGATGATGGCGCGCCCGGTTTCGCGCTCCATTTTGGGGGCGAGACCGTGGAGTCCAACTATGCCCTGTCTTTCGCTAAGGCACGGGCGACACTGGAGCCGCTGGGGGTGCCTTTTGGCTGACGGTGACGACCAGTCTTTCGATCCGGCTGTCTATCTCGCGGGATGGACGAAGTTGCCACTTGATGATTTCAAGGCCTGCTACAAATCGACCTATCCGCGTGACAGTGCGCGCTCTTGGGAGGAACTGGTCGCGGGCGGGGGAGCGTCGATGATCCGGGCCGCCTGTCTGGAGGCGGCGTCGTTCGGCTTTCTCGACCGGCTCGCTGATGTCATCGGCAAGTGGGAAGCGGACGCGGGGCGCGACGCCGCGGAAATCGCCACCATGTTGCCGCTGACGAGTGGCGGCGGCATCATGCAGGCGATCATCAATCGGGCTACGGGCTTCCTTGATCCGAAGTCTTTGCTCGCAGTCTATCACGCATATGACGCCTGCGCCATGGTTGTGGGACCGCAGGGGTTCCGGGGGACCGCTTTCCTGGTCCGCCCGGACATGGTGCTGACCGCCGCTCATGTCGTCCTCGACTGCGCGGTAAAGGACGATGCGCGGACATGGGCCGACCATATTTTCGAGGACTTGATCTTCAGTTTCAGGCCGCGTGATGGGACGTCGACGACCAATCGCGTTCAGGTACGCGCGGCGGCCAAGGATGCTATGGTCGCGTTTTCCAAACCTTGGGGTCAATGGCCGAACCTGCTCAATCTCAGCCTTGCTTCCCCGCCCGAGCCCACGCTCGATTATGCGCTCATCAGGCTGGCGCAGCGTGTCGAGCATGTAAAACCGGTTGTCGTAGATCCGCCCGCAGGCGTAGAGGCACAACGCAGATGCTGGACAACGGGCTATCCCGGCGGCAACGCGGGCGTCGTCGACATCGATGTTGTGGTCAACGCCAATGCGGGAGGAGGGCGTTGGCTGCACAAGGCGAACGCTGTTCAGGGCATGTCAGGCGCCTGTTGCATCAACGATCTAGGCAAATTGGCCGGCATCCATGAAGGCTGCGTCAATCTGCCGGTCGGAGGCAAGAACGAGCCATTCAATCGCGGTATCAGCATCGCCGCCATCCGTAACCATCAGAAAAGTCCCCCCGGCCGCGACCCGATGCTGTCGCGGGTCGTGGTTCAGGGTATCGAGTTCGAGGATGCAGAGATGGTCGGTGAGCTTTATCGCGCCGGCCAGCGGCTCGCCGATCCGGCGTTCGCGGCGAACTGGGATAGTGCCGTCCGCGCGGTTTTGGGTGGAGCCGACCCGTCGCTCACCGCCAGTCTTCCAGCCTTCCACCCCTGGTTCAGCCGCGACCGGTTCGAGGACTGGATCCGGCGATCGGCGCCGCGCGAGCGGCTCTGCTTCGTCAGCGGCGAGCGCGGCGCGGGTGCGAGCTTCTGCAAACAGATCCTGAAGGCAAGGCTTGATCCGTCCGGGATCGACTATATCGAGATCAATCCCACCCAGGTCGCGGCCTTCTCGCCGCGAGAGGCTATCCCAGCGGCAGCCGCCGCCACGCCGTCGCCGAGCCGGACCAGCGCGGCCGATTTCCGCTATAACGACGCCAATGACTTGATCGCGCAGCTGCGTGGTGGCGGCCAATATATCGCAGGCCCAAGGACGATCGCGATCGATTTTGGCTCGGAGGGCGGACCCGACCGGCTGATCGGCACGAGCTGGCAGGAGTTTATCCTTCGCCTTTTGTCAGAGGAGGCGGTCAGGCTGGTACTGATCGGCTTGACGCGCGACGAGCAGTCTGTGCTTCACGATATATTGCTCGACAACCCGGCGACCGAGGACATCCTGGCGGTGCCGATCCAGCTTGCGCATGTTACGGCCGACGAGTTCGAGATCTATGCCGGCGCTCTCGCTGACGCGCGCGGCATGCGTCTCAAGACAGCGGATTTGCGCAAGCGGATCGAACCGATCCTCGGGCCCCATCCCTATGAGCCTCCGGTCAATGCCGCGCTACGGACTGCATTCTTCGCGCTGGCGGCGATCACGCTAGAAGCGGAGTTAGAGTCATGAAAATGAAGGCCTCCGGAGGGATCAACCTAAAGGCGCTGTTCGCTTCGGCGCGCGAGCAGTCGTCGGTTTCCGAGACGAGCGACGGAACCCTACCGCTTGTGCGCTTGTGTCTCGCCGTGCGTGGCTGGGTCGAGCCGACGGGCTTGGCGCGTGAGCTTGCCGGAGACGGTGCGGCCAAGGCAATCGCTGCGCTCGCCAGCGAGGTCGAGACCGCGGCCGCGACGCGTGCCGGACAATGGTTCATGAATGTCGAGGCGCGCCGCCAAGCGATCGCGGGCGCGGCCGGAAGCGATCTCGTACGCGCGCTTTCCGTTCACACCGGGTCTGACGGGCAGGATATGATCCTGCGAGCCGCAAGGCTCGCGCTCGACGAGAAGCCGGTTGACCTCGCGGCTCTTTCCGACGGAGCGCTGCGCGCGCTCGCCAATGTCCGGGACTGGGTCGGCGATCGATGGCGCCAATCCTTCGACCGGGAGGAAATTAATGCCACCCTTGCCAGCAAGGTGCTGGACCGGGACCTAGCGCGGATGACCTCGCTGCCGCTGGTGGGCGTGGTCCACAAACAGGTTCTTGAAAAGCTGAGGCGGTTCGCGTCGGAAAAGAACGTTGCAGGGCTGCGGGCCGTCTATGTCCATGCGACCGGAGGTGGCGGCAAGACGACCCTGCTCGCCTTCCTGCAACGCGCCCTCCTGGCGAAGCCGGGCGTCGTCGCCTTCGCCCGGATCGATTTCGACGAGCCGGGGATCGATGCTGCGCGGATGATCACGCTCAACTTGGCGCTGTTCGAACAGCTTGCGAGCAGCCTGCCGCAGATACGCGATCACATAGGCTCTTTCCTTCCGCAGCTTCGCGGCGCAGCGTCGGCGCTGAGGATTTCCGATTATGCGTCCCAGTTGCCGCTCGCCGGATGGTCGTCGCATGAGCGCGGGCGAGGATCCCTCATGGGGCAGCGCCAAGTATCGGAAAGCGTGTCCGACCAGGCGTCGATTCTCTATGGGCTGCTCGCGCCCGAAAACCTCGATGGGCCGCTGGTGCTGGTCCTCGATACCGCCGAACTGGTGATGGAAGGCTCCGTCCGAGCCGCGGTGGGAATCGCCGACTGGCTCGAGTTTCTGAGCGCCGAGGTCCAAGCGCGAGATATCCGACTCATCGTCGCCGGGCGCGATCCGCCGCCCGAACAGAGTTTATCCCCGAGCGATGCGCCAAACCTCCTCACGCGTCTCACACAGATCGGGGTCACGTTCAATCCTCCCGAGGCTTTGCCTGAACTCAATCCTGCAGAATCCGCCGAGTTGCTGCTCAATTGCGGGCTGTCCGACCCGCGCCTGCGGCAGGCAGCGGCCGAGGCAGTGCCGGGCAACCCGCTTCTGCTGCGGATCACGGCCGACGCCTTGCAGCAGGGCGATTCCAAACTGTCGAATGAGGTTCACGAGGCGCACGCAAAAGCGCGTGTCGATCACCAGAGCGCGCGGACCTATCTCATGCGCCGCGTGATCGCGCACGTGTCCGACCCGCTTGTCCGGCCCTATATAATTTCGGCCATGGCGAGCCCGATCCTGACGTCGGCTATGCTCGGCGCGGTGATTATCCCCTTGGTCGACAGCGACGGCGTCAATTCCGCGGTCAAAAGCCAGCCCACCTTCAGCAGTACGCCGGTCGAGGAGAAGGCCGATGCTGGGGCTAGGCGTATTGGCAGGCGAAGGCTGCATCGGATCTATGCCGGGATCGAGCGAACGACTTGGCTGGGCAGGAGTTCGCCCGATGGGCGGTGCTTCACATTCAATCGGGACCTGAGGCGTTTCGTCATGACCCTCGTCGCTGCGGTGCCAGAAGATCGCGCGCTTCATGAACGCACGCATGAGGCTCTGCTCGCCTATCATGCGCGCCGCCGCGATCCGCTCGATTGGGCGCTGGCCTTTTTCCATCGCAGTGTCCTCGGTCGCGAAGCCACGCTTCCGCGTGGGAACAAGGCGCTCACGATCTTGCGTGCTCTGGTCGACCAGTTCCCAGAGGATATTGCGGACGTTGTGGTGTCCGAGATTGACGCGTTGCTGCTTTCGCGCCAGCGCACGTCGATGCAGGAGCGCGCCCTCGCTGAACCATCGGGCGACCATGATGGTCCGACCGAGGTCATGAAATGGCTGGAGGGCGCGGTAACGCCAACCGCATTCGAAACCGTGCAGGTTGTTTCCAGCGACCCGCGAACAGGTGACAGGGACTGGCGTTTCCACCTCGAAGGCCGTCTGGGGAAGCCGGGACAGGGCGACCAGTTGGTCGGAGACGACCGGGCGGCCGAGGCCCTGGCGATGTATCGCGAGCGGCCGACACGCGAACCGGGCTTGCCGCCGACCTTCGTGATCCAGGCGCTGGCGGATCTGGGCCAGTGGGACGGCGGTGACGTCGATGTCCAGGCCATCGTTACGGAGGTTTTGCATACCCTCTCGCCGCGTAACGTCAACGCCGGGATCGAACGCGCCTACTGGCTAACCCGCTACGCCCTGCAGCGTGACCCTGGCAAGCTGTTGCCTGCGCATGTCGAACTGCTCAATAAGTGCGTCAACTATCTCAAGGGGCCTGGGCTTGCGACGTTTCCCCCGCTGCTGGCGGTGGTGGAAGCTCTATCCGGCGAGAGGATTTTGCCTTCCCGGATGATTACCAGCGTTCAGGGGAATGAGGGCGAGGGCCGCATCTATCTGGCGCGACGGCAAAGGATGAGCCGCGAACTTGCGGCGGGTCTGTTCGCGGTCACCCAGCATGACTGGCTCAATCGCGTCCTCCAGACTCGTGCTCTGCCGAATGCGGATGCCCTTGCGGGCATTCAGCGGCAGCTCAACGACTTGCACGGGCAGCCGATCGCGATGGTCAATCAGCAATTCCTCCGGTTCCGCCAAGCCTTCGACGTCCAGTGGAATGGTGACGACATGCCCGCCGGCGTCCTTTTGCTGCGCGGCATGACGGCCGAGTTCCTGCGTCCCCTGCGCGAAATGCTTGCGGGTGTCGCGGCAGAGAAGGGCGTGGAGACGCTGCGCCCGTCCATCGACCGGACGATTGCTGCGATGACGATCCGTCCGGCGGAGATGGAACCGGCCGTTTTCCATGAACGGCTCGCGGCGAATCCGCGAGCCTGGCTCAGCGCCTTCATCAGTTATGCCGATCGCTCGCGCCTACTGCCGATCTTCTGCGAGGATATCGCGGCCATCTTCGGCAATACGGGCGATGCCGGCAGCAACCCTGCGCGCGTCGCGCGATCCTTTCTCGCTTGGGACAAGGCTCTAGGCGGACCCAGTGATTGGCGATTGATCAGATAGTGAATTGAAGCAATCAAGCTTGAAAGGAGTGGAGCATGGCAAAGGCAGAAGATGTCGATTCTATCGTCGACGATGAAGACGGTCACACCGATCCGTGCATGTTGTTCGAACCGGCGCTTGAAGATGACGGTGTCATCGAGGAGGCTCTGCGGCCCTGGCGACCGGCCAACTCGCTCATCTCCCTGCGTGCTGCAATCAATGCCGCCTATCCCGGGCGGTCTACGAAGAGCGACGGTATAGTTGGGGATGCCGCGCATCAGTCGCGCGCCTCGGATCATAATCCCTGGGTAACCGATGGCGCCAGAGGTGTGGTGACAGCGATCGACATCACCCACGATCCCGCCTCGGGCTGCGACGCCGGACGGATCGTAGAAGCGCTGCGCGCGAGCCGCGACAAGCGCATCAAATATCTCATTTGGAACCGGCGGATTGCGAACGCGTCTGCCATCGGCGGCGTGGCGCCATGGACCTGGCGGTCCTATACGGGCAAGAACCCGCACGATCACCATTTCCACCTTTCGGTGAAGCCGGACAAAGCGTTCTATGACGATGAGAGCGTCTGGACAGTCCAGAGAATGGAAGAAGCGCTCGGCGACGGCCCGGCGGCAGATACCGATACCGATATCCTACGCGCTCTTGAGGCACTGGGGGCCAGCATCGATCCTGATGCGCCCGCGCTGCCGCAACTCGATGCTATCCAGGACGCGCTGACCCAGCTCCAGGCGAACCATCATGCCGTCTGGCCCCGCGCGGAGATTGAGGGCGTTGCGGCGGAAGCGCCAGCTTTCAGCTTCGAGACGCTGAAAGCCGGATATGAGACGCTATTCGCCCGGGCGCGTATTCTCGACAATTGGAAGGGAACGGTCGCCTGGTATGTGGCGAAGATCCGAAAAGGCCGCGCGCGCTATGAGGCGGTTGCTGAGAAGAGCGGAGTGCCCTGGTGGTTCATCGCCATCGTTCACGGCATGGAAGCGAGTTTCAGTTTCACTGGGCATCTCCACAATGGCGATCCACTTGCAGCCCGGACGGTCCAGGTCCCCAAGGGGCGGCCGAAAGTTTGGAACCCGCCGAGCGACTGGAACAGCAGCGCGCTTGACGCCTTGGAGATTGAGGGGTTCTTCCACCAGCCCGACTGGAGCCTGGCACGTGTCCTCTACCGTTTCGAGGGATTCAACGGCTACGGCTATCATGCGCTGGGCATCAACTCCCCGTATTTGTGGAGTTTTTCGGACCAGTGGACCAAGGGCAAATTCGTCGCTGATCACAAGTTCGACCCCAATGCGGCGTCCAAGCAATGCGGCGCGGCCGTGATGCTGCGCGCGCTGGTCGATGCCGGTGACGTGCAGATCTGACAGGAGACAAGAGGGGACAGGCGATGAGCAGCGAGGAAACACCTTCGATCGGAAGCCATTTGCGTGGCCTGCTTGGCGCCGCAGAGATCGGGTCGGGCGCTATGGCGGAATCAGCCGGGGTGGTCGAAGAGGCGGCGCGCGTCGCAGCGGCCAACTATGTCCCCTATGCCGTGCCCCCGGAAATGTCCGCCGACGAGGTCGCAAGCGTCGCACGCAAGGCGGTCGCCGACGAGCAATTAGACGCGCGCGAGGGCTTCATCGCAGAGGCGATCATCCTGCCCGACCTCCGGCCCGCCATCGACATCGTCTCGGGTGATTTCACGATCGATCACCCAGCATGGATGGACTACGTCGCAGGCACCCCGGCGCATGCCAATTTCGTCCGGGCGATCCCGTCTGTCGGTCGGGTCGAGCTGCCCGGCAATCCGGGCATTGCCTATGGTGGTACCTGCTTCGTCGTCGGCGACGGCCTTGTCATGACCAACCGCCATGTTGCGCAGCTCTTCGCCAGCGGCCTAGGTGCGAACGGGCTCGCCTTCCTTCCGGGGATCGATCCAGGGGTCGATTTCCTGCGAGAGGTGGGCAGTCCGCCGGGAGGTCTGCTGCGGTTCCGCAAGATGGTTATGATCCATCCCTATTTCGACATGGCGCTGGTCGAGGTCGGCGGGCTCGAAGGCCATGATTCGTTGTGGTTCGCTGCTGTCGAACCGGACGCCGCACGCCCGCGCCGGATCGCCGTCGTCGGCTATCCGGCGTTCGATCCCCGCAACCGCGCTGATGTTCAAGACAAGGTCTTTCGCGGGCTCTACAACGTCAAACGCTTTCAGCCTGGCCTCCTCAACGGTCGCCGCGACGTGGACAGTTTCGGCAAGATGCTGAGCGCAGGGTGCCATGACAGTTCGACGCTGGGCGGCAATTCGGGGTCAGTGCTCATCTGCGCGGACAGCGGCGATGTCGTCGGCCTGCATTTTGCTGGGATCTACAAGGATTCCAACTTTGCCATTTCCGCCGCCGATCTGGTGCGCGACGCACGGGTCATCGATGCGGGCGTCAACATCCGGGGCGGTGGCCAGTCCGCCTATGGCCCCTGGAGCGAGTGGTGGCGAAGCGTGGCCCCACGGGAGGATACAGCCTCTGTTGCGGCGGCGGCGGTCCCAGCGACAGCCGTCTCATCGTCCGCGATCGCTGCACTTCAAGTGCCGGAAGGAAGCGGATCAGTAACAATTACGGTGCCTTTGCAGATCACACTGTCGTTCGGTGCGCCTTTGCCTGCCCCTATCGCGCATAAGCAGGAATCTCTGTCGCTCTACGAGGCGGTCTCACGCTGGTCTCAAGTTCTACCGGACGGGGTCGTGCGGGCAAAACCTGGCTTCAACGGTCGAACCGACACGATTGTTCTGGCCGCTAGGCCTGAAAGCTATGAAGCCGTGCGCGCGGCCGCGCCCGCTGCCTTCGCGGGATATCCGGTCGACGTGCGCTATGCGACGGTCGATGAGCAACTGGGACTGGCGTCAGAAGCGACGGAGGCCCCGGCTGCGATCGCCTATGACGATGCTCGCCGCCGGGACGCTCCGTTCCGGTTCGACGTGATCAATGAGGAGATGACGGTCGTCGCACATGTCGGCCCTGAGGAGAGCTTTCATGTTCTCCAGGAATTCCTCGGCAAGACCGGGAGCACCCTTACCAGCTCGATGTACCAGTTCTTCGCCGATCATGTGATGAACGCCGTAAAGGAGCGGCTCGACACCGGCAGGGTGACCATGAAGATCGTCCTCGATCCCGCAACACGCGATTCCGGGACTGGGGCGCCAAAATCCGGCGAGTTTCGCCGCGATGCGACGTTCGATGCATGGCGGCGCGATTATGGGTTCACAAACATCTATGTGCCTGTTGGCAATGGAAAGCTGGTCACTAGGGCGTATCACATTAAGGTCAGCGTCGGCGATCATGCTCATCTCTGGCTATCGAGCGGCAACTGGACGAAGAGTAGCCAGCCAAGTCAGGTCGAGGGCAGCATTGCGCGCGGCAACCGCGAATGGCATATTGTTCTGGAGAACGAGCGACTTGCGCGCCTCTTCGAGGCCCACATCGAGGCGGACTTCGATCAAAGCGGTGAGCTGGGCGGAGGCGAGGAAGCGATCGTTCCCACGGAGACCATGGTCGATGTGCCGGAGGACCTGTTTCTTGAAGCACCGGTTGAGCGTCTTGAGCCACTGCGCATCGCTGGCCGCAAGGTCAAGGTTATGCCCATCCTGACCCCCGATCGGCGGGGTCGGGTCTATACCGATTCCGTGCTTTCGTTGATCCGCTCGGCGACACGGCAACTCGTATTCCAGAACCAGTATATCAAGATCCGCAAGGGCATGAGCGGCAACCTCGACGAGCTTGTGGAAGCCCTCATCAAGAAGTCGCGGGAAATTCCTGACTTGCGGGTGATCCTTCGCGCGGGCGACGTCGAAGACGATATCACAGAACTGCGCCGTCGAGGGATGGACGTGGTGCGTTGCGTGCGTGTCATCGCCAATACTCATACCAAAGGTATTGTCGTCGATCGGCAGCGCGTGCTCGTCGGCAGCCAGAACTGGAGCGATCAGGCCGTGTCGACTAATCGTGATGCCAGCCTGCTGTTCGATGACAGCGAGATTGCAGAATACTTTCTCAAGGCCTTCGAGATCGACTGGGCGAGAACAAGATCCGCGTTCAGCGTTGGTATCGAGCGGCCTGTGCTGCTCTCGCGCGGAAACCACCCGCCGCCCGGTTATGTCCGTATGCCCGTTTCCGAATATCGTGACTCATAGTCGAAACTAGCTCGAAGCTGTTGCCAAAATCATACCTAGATGAACTTGATTTCTTCTTTGTGTCAAAGGCGATTACTAGAGCGCTGTGCGTTCTGATAGAATTGTTTGGCCTTCCCCGTTGTCGTTTTTCATGATTCACTTCCATTGGAGGTGATTTGAGATGACGCGATCTTATTCGCTTGATCTTCGTGAGCGCGTTTTGCGGTTTGTCGGCGCTGGGGGGTCTTGTCATGCCGCGGCGGCTCATTTTGAGGTATCGGTCTCCTTCGTCGTGAAACTGATGGCGGCGTTTCGTGAGACGGGCAGTCTTGAGCCGAAGCCGGTAGGCGGTTGGCGCTATTCGAGGCTCGATCCGCACAGGGATTTCCTGGTGCGCCGGCTGGCGGAAAAGAACGACATCACCATGCCCGAACTGGTGGCTGAACTGGCGAAGCAGGGAACCGTCGTCGATCCGTCCTCGATCTCACGCTGGCTGATCCGCAACGGCTATCGCTATAAAAAAACACTGCTGGCCTCGGAACAGGATCGGTCCGACGTGGCAACCGCACGCGCGGAGTGGGCCATGCGTCGGCCGAGAATGCAGCTTGAGCCGCATCGGCTTGTCTTCATCGACGAAACCGGAACCACGACGAAGATGTCCCGCCTACGCGGCCGATGCCTGAAGGGGCAGCGGCTGCGCTCCAAAGCGCCGTTCGGCCACTGGAAAACCCAGACCTTCGTGGCAGGCCTGAGGTGTTTTGGCCTCACCGCACCATGGGTGATCGACAGGCCGATGAACCGGCGCATCTTTGAAACTTATGTCGAGACCCAGCTTGCCCCAACCCTCTCCAAAGGGGATGTCGTCATCCTCGACAACCTCTCAGCCCACAAAAGCCTGAAGGCCGAAGAAGCCATCAAGGCTCGCGGCGCATGGATGCTGTTCCTGCCGCCCTACAGCCCCGATCTGAACCCCATCGAGATGGCTTTCTCAAAGCTGAAGGCTCATCTCAGAGCGCGCGCCATCCGCACCATCGAGGCTCTATGGAAGGCTATCGGGGACATCTGCGACCTCTATTCAACAGCCGAATGCCGAAACTATTTCAAAGCCACCGGATACGTCTGAATGCACGATGCTCTAGCCGGTGGCGATTCGAACTTTTTCACCGCCAAACGCCGCCGTTTCTACGCGTTTTTCAGGCGCGGGCCATCTGTTGCTCTTCTTGCGGTAGTGGCTTTGGCGGCTATCGACGGCTTTAGAGGGAAATCGGCGATATTTGGCGCACCCGACACGATTCGAACGTGTGACCTTTGCCTTCGGAGGGCAACGCTCTATCCAGCTGAGCTACGGGTGCATCGTTCCCGAAGCGGAGGGGAACATATGTCAGATGCGATTACCGCATTTCTCGCCGTTGCGCCATTTCTTTTTTGGTGTTTCCACACCTTGCGGCCTGCGTGCCGTGATGCATGGCGTCATTCGTTGGTGGGATGGGCGGTTCGGTGGCCGTTTTCGTCCTTGCGGTAGAGCAGGAAGACGGCCTGTGTGCCGAAGAGGTTCCAGAACCACCAGGGGGCGTTGACTCCCGCGGGGCGCCCGCTGGCGTGAAGCGCCACGGCGCGCTCGATGCCGGCGCCGATGACGTCGCACAGTTCCACGAAGTCGCGGATCGTGCAGAAATGGATGTTCGGCGTGTCGTACCATGTATCCGGCAGATTCTTCGTCACCGGCATCGTGCCCTTGAGGGCAAGATGCGCCCGCACGCGCCAGTGGCCGAAGTTGGGCAGCGAGACGATTGCCCGGCGGCCGATGCGCAGCAGATTCTCCAGCACCTTGCGCGGCTGGCGTGTCGCCTGCAGTGTCTGCGAGAGGATTACATAGTCGAAACAATCGTCGGGATAGTCGGCGAGGTCAGTGTCCGCGTCGCCCTGGATGACCGAAAGACCGCGCGCCACGCAGCGGCTCACGCCCTCGTGCGACAGCTCGATGCCGCGCCCGTCCGCGTCGCGCTCGCGCACCAGCAGGTCGAGCAGGGCGCCGTCGCCGCAGCCGACGTCGAGCACCTTGGAGCCGGGCGCGACCATGCGCGCCACCAGCAGATAATCGGGACGCACGCCGTCGTGCTCGAAACGAGGAGAGGAAATACGCATGGTCTTTCAGATGCCCCGCATGCGCGCCGCCGCGCGCAGGAAGCCGCCGGTGGTCGCCGTCAGTTCGGGCTCGTCGAGCAGGAAGGCGTCATGGCCCTTGTCGCTCTGGATTTCCACAAAGCTGACCGAGGCGCCGGCCGCGTTGAGCGCATGCACGACGGCGCGGGAGTCGCTGGTCGGAAACAGCCAGTCCGACGAGAAGGAGGCCACGCAGAAGCGCGTCTTCGATCCCCGGAAGGCGTTTGCGAGCACGCCGCCGTGGCTGCCCGCTAGGTCGAAATAGTCCATCGCCCGCGTGACGTAGAGGTAGCTGTTGGCGTCGAAGCGCTCGACGAAAGCCTCGCCCTGATGGCGCAGGTAGCTTTCCACCTGGAAATCGGCGTCGAAAGTGAACGTCGGCGCGGCGCGGTCCTGCAGGCGGCGGCCGAACTTGCGATGCAGCGCCGATTCCGACAGATAGGTGATGTGCGCGCCCATGCGCGCCACCGCCAGCCCCTGCGCCGGGCGCACGCCCGCCTCCAGATAGCGCCCGCCGCGCCAGTCCGGATCGGCCATGATGGCCTGCCGCCCGACCTCGCCGAAAGCGATGTTCTGGGCCGAATGAATGGCAGCCGTGGCGATGGGCATGGCCGTATACACCCGCTCCGGGTAGCTGGCCGCCCATTCCAGCACCTGCATGCCGCCCATCGAGCCGCCGGCGACGCAGAACAGCGTGCCGATGCCGAGATAATCCATCAGCATCGCCTGCGCGCGCACCATATCGCGGATGGTCACCAGCGGAAAGGCCAGCGCCCACAGCTGGCCCGTCGCCGGGTTGACGGACGAGGGGCCCGTCGAGCCGAGGCAACCGCCGATGACGTTCGAGCACACGACGAAGTAGCGGTCTGTATCGATGGGCCTGCCGGGGCCGATCATCGTGCTCCACCAGCCCGGCTTGCCGGTGACCGGGTGGACGTTGGCCGCGTGCTGGTCACCCGTCAGCGCATGGCAGACCAGCACCGCGTTGGAGCGGGCAGCGTTCAGCGTGCCGTAGGTCTGATACGCGATCTGAAAAGGCGAAAGCGCCACCCCGCTGTCGAGCACGAGCGGCCGCTCGGGCCCGAAATGCGCGACGAGGCTGTCGGGCGATTCGACCTGTGAGACGGAAGCATATCTCAGTGCGTCGCCCGTCATCGAGTTTGCGATATCCAATGCAGGAAAGGGTTTGGTTCAGGTAGCGGCCGCCGGAACATGCCGTTGCTTCAGGGCCTGAGATGGCATCGGTGGGCTCATATACGGGCGGCTCATGTTCGTTATTCCGAACATGTCCGACAGAACGCGCGCGCTGTCAAGGGCGGGAACGGCGGCAGCGCGCGCCGCGCAGTGCCGGTCGCCCCCTGTCGTTCCTCCTTTTATGGACTTCAACCTTTGCATATCGCGGGACGCGGTTTACAAGAAATGCTTCCGCCTATAATCGCGGATGCAGGGGATGACGGATTCGAGGATGAGCGCTTCAACGGCGAGTACACCAGCGGCGAGCCTATCTGCAACGACCGGGAAAACCAGCGCTGCCCGCCTGGCCGAACTGCGCGGGGAGATCGACCGGATCGACGCCGAGATGCACCGGCTGCTGATCGAACGCAGCGAGATCGTCGACGCGCTGATCGCGACCAAGGGCACGCAGTCGTCCGGGCAGGCGTTCCGTCCCGGGCGTGAGGCCGACATGATGCGCCGTCTCGCGGAGCGCCATCACGGCATCCTGCCGCTCGACACGGCCGAGAACATCTGGCGCGTGATCATCTCGACCTTCACCTACGTGCAGGCGCCTTTCAGCGTGCATGCCGACGTGTCCTCCGGCGATGCGCCGATACGTGATTCGGCGCGTTTCCATTTCGGTTTCACCGTGCCCTACGTGCCGCACGCGGGCGCGGAGGCCGTGATTTCGGCGGTGGCGCGCTCGGTGGGGGATCTCGGCATCTTCCGGCCCGATCAGAAAACCGCCGTCCATCCGTGGTGGGAGGCGCTGCGCGGCCGTGACGCGCCCAAGATCATCGCGCGCTTGCCGTTCATCGAGCGTCCGGACCATCCGGCCGGCACGCCGCTGTTCGTGGTGTCGAAGCCGCTGGAAGATGCCGCCGTGCGCGAGATCGTGCTCGTCGCCGCCAAGGTGGAGCGATGGCGCGAGGACATCCAGGAGACGCTCGCCGCCGTCGGCGCGGAAATCACCGGCTCCGCCGGTGTGGAGGGCGGACTGTCGCTGCTCGTGGCCGTGGCGGGGGAGACGGGGCCCGATGCCGTTTCCAACGCGCTGGCGCAGGCGCGCGTCGGCCGTGTGGAGGCAGCCGAGGTCGGCAGCCATGCGCGCCGCTTCCTGCTGCCGTGAGGCAATCGCCGGAGCGTCCCGGTTAACGAATCATCCCCGTGAATCATCATGGCGCGTCGCGTCATTCGCCTGAGTACTGGAGCCTTTCCGTCATGAGCGCGTTGTCTGCCCGTCCCGTTCCCAAAGCCGGCGTCCTTGCGATCGATCCCTACGTGCCGGGCCGCAGCACCGCCAACGGTGTCGCGAAGGTGCACAAGCTGTCGTCGAACGAGACGCCGCTTGGTCCGAGCCCCGCCGCCCTGCGGGCCGCGCAGGAGACGCTGGCGCATGCGGAGGCCTATCCCGACGGCGGGGCCACGCGGTTGCGGGAGGCGATCGGCCGCCGCTTCGGGCTCGATCCGGCGCGGATCGTGTGCGGCGCGGGCTCCGACGACATCTTGCACCTGCTTGCCCAAGCCTATCTGGGGCCGGGCGACGAGGGCATCCTGACCGAGCACGGCTTCCTCGTCTACAAGATCTCCATCATGGCGGCGGGCGCCGAGGCCGTCGTCGTGCCGGAGAAGAACCTCACCACCGATGTCGATGCCATCCTCGCGCATGTCAACGAGCGCACGAAGATGGTGTTCATCGCCAACCCGAACAACCCGACCGGCACCTATCTGCCCTTCGCGGAGGTGAAGCGCCTGCATGCCGGCCTGCGGCCGGACGTGCTGCTGGTGCTCGACGGCGCCTATGCCGAGTATGCCCGCGCCAACGACTACTCGGCCGGCACCGAGCTGGTGTCGGAGAACGAGAACGTCGTCCTGACGCGCACCTTCTCCAAGATCTACGGACTCGCGGCGCTGAGGCTCGGCTGGTGCTACGCGCCGGCGGGCGTGACGGACGCGCTGAACCGCATTCGCGCCCCCTTCAATGTCAACACACCGGCCAGTGCCGCCGGCATAGCCGCGCTCGCCGACGAGGCGCATCTGTCGGCGTCCATCGCTTACAACACGCAGTGGCTGGACTGGCTGACGAACGCCCTGCGCGCGCTCGGGCTTGAGGTGACGCCCAGTGCCGCGAATTTCCTGCTGGTGCACTTCCCGCAGGAGCAGGGGCGCGATGCCAGTGCCGCCGATGCGTTCCTCGCCGCGCGCGGCCTGATCGTGCGTTCCGTCGCCGCCTATGGCCTGCCGCACGCGCTACGCATCTCCGTGGGAAGCGAGGAGGCGAACCGGCTCCTGATCGATGCGCTGGCTGCCTTCATGGGGCAGGCGCATGGTTGAAGGGGGGCTGGTCGAGCGCAGCTTGGCGGGGAGCAGTGTGGCCGAGGGGCTGAAGCGCCGTGCCGCGCCACTGGTGGAGCGGCTGGCGGTGATCGGGCCGGGGCTTATCGGTTCCTCCATCCTGCGCGCGGCGCGGGAAACCGGGCTGGCGCGAACGCTCGTCACTACCGACGCCAATCCGGCGGTGCGGGAGCGGGTGCGGGAACTCGGCCTTGCGGACGAGGTTGCGCCGACATCGGCGGAAGCGGCCGCGGGCACTGATATCGTGATCATCTGCGTGCCGGTGGGCGCGATTGCGTCCGTGGCGGGCGAGATTGCGGACCGCCTGAAGCCCGGCGCCATCGTGTCGGACGTCGGCTCGGTCAAGGCGAGCGTCATCGACAAGGCCGGGCCGCTGCTGCCGGCCTCCGTCCACCTGATACCCGCCCACCCGGTCGCCGGCACGGAGTATTCCGGGCCGGACGCGGGCTTCGCCACGCTGTTCGTTAACCGCTGGTCGATCGTCACGCCCCCCGAGAACGCCGATCCGTCGGCGGTGGCGACGGTCGCGGCGCTCTGGGAGGCGCTTGGTGCCAATGTCGAGTTCATGACGGCGCAGCACCACGATCTGGTGCTCGCCATCACCAGCCATGTGCCGCACCTGATCGCCTACAACATCGTTGGCACGGCGGCCGATCTGGAAGCGGTGACGCAGTCGGAAGTGATCAAGTTCTCGGCTGGCGGCTTCCGCGACTTCACCCGTATCGCCTCCTCGGACCCGACGATGTGGCGCGATGTGTTCCTCAACAACAAGGATGCCGTGCTGGAGATGCTCGGCCGCTTCAACGAGGACATCGCGGCGCTGGCGCGCGCCATCCGCTGGGGCGATGGCGAGGCGCTGTTCGACCTGTTCACGCGCACGCGCGCCATCCGGCGCAACATCATCGACCTCGGGCAGGAGACGGCCGAACCCGACTTCGGCCGCCACACGCGCGGCAAGGATCAGCAGGCGGCGGGTCAGTAAAGCGGCGACAAGCGGCCGACGGCGAGCGGGCCGACGAATACCTGTCCGTCGCGGATGTCGATGCGGGGCAGCGGCGTCAGGCCCGCGTCGGACGGGTTGCCGTTCGCGGGCCTCCCGCCGCCCAGGATGGACAGGCCGCCCAGGATCAGGCTGCTTCTGCCGCCGAGCCCGAAGCGCCCCAGCAGGCCGTCGAGCCCGGCGATGGATGCATCGATGTAACCTTGCGGGCGGTGCTGCTCGTCCACGGAGAAGCTGCCTTGTGCCTGCATACGCTGCGGACCTTTGGCGGCGCTCAGCTCCTCGATTTCGAGCCGCCCGCCGGCGGCGCGCCAGCGTTCCAGCTCGACGGACGGCGCCTTTGCCGTAAACGGCGCTGCCTCCGTGATCGCGCCCTGGAAGACGATGTTGGCCCTGTCCTGCGTTCCGACCAGTGCGTCGAGTGCCGGGATGCGTGCCTCGCGCAGCGTGAAGGCGATGTCGTAGGCGTGTTCCTCCGGCGGCCGCTCCGGGTCGATGCGCAAGTGCGACTGCCATGATCCGGCGCGCAGCAGCTCGATGCCGTCCGGGTGCTCGCTTGTGCCGTCGCCCATATGCGCGGTCGGGCCTTCCACCACCACCGAGAAACGGTCCAGCCGGTTGCCCGTGAAGATGGCGCTGGCATCGAAGGACTGCCAGTTGAGCGTCAGACGCTCGCCACCGTCCTGCGGATCGGCGACCAGCGGTCCCGTCGCCTCGACGATGACGTGGTTCGGCTTGTAGACCTGCGCCACGGCGACGAACTGCGCGACGGAGCCGGTCACCGCGCCGGCGGGCGTCGTGCCAACGAAAAGCAGGTTCGTACAGCGCACCTCGAAGCGGAAGGGAAAACCGCCGATGCTGCGGTCCGGGCAGGACCATTTGCGCTGCTGCTCCGCTTCCTGCGCCAGCCAGATGGTGATGGCATCGTGCACCCGCGCCCTGGCCACGAACCAGAATGACGACCAGCCGGCGAGCAGGACGACGAGGAACGCGACCGGCAGAAACAGCCCGAGCCGGCTCCTGCGCCGCGCCGTGCCGCGAGACGGCGTTCCGTCATTGGCATTTTGCGGCGCGGGCGGGGGGCTTGGGGGCTGGCTGACAGTCACTGTTTCACTCCGATATCTGTTGAACGAACGGGAGCCCGGCACCTTCGGCGCGAAAGCGGGCATTTTCGGGATCGGCCGCTGCAGCGTTTCCGGTCGCTCGGATGATTCCATCTGAGCGGGAAGCGCGCCAGAGCGGCGACGGCTGAAGGCGGATCGGCATCTCCCTATATCTATTTGCTAAAGAAAGATATTTTCAGGATATCACATCCGCCTCACGCAATCGTGCACAGGAGTGGCGGGCGTGAAGCCGGAATCGCGCTGCTGTTCTGCCCATTTGTTTTCGCATCAGACTCATCCAGGAAACCGGTAACCGTACCGGAACCCTCGTTTGGCCTGATTCTAGATCTCTTATTTTGAGCGAATTCTGATCGATCAGATGATTCCATCTGATCGGAACGCGCTCTAAGCCTTCCGGCGCGCATCGCCATCGGGCGGGTGGGCGCCTTCGAGAAGCCGGTTGGTTTCCGTCTCGATGCGCCGTTCCAGTTCCGCGATCACTTGCCGGCGCGGAATGCCTGCCGGCAGCGGCGGCAGGATGCTGACCACGACCGTGCCCGGCTGCCGCAGGAAGCTCTGCCGCGGCCAAAAAAGGCCGGAGTTCAGCGCCACCGGCAGGCACGGCGTCTTGAGGCTGTCGTAGAGGAAGGCGACGCCGGTCTTGTAGTCCGGCGGAGCGCCGGGCGCGCGGCGCGTGCCTTCCGGAAAGATGATGACCTGGTGCCCTTCCTGCACCTTCTCCCGCGCCATGCGGGCCATGCCCGCGAGCGCCGAGGCGCCGGCCGAGCGGTCGACCGGGATCATGCCGATGCGCTGCAGGAACCAGCCGAAGAGCGGCAGCCGGATCAATTCCTGCTTCAGCACGAAAATCGGCCGCTCGAACACGGTCATCAGGGCGAAGGTCTCCCATGCCGACTGATGCTTGGCCGCGACCAGCAGCCCACCCTTGGGGATGTTACCGAGGCCGCGCCATTCCACCCTCATGCCGACCACGGTGCGCAGCAGCCACAGGTTGCTGCGCGCCCAGGCCCGCGCCACGGGGAACAGATAGCGCGGCGGCACGGCGAGCAGGGGCAGGCACGCGAGCAGCCACAGCGTCAGGTTGCCGTAGAACAGGATCGAGAACAGAAGCGAGCGAACGAACAGCATGTCGAAAGACTTTACCGCAAATGGGCGCCGGACCGGACGGACCGGCGGTCGGGAAGCGAACGCGCGACCGCCATCAAGATAGCGGCTTGCGCCCGCCAAAAAGCACCGCGAACGGCGAATGTTCGGGATCGGCCTCGACGGACGTGCGGGTGAAGGCCGCGAGGTACTTGATATACTCCCATATCAGGAAGCGCAGCGCCTCGCCGTCGGTCAGCCACCGTCCGCCGTCCGACTGTGCCGCCACGACGGGATAGGGCAGCAGCTTCATGCCGGGCAGCGCATGCTCCAGTTCGAGCAGGGTGCGCGGCATGTGGTAGGTCGAGGTGACGACGATCAGCGAGCTGAAGCCGTGGCTCTCGGCCCAGCGCCGTGTCTCGATGGCGTTGCCGATGGTGTTGCGCGCCCGGTAGTCGAGGTCTACGCAGCAGTTCGTGCCCGCGATGACGGGGTGGGTGACGGCGATTTCCGCGCGCGTCGTCGCCTCGTTCACACCGGTGATCAGCATGCGCTTCGCGCGGCCCTGCGCCAGCAGCGCCGCCGCATCCGCGATACGCTGCGCGCCGCCGGTGAGCACCACGATGCCGTCGGCGACAGCCTTGCTGTCCGCCGGATAGGTCTCGACCGTGCGCACGAAGGCGAGAAACCCGCCGCCCAGCAGGAGGGCCGTAATCACCGCAGCCATCACCGCGCCGCGCGATACAAGCGCTGCCAGTGAAATCAGCGTGCGCCGGCTTGCCGGTGCGCCTTGCCGGTCATCGTTCGAATCGCTGCCCAGTCCGCCCGAGGTCAAACGCAATCCCCGTCATTGCAGCCGCGTCAGGTAGCGGCGCACGGTGAAGCCGGATACAGCGGCTGTCACGATGGCCACGACAGCCGCGACGATAAACATGGAAGCGTATCCCTTCCAACCCATGTCGAAGGCGCCGAACAGCGCCTCCAGTTGATCGCCGCCGGGGCTCGCCCGCCACCACGAGGATAGCAGACCCGCGCTTGCGATAAAGAGCACGGCGGCGACGCTCCCCAGAAGTCCGCCCCGCAGCCCCATGCGGAAGAACCGCGACTGATACTCGCGGACGATGAATCTGTCATCCGCGCCGACGAAATGCAACACGTCCAGAATTTCGCGATCGCCCGCGACGGCGCCCCGCGTCGTGGTCGCGATGGCGCTAGCCGCCGCCACCAAGACCAGCGCCACGATGACGATTGCCACGAAAACGACGGTTCCCGCCATGACCGCCAGCCGCTCGATCCAGTTGCGATGGTCGTCGAGCGACGCGCCCGGCACGGCGTCCGTCAATTGCTGGCGCAGCTCCGCGAGATCGGTCTCCATTGTCTCGCTGCCTTCGGCGAGGCGTAGCACGACGATACGCGGCACCGGCAGTTCCACGAACGACACGCCCCGGCCGAGCCACGGCTCCAGCAGGCGCTCCGCTTCTTCCTTCGAATAGATTTCCACGCCGGCGATGGAGGGATAGGCGCGGGCGATCTCGGCCGCCTGAGCCGCGTCCCGGTCGGCGTCGCGTCGCGCGTCGGGCTTGATCTGGATGGTCGCCTCGCGGGCGATTGTGCTCGTCCAGTTGTGGGAGGCGGCAGCGACGAGCTGCGCGGTGCCGGCGGCGAGCGCTGCGAGGAAGGTGAGGATCGCGACCACGGTCACGAGCGCCCGGCCGGAGGTGGAGTCGGGCGGTACGAGCGGCTGGTTGCGCGCCAGGTTGTCGGGCAGTCCGGCGTCCGCCGACATGTCTGCGGATGGTGTGGCCGCTGTCGCCGGTGCGTCGTAAGCGGTGTTGCTGGCGGGATCGCTCACGTATGGCTCCGTTTCAGTCGAAGATGTGCAGCCGCCCGTCGCCCAGCACGAAGCGGCGGGCGTCGACGAGATCCATCAGGGTCAGGTCGTGGGTGGCAATGACGACGGAAGTTCCGAGGCGGTTCAATTCGACGAAAAGCCGCAGCAGCCGGCGCGCCAGCGCCGGGTCGACGTTGCCGGTCGGCTCGTCGGCGAGCAGCAGTTCCGGCCGCGCGATCAGCGCGCGCGCAATCGCCGCGCGTTGCTTCTCGCCGCCGGAGAGCACCGGCGGCAGCACATGCATGCGCTCGCCCAGCCCCACCCAGCGCAGCAGCTCCACCACCTCCGAGCGGTACTGCGCCTCTTCCTTGCCCTGCACGCGCAGGGGCAGGGCAACGTTCTCGAACGTGGTGAGGTGGTCGAGCAGGCGAAAATCCTGGAAAACGATGCCCATGCGCCGGCGCATCGCAGTGAGTTCCTCGCCGGTGATGGAGGAGACGTCGCGTCCGAACAGCGACACGAGGCCGCGCGTGGGCTTGAGCGACAGCAGGATCAACCGCAGCAGGGTTGTCTTGCCCGCGCCCGAAGGGCCGGTGAGAAACTGGAAGGATCGCGGCTCGATGGAAAACGTCAGATCCCGCAGGATCTCGGGTCCCATGCCATAACGTAGGCCGACATTCTCGAAGCGGACCAACAGCCCTTTCTCCCGATTCTGGCGAAACCGCCGATTCTGGCAAGACCGCCCCTGCCGGAAGCGGCGCGACATCGCACGGATGGACAGGAGCCAAGGTCTAGCACGCTTCGGTAAAGCATGTTCAAACGAAGTCGCCGTGCCCACATGAGAATTCACGCGGGACCGTCGACGCCCGACAACCGCGACGCCCGGTCGTTTGCGACTGTTCCGCGTTGTCGGGGCAATTTTGTGGCGGACTTGCAGCGGCGCGGGCAGGCGTCGCCCGATGCCTCAGAGACGGCCCTGCTTCAGCCGCTGGGCGACGCGCAGCGCGAAGTAGGTGAGGACGCCGTCGGCGCCCGCGCGTTTGAAGGCGATCAGGCTTTCCAGCATCGCCTTTTCGCCGTCGATCCAGCCCTGGCGCGCCGCGCCCTCGATCATGGCGTACTCGCCCGAGACCTGATAGGCGAAGGTCGGCACACGGAACGCTTCCTTCACGCGGTGCACCACGTCGAGATAAGGCATGCCCGGCTTCACCATGACCATGTCCGCGCCCTCGTCGAGGTCGAGCGCGACCTCGCGCAGCGCCTCGTCGCCGTTGGCCGGGTCCATCTGGTAGGTGCGCTTGTCGCCTACGAGCGCGACGTTCGAGCCGACGGCGTCGCGGAACGGGCCGTAAAAGGCCGAGGCATATTTGGCCGCGTAGGCCATGATCTGCACATCGCGGAAACCCTCGCGGTCGAGCGCGGCGCGGATGGCGGCCACGCGCCCGTCCATCATGTCGGAGGGGGCGATGACGTCGGCGCCCGCCGCCGCCTGCACCAGCGCCTGCTCGACGAGCGCGGCGACCGATTCGTCGTTGAGGACCACGCCGTCGCGCATCAGGCCGTCATGGCCGTGGCTGGTGTAGGGATCAAGCGCGACATCGGTGATGACGCCGATCTCCGGCACCGCCGCCTTGATCGCGCGGGTGGCGCGGCACACGAGGTTGCGGCTGTTGTGGGCCTCGCTGCCCAGCTCGTCGCGCAGCAGCGGATCGGTATAGGGAAAGAGCGCGATCGCCGGAATGTCCAGCGCCGCCGCCTTCTCGGCCTCGCGAACGGCGGCCTGGATGCTGAGGCGGCTCACGCCGGGCATGGCGTCCACCGCGATTTCGGAATCACCCTCGATGACGAAAAGGGGCCAGATCAGGTCGTTGGCCGTCAGCTCCACTTCCCGCACGAGCCTGCGCGACCAGTCCGCACGGCGGTTGCGGCGGGGGCGCTTGCTGAGGCCCAGATCGCTGACGGGAAGGTTATCGGTGTGAACGTCCTTGCGACGCTCGAACGGAGTTACGACGCGGCTGGCCATTGCCCTCATATCCTGTCGGTGGCACCATTACCGGAGGGGTGCGGTGCTTCTTATATACCGTTATCACATAGGAACCGTTCAAAAAAAGATGGATAAGTCGTCGCAGGGGAAGAAATAGCGCTGCGGGCTGGAATCGGCCCAGGCGGCATTCGCCCGCCGGCCTTTCGCGGTGCTGCGGGCGGGAGCGGTTTTCTTTTGGCGCGCGATGCCGTAATCGGCATCGTCCCCGGCGGTGGGGAAGGCGCGGCGAAGACAGGACGAGGCAAATTGACCAGCGAGCCAGCGGCAGGACAGGTTCTCGAACGGAATACCCCCGGTGATTCGCAGGATCGGGAGTTGCCCGCGCGCTACCCGCCGGCGAGGGACCTGCCTGCGGGAGGAAGCAAGCGGCAGCGCGACGAGGAGCGCCAGCCGTTCCGCTGGGACCTCGCGCTCGTCTGGTTCATGCGCGTGGCCGCGATCCTCTGGATCGCCAAGGGGCTTGCGTATTGGGTCGTGCTGCTCGGCTTCCTGCCGCAGACGCCCGTCTTCGAGACGCAGACCCTGCAATGGCAGTCGGCCATCGTGTATTTCGCGGTCATCGACCTCGTCGCCGCGGTCGGGCTGTGGCTGACGAGCACGTGGGGCGGCGTGATATGGTTGCTGGCAGCGTTGAGCTATCTGCTGATCGGCTTCTTCGTGCCTCACGCAGTTGTGAGCGGTCCTGTGGCACCGGGAATCCTCGGCTTTCTCGTGGTCACATACTTCGTATTATCCTGGCGCGCCTCGCGAATCGCGCCCTGAACGGCCTTCAGCAGGGCGGCGGCTGGTGTGGCGTGCGGACACCGGCGGGCGGGCGCAATGCGCCGGACGCTCACGGTTGCTTAACTTCAACGCTGCTAACGTGTACAAAACCATGATACATGGTGGCGCAGTCGGCTGCGGGGGCTTGGGGGGCTTCACGCAGGCAGGTTGTGTCAGGCCGGCAGAATTCGAGGTCAAGTCCGTGAAAATTCGTATCGCCCGTTTGCCCGCGGCCGTCGCCGGGGGTCTCCTCCTCGCAGGTTCGGTGGTTGCAGTCACGCCTTCCGCCGCGCAGCAGCTCGCTTTCGGTCAGGCGGAATGGCAGCAGAATTACGACTCGGCGCAGCGTGCGCGCGTGTCGCGCTCCAACACGCCGACGCTGTCGCCCGACGCCGTCGCGGCGACCGAGCAGGCCATCATCCACTACCGCGCCCTCGCTGACCAGGGCGGCTGGGGCCGCATCGGCAACGACAGGCTGCGTCTCGGCTCGCGAGGGCCGGCGGTGCAGGCCCTGCGTCAGCGGCTCGTCGTCGGCGGCGATCTCGATGCCTCGGCCGCGCGCGGCGAGGTCTTCGATTCCTACGTCGAGGCGGCCCTGCGCCGCGCGCAGGAGCGTTATGGCCTGAGCCCCACGGGCTCCCTCAACCCCGGCACCGCCGCCGCGCTCAACGTGCCGGCGGACGTGCGCGTGCGCCAGCTCGAACTCAACCTCGTGCGCCTGCGCTCCTACTCGGGCAATCTCGGCAACCGCTACGTCGTCGTCAACCTGCCGGGCGCGGTGGTCGAGACGGTGTCGAACAACCACGTCGTGACCCGCCACGCGGCAGGCGTGGGCAAGGTCGACCGCCAGTCGCCGATCTTCAACTCCAAGGTGACCGAGATCAACTTCAACCCGTTCTGGACGGTGCCCGCATCGATCATCCGCAAGGACCTGATCCCGAAGATGCGCAAGGACCCGAGCTACCTGACGGACCAGAAGATACGCATCTACAATCAGCAGGGCCAGGAAATCCAGCCGAGCCAGGTCGACTGGAACACCTACGAGGCGACCAGCTACCGCTTCCGTCAGGATCCGGGCGCCGACCTCAACTCGATGGGCTTCGTGCGCATCAACATCCCGAACCCCCATGGCGTGTACATGCACGACACGCCGGCCAAGGGTGTTTTCGGCGACGACTTCCGCTTCGTGTCGTCGGGCTGCGTGCGCATGCAGAATGTGCGCGACTACATCGCCTTCCTGCTGGAAGACACGCCCGGCTGGGGCAGGGACCAGATCCAGGCCGCGATCGACTCCGGCAAGCGCATCGACGCGCCGCTCGCCAATCCGGTGCCGGTGTACTGGACCTACATCACCGCGTGGGCGACGCCCGACGGCCTGGTGCAGTTCCGCTCCGACATCTACAACCGCGACGGCCTCGGCCTCGGCGGGCAGATCGCGGCGCTTGAGGCGAACGATTCCGAAGCATCGCAGTACTGAGCCGCTGTCCGGGGCGCACGCGCCCCGGCTGCAGGCCGGAAAGACGGGTCACGGTGTCGCAGGCATCGTGGCCTTTTTCATGTCTGCCGTGTTCGCGCTTGCCATGCGCCGCGCCGTGGGCGGCCATGGCAGCGGCGGGCTTGCTGTTGGCGCGGAACCGGGCGCATGCTAGCTTCCCTGCCGATTCGACGGCGGACGGGGGAAATGGCGGGTCGCGCAGCAATGCGCCGGCGTCGCTTTCGCCCGGCCCGCGGTGCGCAATCGCCAGCGAACCGGCCGCGGGCCGGTCCATGACCCTGCCGATAGAATGGGGAACATCTCTCCCCGATGCGGAGCCTGTCCATGAGCGCGAACGATATTTCTTCCCGGTACACACTCTCCAACAGCTTCTTTTCCGCCCCGCTGGCGGAGGCTGATCCGGAGATCGCACGCGCCATCGATCTCGAACTCGGTCGCCAGCGCGAGGAGATCGAGCTGATCGCCTCGGAAAACATCGTTTCGCGCGCGGTCATCGAGGCGCAGGGCTCCGTGCTGACCAACAAGTATGCGGAAGGTTATCCGGGCCGGCGCTACTACGGCGGCTGCCAGTTCGTCGACATCGCGGAAAACCTCGCCATCGAGCGGGCCAAGAAGCTGTTCGACGCAGGCTATGCCAACGTGCAGCCCAATTCGGGCTCGCAGGCCAACCAGGCGGTGTTCCTCGCGCTGCTCCAGCCGGGCGACACCTTCCTCGGGCTCGATCTCGCGGCGGGCGGGCATCTCACGCACGGCGCGCCGCCCAACCTCTCGGGCAAGTGGTTCAAGCCGGTTTCCTACACCGTGCGCGAGGACGATCACCGCATCGACTACGATCAGGTCGCCCGTGTCGCCGAAGAGCACAAGCCGAAGCTCATCATCGCCGGCGGCTCGGCCTATTCGCGCTTCTGGGATTTCGCCCGCTTCCGCGAGATCGCGGACTCGGTGGGCGCCTATTTCTTCGTGGACATGGCGCATTTCGCCGGCCTCGTCGCGGGCGGCGTGCATCCCTCGCCGTTCCCGCATGCGCATGTCGCCACCACGACAACCCACAAGACGCTGCGCGGCCCGCGCGGCGGCCTCATCCTCACCAATGACGAGACCATCGCGAAGAAGATCAATTCGGCGATCTTCCCCGGCCTGCAGGGCGGCCCGCTGATGCACGTGATCGCGGCGAAGGCCGTGGCGTTCGGCGAGGCGCTGCAGCCGGAGTTCCGGCTTTACGCACGCGCCGTGGTCGACAACGCCGCCGTGCTGGCGAAGACCATCGCGGACGCCGGCTACAGCATCGTCTCCGGCGGCACGGACAACCATCTGTTCCTCGTCGACCTGCGCAGCAAGGGCCTTAACGGCAAGGCGGCCGAGGCGGCGCTGGGGCGTGCGCATATCACCTGCAACAAGAACGGCGTGCCGTTCGACACGGAGAAGCCGACCATCACCTCCGGCATCCGTCTCGGCACCCCGGCCGGCACGACGCGCGGCTTTGGTACGGAGGAGTTCCGCGAGATCGGGCGGCTCATCGTCACGGTGCTCGACGGCCTCGCGGCGAACGGCGAGGACGGCAACGCGGCTGTGGAGGTGCAGGTGAAGGACAAGGTCCACGCGCTGACGGCCCGCTTTCCGATCTACGCCTGATCGGGTTCATCCATGCGTTGCCCCTATTGCGGAAGTCTCGATACGCAGGTCAAGGATTCCCGGCCGGCGGAGGACAGCACCGCAATCCGGCGGCGGCGCGTCTGCCCCGATTGCGGCGGCCGCTTCACGACCTTCGAGCGCGTGCAGTTGCGTGAGCTGACGGTGATGAAGCGCTCCGGCAAGCGGGAGCCGTTCAACCGCGACAAGCTCGCCCGTTCGGTGATGGTGGCGCTGCGCAAGCGCGCCGTCGATGCCGAGCGGGTCGAGCGCATGATCAGCGGCGTCGTCCGCCAGCTTGAGCAGACGGGCGAGGCCGACGTCACCAGCGAGCAGATCGGCGAACTGGTGATGGAGGGCCTGCGTCAGCTCGACAGCGTTGCCTTCGTCCGCTTCGCGTCCGTCTATCGCAATTTCCGCGAGGCGAGCGATTTCGAGGCCTTCGTCGGTGAACTCGCCGGCTACAAACCGGAGCTTGCAGGAACGGCGGAAGACGCCGATGATGCGCCGGACAGCGCAGGGCAGGCGAAATCCGATGACTTCAAGCGATGACGGAAGGCAAGGCGCCATCGACGGGCGCTTCATGCGCGAGGCGCTGGCGCTGGGCTGGCGCCAACAGGGGCTGACATCGCCCAACCCTTCGGTCGGCTCCGTTATCGTGCGGACGGTGGAGGGCGCGCCGGTCGTCGTGGGGCTCGGCGCGACTCAGGAAGGTGGCCGGCCGCATGGCGAGCCCGTCGCGCTCGCCATGGCCGGCGAGGCGGCGCGCGGTGCGACCATGTATGTCTCGCTCGAACCCTGTTCCCACCACGGCCGGGCCGGCCCGTGTTCGGATGCGATCATCGCCGCCGGCGTGGCGCGCGTGGTGACGGGCGTCGAGGATCCCGACCCGCGCGTCGCCGGACAGGGCCATGCGCGCATGCGTGCCGCGGGCGTCACGGTGCATACCGGCGTGCTCGCGGACGATGCGTTTCGCATGCATCGGGGGCATATCCTGCGTGTGACGCTGGGGCGGCCGCTGGTGACGCTGAAACTCGCCCGCACGGCGGACGGCTTCGCCGCGCGCGCGGCTGGCGGCAGACTGCTGATCACGGGGGCCGCGGCCAACGATCAGGTGCATCTCATGCGCGTTCACGCGGATGCCATCATGGTGGGCGTCGGCACGGTGCTCGCCGACGATCCGCAACTGACCGTGCGGCTGCCCGGCCTCGATGCGCGCTCGCCGATCCGCGTCGTCCTCGACAGCACCCTGCGCCTCCCGCCCGACGCACGCCTTGTCGCGGGCGCGTCGCAGGTGCCGACATGGGTCGTGACGACCGACGCCGCGCCGGCCGATCGCGAGCAGAAGCTCGCCGCGGCCGGTGTCGTGGTGATCCGCGTCGCGGCGGAGCGGGACGGGCGCGTGTCGTTGCCGGCCGCGCTGGCCGCGCTGGCGCAACGCGGGATCGCGCGGGTATTTTCCGAAGGCGGCCCTGCGCTCGCGGAAGCGCTGGCCGGCGCCGGCCTCATCGACGAGGCGCTGATGCTGACCGGGCCGCAGGCGTTGCCGGCCGGCGAGGAGGGCTCCGGCCTTCGGGCCATCGGCCCCGCGCTCGCGGTCGCGCTCGCCGATCCGGCGCAGTTCAGGCTGCATGAGACAGGCTATTGGGGGCTCGACCGCTTCGAAAAATTCGAAAGGCCATTCTGATGTTTACAGGCATTATTTCAGATGTCGGCGAGATTGTCTCGGTGCAGTCCTTCCAGGGCACGCTGCGTCGTCTGCGCATCAATTCCCGGTTCGATCCCGAAACCATCCAGCTTGGCGCATCCATCGCCTGCGGCGGGCCGTGCCTGACGGTGGTGGCCTTCGGCCCGCGCGAGGGTGGCGCGTGGTTCGAGGTCGACGCCGCCGCCGAAACGCTGGCGCTCACCACGGTGGGCGACTGGCAGGCCGGCACGCGCGTCAATCTGGAGCGGGCGCTGAAGATCGGCGACGAATTGGGCGGCCATCTCGTCTCCGGCCACGTCGACGGCATCGCCGATCTCGTCGCCCGCGACGAGATCACCGAACGGGAGGAGGGCGCGGGCGCACAGAGCTGGGGCGAGACGGCACGCTTCACGCTGCGCGCGCCGCGCGAACTCGCGGCCTTCATCGCCGCCAAGGGATCGGTGACGCTCGACGGCACGTCGCTGACCGTCAACACCGTGGAGGACGACCTGTTCACGGTGCTGCTGATTCCGCACACGCTGCAGATCACCACCTGGGGCGAGCGGAGGGCAGGCGACCGCATCAATATCGAGGTCGATCTGATGGCGCGCTATGCGGCGCGGCTTGCGCAGGCGCGGGCGGCGGGTTACTGACAAGGTTGACGCGGCGTCTTTGCGCCAGAAACTGAAGGAGCGTTCAGATGGCACAATCGGTCCGGATCGCTGATGATGATTTCTCCGCCGTTTTCGGCGCGAAGGTTCTGATCGTCGAGGCCCGCTACTACGCGGACATCGCCGACGAGTTGCTGAAGGGCGCGCGCGCCGTGCTTGAGGCCGCCGGCGCGGAAGTCGAGGTGATCACGGTGCCGGGCGCGCTGGAGATTGCTCCCGCCCTCGCCATCGTGCTGGAGGAGGGGCCGGAGGTCGACGCCGCCGTGGCGCTTGGCACTGTCATCCGCGGCGAGACCAGCCACTACGACATCGTGGCGGGCGAAAGCGCGCGGGCGCTGACGGATCTGGGGCTCGAATTCCTGCTGCCCATCGGCAACGGCATTCTCACCGTGGAGAACGAGGAGCAGGCGTGGGCGCGGGCAAGGGTGACGGGCGAGGACAAGGGCGGCTTCGCCGCACGCGCGGCGCTCGCTGTGCTCGGCATCCGGCGCCAGATCGCAAACAGGGTTGAGGATTGATGTCGAAAACGGAAAAGCGCAGCGCGGCGCGGCTCGCCGCCGTGCAGGCGCTGTACCAGATGGAACTGACGGGGGCCGGCGTCCTTGACGCCACCGTCGAGTTCGAGCGCTTCTGGAACGGCAAGGAAATCGAGGGGCTGACGTTCAAGCCGGTCGAGGACGCTTTCTTCCGCGACCTCGTCGCGGGCGTGGTGCGCGAGCAGAAGACGATCGACCGGCGCGTGGACGAGGCGCTGGCGAAGGGCTGGCCGCTGAAGCGAATCGAGACGGTTCTGCGCGCCATCCTGCGCGTGGCCACCTTCGAGCTGCTGTTCCGCACGGACGTGCCGCCGCGCGTGACCATTTCGGAATATGTCGATGTGGCGCGGGCCTTCTATGACGATGACGAACCCGGCCTCGTCAACGCCGTGCTCGACACCCTGGCGCGCAGCGACCGCGCGGAGGAGCTGGCCGCCCGCAACTGATATCCGCGCGGGCACCGGCCACGCGGCCTTTTGCCACTTGGAAGGGGTGCGACATGACGGTTGCCTCGCTGAGCGAAGACGCCCTGATCAGCCAGTTGTTCGCGCCCATCGCCGGGGCAGGTTCGCTCGATCTGCGCGACGACGCCGCGCTGCTGCCGGCGCCGGCAGGCTCTGAACTGGTGCTGACCGTCGATGTCGTGGTCGCGGACGTGCACTTCTTCCGCAACGATCCGCCTGGCACGGTGGCGCGCAAGGCGCTGCGGGTCAACCTGTCCGATTTGGCCGCCAAGGGCGCCGAGCCGCTCGGTTTCCTGCTCGCGCTCTCGCTGCCGAAGGATACGTCGCTCGCCTGGATCACGGCGTTTTCCGAGGGGCTTGGTGCGGACGCGCGGGTCTACGGCTGCCCGCTGCTCGGGGGCGACACCGTGCGCACGCCGGGGCCGCTCACCGTCTCCATCACGGCGCTCGGGCGCGTGCCCACGGGCTATATGGTGCGGCGCACGGGCGCGCGGGCGGGCGATATCCTGGCGGTGACCGGCACCATCGGCGACTCCGCGCTGGGCCTGCGTCTGCGGCTCGCCGAACGTGACGCCGGATCCCCCGCAGGCGAGGGGGCACCGCAGGAAGCCGGCTGGCGCGATGTGCTCACTCCGGCCGAACAGACCCATCTCACGCAGCGTTATCTGCTGCCGGAGCCGCGCAATGCAGTGGCTCTCGCCCTGCGCGAACATGCCGGCGGCGCGATGGACGTGTCGGACGGGCTGATCGGCGATGCGCGCAAGTTTCTGCGCGCTTCTGGCGTTTCGGGCGATATCGATCTCGACCGGGTGCCGCTCTCGGCAGCGGTGCACGCGGCCGTGGAGGCGGCGCCGGAGATGCTGCTCGCGGCGGCGACGGGCGGCGACGACTACGAGGTGCTCTGTTCCGTCGCGCCGGAGCGGTTCGGCGCGTTCCAGCGCCTGTGCGAGGGGGCGAATGTGCCGGTGGCCGCCATCGGCCGCGTCACGGCTGGCGACGCGCCGCTGACGGTGCGCCGGGACGGCGTGGAGATTACTGTCGAACACGGCTCGTTCTCCCATTTCTGAGCCCGGCCGCATCCGGAGCGGCGGGGCCGACGAAAATTCATCCTGCTACAAACCGCCATTTGCCAACGGCGTGTAATTCTGGTGCATTGAAAGGAGCGCATGATCCCATGCCGCGCAGGCGTGCGGACGAACCGTGTCGTCCGGGCCCGTCGCGAAAACCTTGGGACGCCAGAGGGGGAACAGTATGCTCGCACTCTCCATCGTTATTGCCGCAGGCGCCTTATCCATCATCTACGGCATCGTCACCGTCCGCGCGGTGATGGCGGCCGACACCGGCACGCAGCGCATGCGCGATATCGCCGACGCGATCCGGGAGGGCGCGCAGGCCTATCTGCGCCGCCAGTACACCACCATCGCGCTCGTCGGCATCGTGCTGTTCGTGCTGCTCGGCTTCGTGCTCGGCTGGATCGTGGCGGGCGGTTTCGCCGCCGGTGCCGTGCTTTCGGGGGCGGCGGGCTTCATCGGCATGAACGTTTCGGTGCGTGCCAACGTGCGCACGGCGCAGGCGGCCACCAACTCGCTGGCTGACGGGCTCGACATCGCCTTCCGCTCTGGTGCGGTCACCGGCCTGCTGGTGGCGGGGCTTGCGCTGCTCGGCGTCGCAGTGTCGTTTGCGGTGCTCGTCCATGGCATCGGCTACGCGCCCGACAGCCGCACGGTCGTCGACGCGCTGGTGGCCCTGGGCTTCGGCGCCTCGCTGATCTCGATCTTCGCCCGTCTGGGCGGCGGCATCTTCACCAAGGGCGCGGACGTCGGCGGCGATCTCGTCGGCAAGGTCGAGGCGGGCATTCCGGAGGACGATCCGCGCAACCCGGCGACCATCGCGGACAACGTGGGCGACAATGTCGGCGATTGCGCTGGCATGGCCGCCGATCTCTTCGAGACCTATGTCGTCTCGATCGTCGCCACCATGGTGCTCGCCATTGTTGCCTTCGCCGGCTCGCCCTCGCTCGGGGCCGTGCTGCTCTATCCGCTGGCGATCGGCGCAGCGTGCATCGTCTCTTCCATCGCGGGCACCTTCTTCGTGCGGCTTGGCGTGACCGAATCCATCATGGGCGCGCTGTACCGCGGTTTCATCGCTACGGGCGTG
The DNA here is from genome assembly GCF_042432495.1 of Pseudochelatococcus lubricantis. Taxonomy (NCBI): domain Bacteria; kingdom Pseudomonadati; phylum Pseudomonadota; class Alphaproteobacteria; order Hyphomicrobiales; family Chelatococcaceae; genus Pseudochelatococcus; species Pseudochelatococcus lubricantis. The sequence goes on along the minus strand of NZ_JBHLXC010000024.1, from coordinate 29,642 downwards.
CTGTCGCTCGCCGCGCTGGCGCTGGTTACCTGGCTGGTGTTCGGCGACCCCACGGCGGCGCTGACCACGGCCGGCGGCGAAACGTTCTCGCCCCTGGCGCTTTTTGGCTGCGGCGTGATCGGTCTGCTGCTGACGGCTGTGATCGTGGTGATCACGGAATACTACACCGGCACGCAATATCGGCCCGTACAATCGATTGCCGCCGCCTCCCGAACGGGGCACGGCACCAACGTCATCCAGGGGCTCGCCGTCTCGCTGGAGGCGACGGCGCTGCCGGCGCTGGCGATCATCGCGGCGATCATCGGCGCGAACGCGCTTGCCGGCCTCTTCGGCATCGCGATCGCGGTGACGGCGATGCTGGCGCTGTGCGGCTTCGTGGTGGCGCTCGACGCCTTCGGCCCGGTGACGGACAATGCCGGCGGCATCGCGGAGATGGCCGGCCTGCCCGCTCGGGTGCGCACGGCGACGGACGCGCTCGACGCGGTGGGCAACACCACCAAGGCAGTGACCAAGGGTTACGCCATCGGCTCGGCCGGGCTCGGCGCGCTGGTGCTTTTCGCCGCCTATACGTCAGACCTCGCCCATTTCACCGCTCATCCAGACCTCTATACTTATTTCGCGGGTGTTACCGTCGATTTCTCGCTGTCGAATCCCTTCGTCGTCGTGGGCCTGCTGTTCGGCGGCCTGTTGCCTTTCGTGTTCGGCGGCTTCGGCATGACGGCGGTCGGGCGCGCGGCCGGCTCGGTAGTGGAGGAGGTGCGCCGTCAGTTCCGCGAGAAGCCGGGCATCATGACGGGCGAATCGCGTCCCGACTATGGCCGCGCCGTCGACCTGCTGACGCGGGCGGCGATTCGGGAAATGATCCTGCCTTCGCTGCTGCCGGTGCTGTCGCCGCTGGTGTGCTTCGGTGTCGTCCTGCTGGTAGCGGGCCGCAGCGATGCCTTCGCGGCCGTGGGCGCGATGCTGCTCGGCGTGATCGTCACCGGCCTGTTCGTCGCCATATCCATGACCTCCGGCGGCGGTGCGTGGGATAACGCCAAGAAATTCATTGAGGAAGGCCACTTCGGCGGCAAGGGCTCAGAAGCCCACAAGGCGGCGGTGACCGGCGACACCGTGGGCGACCCCTACAAGGACACCGCAGGGCCGGCGATCAATCCGATGATCAAGATCACCAACATCGTCGCGCTGCTGCTGCTGGCCGTGTTGGCGCACGGGTGAGACGTCGCCTGTGCACGGACGGCAGAGCACTGTGAGCAGTGGATAAGTTACATGTTATTGATATGAAAAGAGAATATCTCCATCCACTGCTGGCTCCAGCGGTGGATGGCCAGTTGAAAGCGCCGGGAGCAGCCAAAAAATAGGAAAATTGCCGGCAAGGTACTGGACAGCACCGCCGCGGTTTGCTAATTCAGCATCCACACGAGGCGCTGTCCTGACGGGCTGCCGCCGGGATGCGGTTTTATCCGCTCCAGTGTCGATGGGCGCATAGCTCAGTTGGTAGAGCAGCTGACTCTTAATCAGCGGGTCCTAGGTTCGAGCCCTAGTGCGCCCACCATCGACAAAGTCTGTTGCATCAACAGCTTTCGTGTAGGCGTCCGCTATATTCTCCTCCGCGAGTTCTTTCAATCAACAAGATCGTTAATCGATGGATGTCGTATCCAGTCGATATGTCGCGTTCTGATGAGCCGTCTGAGCGCAGGGTTGCGGATACGTCATGCGGAGACGTCGATAGCGCACAGGTTATGCGCTAGAGTCATAAGTATCGCAACATGTTTTTATTCATATTAATAAGAAAAAATTCCTAATATATGAATATTAGCAAGAAATTTTCCTTGTAGAGGCCATCTCTCAATTGCCGTCAATTGGCAGCTCCTAGCAATTGTGCCTTTTATATGCAATAATATACTGTATTGGGTCATCGCGTCCCACACGCGACACCTGCGAGGAAGCGCCCATGACCGATGATGCTCTCAACATGCCCCCTGCGGCCGAAGTCGCCACGCGCGCAGTCAGACAATCGGAAAAGCCAACGACTGCTCCCTGAAGTATTTCACGCCATACATGCAATATATGGGACGACCGATATGACTGCATCACTCCATCCGGCGGCTCCACATGCTCTGCCTGTTTTCATCGCGCCGCCTGGAGAGACTGATGTCCTCATGGTGGTCATGGCGGTATTTCTGATCCTTGTCGTGCTTGGCGCCGGCACCCTGTTCCTGCGGCTGCATACCATGCCCGAACGTATTGCCCACAGGGGACGCAAGCTCCAGTTCGAGATCGTTGCGGTGCTGGGCTTGCTGGCCCTTTTCACGCATGTGCATCTCTTCTGGGTCATTGGCCTGCTGCTGGCTCTGGTCGATATCCCGGACTTCGCCAGCCCACTCCGCAGGATGGCGGGAGCGCTTGAGAAGATCGCCGGCCTGAAACAGGGCGAGGGCGCGCCGGAGCAGTCGGATGAAAACGCCGATGATTTGCTCGTTGCCGGCGCTTCAAAGGAGCAGTCCCATGTTTGAGCTTCTTCTCTGCTCCTTCCTGACGATTCTTCCGGATTATCTCTACCGCCGCTATGGACAAGGAAAGCGGATCGGCAAGGAAATCACCTTCTACTCGGTATGGTTCGAGTTGCGATGGGGCATCGTCGCATGCCTGATGCTGACAGTAGGGCTGATTACGGTAATTTTCTACAATCACCCATCGACAACGAACGCCACTGCTTTCTTCAGGACTGTTCCGATATTGCCGGAAACAAACGGTCGTGTCGCTGAAATCTATGTGGGCATCACCGACGAGATCAGGCAGGGGCAGCCGATATTCCGGCTCGACAGCTCTAGGCAGGAGGCCGCGGTCGAGCTGGCCAGACGCCAGATCGCCGAGGTCGAGGCCGCGCTGATCGTCTCGCAGGCGGACATCCAGGCAGCCGAGGGCCGGTTGCAGGAGGCGAGGGGCGCCCATCAGCAGACTGTGGACGAACTGGAGGCCAAACAAGAAATTCAGCGCCGCAATCCGGGCGCTGTCGCGACGCGCGATGTCGAGAAGCTTCAGGTCGCCCTCCAGAGCCGTCAAGGCAGCATCAACGCCGCCCTCGCCGCCAAGGCCCAGGCCGAAGCGCGGATCGCCACCCTGCTGCCCGCGCAGAAGGCCAGCGCCGAGGCAGCCCTTGCCCAGGCGCAGGTGGAGTTCGACAAGACCGTCGTCCGGGCCGGTGTGGACGGACGGGTGGAACAGTTCACGCTGCGGGTCGGCGAAATCGTAAATCCTTTCATGCGGCCGGCTGGCGTGCTCATTCCCGAAGGCGCCGGAAGGGGGCGCCTCCAGGCGGGGTTCGGGCAGATCGAGGCGCAAGTCATCAAGCCCGGCATGGTGGCGGAAGCTACCTGCGCATCGAAGCCATGGACGGTCATTCCCATGGTGGTGACGGACGTGCAGGATTTCATCGCCTCCGGTCAGGTCCGCAGCGGCGAGCTATTGATGGACGCTCAGCAATCGAGGCAGCCAGGCACGATCCTGGCCTATCTTGAGCCGCTCTACGAAGGCGGCTTTGACGGTGTGACGCCCGGTAGCAACTGCGTCGCCAACGCCTACACCAGCAATCATGACCTGATCGCTTCGGGCAACGTGGGCACGCTGAAGAAACTGGCTCTTCACGGAGTGGATGCCGTCGGGCTGGTGCACGCCATGCTCCTGCGTATCCAGGCGCTGGTGTTCCCCATCCGGACTCTCGTACTTGGCGGACACTGAGACGCCGGACGACCGGTCGGGACTATTCGTGCGAGTCGGAGGTGGTCAGTCCCGGCGTGTGTCGTCGCCGTTGGCGCCGCGGCGCCAATAGGCGGCAACCTGGTATTTTTCGCGCGGAAGTCCTTCCTCTTTCAACAGGAACTGCTTGATTGCGCGCGTTTGCGCGTGTTCGCAGCCAGTCCACACGAAGGGCGTGTCGCCGCCGTCGCGCAGCCATGGGTGCTGGCGGAGAGCCTTTTCCAGCAGGTCGGTGCCGCCCGCTCCGGCGCCATGCCGGTGCAGCCAGCGCAGATCGAGGCGGGCAGGGCATGGCAGCGCCTGCTCCTCCGATGCATCGGCGACTTCCACGAACGCCGCCACCTCGGCCTCAGCCGGCATCGTCTCCAGCAGCCGGCCGATGGCGGGCAGGGCGGTTTCGTCGCCGAGCAGGATATAGCGCCGCGCCTCGCCGATGGAACCGCCGCCGGGGCCGGTCATGCCCACCACATCGCCGGCCTTTGCGCGCAACGCGAAAGCCGCGCCCGGGGCATGATCGTGGTCCGGATCGCCCCCGGGGCTGGCATGCAACACCATGTCGACGACGACTTCGCCCTTCTCCGCGTCGATGCTGCGGATGGTGTAGACGCGCGCGGCGGGTTTCGCCGCGCCTTCCGGCCATTGCGGCCGTCCGTCCTCGCCGCTCACCGGCCACTGCGGCGTTTCGGCGCCGGGCGGCGGAAACAGCAGGCGCACGTGCAATCCGCCGTTCGCGAAGCGGCCGAGATCGTGGCCGGCCAGCACGACGCGGCGCATGAGCGGCGTCACGTTGCTCGCGGACAGAACGCGCATCTCGCGGAAATAGGGCAGGGGCTCGCCGGCCTTGCCGTCGCCGCTCCAGCGGATGACCGGCTTCTGCCCGTCGGCAAGCGCCAGGATGTGGTCGGCTACGATCAGCTTGAGGAACGACAGCCCGGCCGCGTCGGCGCTATCGATGGCGATTGCCAGCGCGTCGTCGAGCACTTCGGCCTGCGCCGTGCCGTAGTCGGAGGTGAGCCGCGCGCCTCCCTCGAAGCGTTCCACCGGCACGTGCTCCGCCAGATGGGCGCACAACCCGTCGAGTATCGCGCGGGAGTCCTCCAGCAGAATGCGGGTGCTGGCTGTCAGACGGGCAGGATGACGCGCTTCGCTCATGGTCGGTACTCTGTATGTCATTGGCCCGCGCGCCGATTCAGACGCGCAAGGACATCCGGATAAGCTGTTCTTGCTGTATCGGCGTTGATTTGAATAAATATAAATAAATAAAAACAACACCTTGGCAGCAGTGTTTATTTATCATGGTGCAGCGGAAAGACAAGCGGGCATAAATATTTTAATTATTATAAATTATAAAAATTAAAAAGAAATTTTCTCCGATATTATAATTCGATTATTGCTCAGTATTCTTGCGACGGATGCAGGTTTTCGTCGAAGGACAAGGGTCGATAAACGGCAACGAAGCCCGATCCGATTCGGGGCGGGCTCCATGGCGCCTTGTTTCGGGCGTGCGTGCCGGTGACTTCAGACGGGGCGGGGACGGCCGATTCCGAGTTCGGCGATTGCTTCCCGCAGTTCCCGGTTCGGCAGTTTGGTCAGGTCCTTGGAGATCTCGTTGACGACCGTCTCACGCAGCGCGGCGGGAAGTATACGGCGGATGACGCCGAGCAACCGCGGCTCCGCGATGATGGCGAGCTTGTCGAACTCGTGCGTGGCGTGGCGCCGTTCAAGCTCTTCGAGCAGCGTCGCGGCGAACGCCGCCTCCTGCTCCTGAACGGGATCGGAAGTATATTCCATCGCCGAGCGCCGCACGCCGTGGGACGAAAAGGCGCGGCCCGGTTTGTCCGCCATGATCTCGCGCAGTTGCTTGTGATCGATCTCGAAGACGAGGTCTTCCGGCCGTTCCCCGGCCTCAAGGCTCGTTCCGAGATCGCGGACGATGCGCGCGCGTGCGCCGTCTGCTACCAGGACCCAGGTTTTTTCTGCTCTCATGGCTCATACCTCCTGCCGCATCCGCCTCCCCGCTGCAACGCGGGATCGTCCGTGCGATCAGACGAGGGCGATGGCGGAAGCGTATGGCCCCTGTTCGCCCTCATGCTCCGAAAAGCTTACTTCTGCACCCTCCGCGAGCGTCAGCCATTGCTGGTCGGACGTCATGCTCTCGCGGCGGAAGAAAAACTCGCGCCCGTCCTGCCCGGCGATGAAGCCGTAGCCCTCGTCGGGAACGAGCCGCGCGACCTTCCCGCGCAGGGTCTCGGGATGCGCCTTGACACGATGGCCGCTCATCTTGCGGACAATGTCTTCAAGCTGGCGCTGCGCGGAATTGAAGCTGTCGCGAATGGCGACATAGACGTCCTCGTGCGCGTGCTCGTCCTGCTGGGGTCTGCCCGTCACGATTTCCGCCCCCGGCACAGTGAGGTTTACCTGCACGCGGTAGAGCCTGCCCTGCTGGCCGTGCCGGTGCGGCGCTTCGATCAGGACGGCGCATGACGTAATCCGGTCGTGAAAGCGTTCCAGACGGCCGATCCTCTCGCGCACCACTTCTTCCACCGACGGCGAGGGTTCCATTCCGCGGAACCGGATTTGCGGCTCGATCTGCATGGCAGACCTCCGACTGCTCTGCTGAACTGGCTACATTCTGGAACGCCTGCCGCGGCGCTACATTGATTCGCATCAACAACGGCACGGGACGGCGCCCGCATCATGCGGCGGGCGGCGGGAGCCTGTGTCTCAGCGCGACGGCGAGGAGAAGGCCGAGCATCGTCGCGTTGAGCAGGTGCCACAGGAAATGCGTCCCGAGCGGCAGATGAGCGCAGGCCGCCAGATCGACGGAACGGAAAAACAGCGACAACGCAAACACGAGGCCAGCGCTGACGATGAGGCGCGCACCCGGCCGGCCGGACCACGCGAACGCCGCCGCGAAAGCGACAAAGATCAGCACGGCGGGGAGATATTGTGTCGACTGGTTGGTGCGCTCGCCGATTCCGTCCGGCAGCAGCCGCATCACAAGTGCAATGGCAGCGAGGCCGATGGCCAGCACCCCGCCGGTCGCCGGCCATCCGAGGGCGAAGGTGCGCCGCAGCGTGAAGACGACATAGACGGCGACGAAACTCCAGATCGGCAGGACGTCCGCGAGCGCGGACCAGCGGTTGGCGAACGTATGAAACAGGAAGGAGCCGACGCCGATCGCGGCCACCCACAGGCAAAGGATGCGGATCCAGATGTCGGCCCCGTCTGAGCGGGCCCGGTGCAGGGCGACGAGGCCGGCCAGCACGAAGGCGGCGTTGGAAAAGGCGTTGACCGGTTCGGCCCAGAAGCCGGGTCCGGTGCGTTCGCAATAGATATCGACGGCTTGCATCCAATGCATTCCGAACTCCTCCGGCTCGCCGAACCCGCGAGGTTTTGTCAGGGGCTCGTGACCCTATCACGTGCGGGCGCGCGTGTCCGGCTGCAGGAATGCGGCGCGACTGGACAGTTCCGCCGCAGCCTCGCGCAGCAGGCCCGTATCCACGGCCGGATTGCCGGCGAGGCTTGCGGCGGTGGCGGCGAGGGCGCGGGCGGCACGGTGCGGATCGCGTCCCACCCGGCGCAGCCGGGCCAGCGTCATGTCAAGCCGCCGCGCGGCTCCCGGCGCCAGTTCCGGTTGCTGGAGAAGGCTGTCCAAGTGCAGAATGGCGGAGCCCAGCAACAGGATGGCGAAGCTGCCCTCGACCGCCTCTTCCTTGTCGGAGCCGGTTTTGTCGGCCCAGCGCACCAGCCGCAGCAGGCGGTGGTAAAGCCGCGCGCGCCACACGGGGCGGCGGCGGGAGGCGCCCCGGCGGCCGGCCATGGCCTCGATCTCGCGCACCATCATGGCGACCAGCGTCCGCAACCGCCGTTTGCCGTCGACGGGAAAGATCAGCCGGAAGGCGACCAGCCCGATCGCCGGCCCCAGAACCACGGCGACGCCGGCCATCAGGGAATGCGGAAAGCTGCCGGTCAGCGGCCATACCGGCTGGAGAAGCAGCAGGACGACCATGTTGTAATCGAAGCCGATCGGTCCCGACGCGCGGCGGTGCGCGAAGAGGAAGCCGCCGAAGACGATGAAGGGCATCATCGACAGCACGAGGCCGGTCTCGCCGCCCGCCAGCGGCCAGACGAGCCACCGGCAGGCGAGCGCGCCCGCGACGCCCAGCGCCTGGCCCACGATGACCTGACGCAGGAGCCGGACCGGATTGTCGGCCGTGGAAAACACGGTTGTCATGATGGCCGTGCCCAGCAGCATGAAGGCGCCGGCCTCCCAGTCAGTCGCCAGCCAGATTCCGCCGACGGCGAGAATGGCGAGCATCGTGCGAAGCAGAGCCTGCCGCGCGCCGATCCAGTCGCGGTGCAGGGCCGCCGCGTGCGTTCCGGCCGTCTGCCATGCACCCTCGGCGGCGCGTTCGCGGGCGGCCGCCGTGGTCAGATCGGCAAGGGCGCCTTGCAGCACGGGATCGAATGCGGCGAGCCCGGCAGCCCGGTGCAGGGCCGCATCGGCGTCCTGCGGCCGACAGGGCTCGTTATAAGCTTCGGCGGCCTCGCGCAGCGCCGCGGCCAGCGGCCCGTTTTCCGCCCGCCGTAGCGGGCGACGCATCCACAGCAGAATGGCGACCTGTGCCAGCAGCAGCCGGCGCACCGCCCGCACGGCCTCGCGCGAGCGCAGCGAGCCGGCCGCGCGGCCGTCCAGCCTGTCTTCTATCGCAGCCATCCCGGAGAGCAGCACGTGATGCGCGGCGTGGTCCGGCGGCGCCTTTCCGGCGAGACAGGCCGCGAGATCCGCGAGAATCCGCCGTGACAGCCGGCGCGGCCCGTGGGTGAGATCGTCCGGATCGTCTCCGGGCGCGGCAAAGACCCAGCCAATGGCGAGCGCCACCAGCAGGCCGAGCAGGACCGTCAGCATGCGGTCGACGCCGACGGCGAGCGGGCTCGCCGATTGCGCGCTGTGCAGCAGCGTCACCATGGCGGCGGAATAGCCCGCCAGCATGGCTCCGTAGGAGGCGAAGCCGCGCAGGATGTTGCCCGCTCCGGCGCACAGGCCTATCCAGAGCGCGAGGCCGGGAACGATCACCCACGGCCAGCCGTGCGACGCCAGCAGCAGGCCCATGCCGAAGATCGCGCCGAGCACGGTGCCGAGCGCCCGGAAAAGGCTTTTCTCGACCAGTTGACCCCGCACCGGCTGCGACGCCGCCCACACGGTCATCGCGGACCATTGCGGATGTTCGAGTCCGAGGAGCCACGCAATGAACAGGGCGCAGCAGGCCGCGATGGCCGTTCGCAGGGTGAAGCCAAGGCGTGCCGCATCGAGCCCGAGCCGTTCCGGAATCTTGGACGCGGTCATGGACGGCCGTCTCCGCCCTCGCGCAGGGTCCTGAGCTGCGTGTCGATCCGGTCGAGCGACGCGATGAGCGCTTCCATCTCCGTATCGTCGATGCCGGCCAGCATCTGCCCTTCGACCGCTGTCAGCACCTGCTGGATTCCTGCCACCGCTTCCTCGCCTGCGCGCGTCAGGAACAGCAGGTTGGAGCGCCGGTCGGACGCATCCTGACGGCGCTCGATCAGGCCCTTGGCGGCGAGGATATCCAGCAGCCGGACGAGGCTCGACCCATCGATGCCGACGCGCACCGCCAGATCCTTCTGGCAGATGCCGCCGCCGGAGCGGCCGATATGGACAAGGGGGCTCCAGGTGGCGTCGGACAGGCCGACGTCGGCCAGGCGGGCATCGAGCGCGGCGCGCCAGCGGCGGGCAACGCCGACAAAGAGCATACCGAAGCGCTCGCGGGGAGGGGCGGGGTCGTTCATGAGAAGATGCAATTCAAATAATTTGTATTCAAATCATATAGCCGCAATGCTTCCCCGTTGCAATGCTCCCTCGCCGGAGGAGCGTTTCGTGCGCTGCGCAGCGGCCACCCCTGTTGCAACAGGACGCCCGCCCCCATGTGAGCGGCCGCGAGTTGTGATATGTAGGCGGCGGCGTTCAACAGGCGGGTCATCATCATCGTGCAAGTGAAGATCGAGGCAGGCGCTCCTGCCGCGCGGCAGGAAGGTGTGCTGGCCGTCGAAAAGAGACGTGCCTTCCTCGTCCGCGCAAAGCCGTTTCTGGTCGCTTTCGCCATCTGCGCGACGCTGGGGCTTTTCGCGGCGCTGATCGCGGAAATCGATCCAGGCGCGGTGATCGCCAGCGCAGCGAAAACGCCCGGCTGGCTGTTCGCTCTCTCGCTCGGCCTCAGCCTCGTCAGCTATGCCGCGCTGATCGGCTACGACCTGTGCGGCCTCCGGGCCGCGACCGAGAAAAGGGTGCCGATGCGGACCGTCGCCTTCGGCTCCTTCACCAGCTATGCCATTGGCCACGCGCTCGGCTTCCCGCTGCTGACGGCGGGTGCCGTGCGCTGGCGTGTGTACGGCCGTGCCGGGCTGTCGCTGGCGGAGGTGGCGAAGCTCACGGCGGTTGCCGGCGTCACCCTTTGGCTCGGCATGGCGGCGGTTCTGGGGCTCGGCGGGGTGATTGCACCACACACGATAGCCGCGTTCGACGGGCTCCCTGCCGCGCTCAACCGGTCCATCGGCGCCGCGCTGCTGCTTGCGCTTGCGGCGCTGGTGATCTGGTGCGGACGCCGCCAGCGTTACTTCGGCCGGAATGAGGCGCGCGTGCGCCTGCCAGGCGGCTGGAGCGCGCTCGGGCAGATCGGCCTCGGGGTCGTGGACGTATCGGCGGCGGCGGCCTCGCTATGGGTGCTGATGCCGCCGGAAACCGGCGCCGCCTTTCCGGCTTTCGCCGTTGTGTTCGCCGCCGCCATCATGTTCTCGGTGGCGAGCCACGCTCCGGCGGGTCTGGGCGCCTTCGAGGTGACGATGCTGCTCGCCTTCCCGCACGTCCCGTCGGAGGAGCTGCTCTCCGCGTTGCTCGTGTGGCGGCTCACCTACACGCTTATTCCCTTCATGGTCGCGGCGGCCATGTTCGGCGCGTACAATGCAAATCTGCACCGTCCCGACAGCAGGGTGATGCGCGCGATGCGGAAGTTGTTGCGGGTCGTTTCGCCCGTCATTCCCGCTTTTCTCGCGCTGCTGACGTTCATGGGCGGCCTTGTCCTGCTGACGTCCGGCGCGCTGCCGGCCGACTATTCGCGTATCCGCGCGTTACGCCATCTCGTGCCGCTGCCTTTCGCCGAGGTGTCGCATCTCGTCGGCAGCGCCGCCGGCGTGGTCCTGCTCGTGCTCTCGCGCGGACTGTTGCGGCGGCTGGAGAGCGCCTGGACGGTGACCATCGTCGTCATGGGCGCCGGTATGGTCGTCTCCCTGATGAAGGGGTTCGACTGGGAGGAGGCGCTGATCCTGGGGTCGGTGGTCGGCCTGCTGTTGCTGTTTCGGTCCTCGTTTTACCGCAAGGCCGGGCTCCTGTCGGAGCCTCTGGAGCCATTCTGGCTGATCGCGGTCGCCCTTGTCATCGGCTTCACGATCTGGCTGGGGTTTACCGCCTTCGAGGACCTGGACTACAGCCGGCAAGCCTGGTGGGAGTTCGATTGGCACGACGACGCCTCGCGCTTTCTGCGCGGCAGCCTCGCGGCGGTGGTCGTCGGCGCCGGCCTGTTGCTGTATGCCATGATCCACGGCGCCAGAGCCCCGCACCGCACCCATCCGCCCCTTCCGGACATGCTGGAAAAGGCATTGACCTTTGCCGACAGGGCCGATGCGCAGCTCGCCTTCCTGGGTGACAAGCAGTTTCTGATGCATCCGGCGGGTGATGCCTTCATCATGTATGCGGTGCGCGGTCGGAGCTGGGTCGCCATGGGCGATCCCGTCGGGAACCCGACGCGCGCTTCCGAACTGATGTGGCTCTTTTTCGAAGAGGTTGACAGGAACGACGGCTTGCCCGTCTTCTATCAGGTGAGCCCACAGTGCCTGCCGCTCTATCTCGACGGCGGCCTGTCCCTCACCAAGCTGGGCGAGGAGGCGCACGTGGACCTGAAGGCCTTCTCGCTCGACGGGCGCGCGGGACGGGACTGGCGCAACGCCCTGAACCGCGCGGCGCGCGACGGGCTGTCGTTCGCCATCATTCCGGCGGCGGAGGTTCCTTCGCATTTCGCGGAACTCAAGGCGGTGTCCGACGCCTGGCTGGCAGAGCGCGGCTCCCGCGAGAAAGGTTTTTCCATCGGCTTCTGGTCGGAGAGCTATCTGTCGCGCTTCGATATCGCGGTGGTGCGGCGCGAGGGCCGGATTCTGGCCTTCGCCAATCTGTGGTACGGACAGAAGGGCGGCGAGATAACGGTCGACCTCATGCGGCGCCTGCCGGACATGCCGGCGGTGATGGATCTGCTTTTCGTCAGCCTGATGCTGCACGCGAAGACCGGCGGCTACGGCTGGTTCAATCTGGGTATGGCGCCGCTGTCCGGCCTCTCCGGCCACAGGCTGGCGCCGGACTGGCACAAGTTCGCCGCCTTCGTGGCGCGGCATAGCGAGCGGTTCTATGGCTTTCACGGCTTGCGGGCATACAAGGAAAAGTATCATCCCGTATGGGAACCGCGCTATCTTGCAAGTCCCGGGGGGTGGGCCCTGCCGCAGATTCTGCTGGATGTGACGACGCTGGTTTCGGCCGGGCCGAACGGCGCCACGACGGCATGATTTTCCGGCAAACGACAACGAAAGACGGGCGGCGATGAAATCCATTGTGCTGTTTCGCATCCTTGCCAGCCTTGTCGCGGCGGGAATGCTCGCCATCGGCGTGGTGCTCTTCGGCAGCAGCATCCTGTCACATATCCTGCCGCCCCGGTTGACGGTCTCCGAAATCGATACCGCGACCTTCGGCAAGGTCTCCGTCACGCGCCCGGAGGTGGACGTGCGCGGGCTCGCGGTGCTGGTGACGGATGCCGCCAGCGCCTCCGCGCGCGATGACGACGTGCAGGCGCTCGCGCGTGCCGGGCTCATTACCGTGACGCTGGATTTCGACGACGTGCGGGCGCGGCTCGCCGCCGCCCCGGCGGACAACGAATGCCACTACGTCTCGGACGACCTGAAGGACCTTGCCCGCGAGATCGAGAAGGATCTGGGCCTCAGGCGCTATTTCTATCCGATCATCATCGGCCGCGGCGAGGGTGCCGCGTTCGCCTACGTCGCTGCGGCGCAGGCGCCGGTCAATACGCTGGCGGGCGGCATCAGCGTCGGCTTTCAGCCGGTGATCCGCGCGGACAGGACCTATTGCTTCGACACGCCCCTCACTTCCGCCGGCGACGGGCTGTTCGCGCTGCCGCCGCCACGGGCCCCGCTGCCGGATGCGTGGCGCGTGATCGCGCCGGAAAGCGACCGCCGCCGAATCGAGGATTTCCAGTCGGCGCTCGACGACGCGCGCTTCATTCCGGCGGGGGACGACGACGCGGTGCGGTCCGCGATCGTCGACAACGCCCTGAAACTGGGAGGCGGAGGAGACCGAGGTGCCTCGGGATTGCCGGTTTCCGTCATCGAGCCGGAAGGGAAGGCCAACGCGCTGGCCATCATTGTTTCCGGCGACGGCGGCTGGCGCGACATAGACAGGGAAATCGGCGAGTGGCTGGCGCAGCGTGGCGTGGCCGTCGTCGGGCTCGACTCCCTGCGCTATTTCTGGGCCAAGCGGGATCCGCGCGAACTGGCCGCCGATCTGGGGCTGCTGTTCGATCATTACGGCCGGGCGTTCGGCGTGAACCGTTATGTGCTGGCCGGCTTCTCCTTCGGCGCGGACGTGATACCGGGTGCCTGGCCCTCCATGACGAAGGCCGTGAAGGACAACGTCGCGCTGGTGTCGCTGCTATCGCTGGGGCTGACGGCGGATTACGAGGTCACGCTGGAAGGCTTCATCAGCGCGGGCACGTCCTCCGGCGCGCCGATCCCGCCGCTGCTCGCCGGCCTGCCGCTGGACCGCACCCAGTGCATCTACGGCAAGGAAGACGCCGACAGCGGCGATACGTCCTGCACGGCCGCGGAGCTGGGGCCGGCGCAGCGCGTGCCGTTAGAGGGCGGCCATCATTTCGACGGCGATTACGCGCATCTGGCCGAACTGATCTGGCAGCGCCTCCAGCCGGCGGGGCAAGGGGCGGCCGCGCCGTGAGGCGGCGGGAAGTTCTTTGTCGCGCCACGGACGGGCGATAAGCTGCGCGTGCAAGTCCGGGTCGCCGATTCCATCTGGAGAAAATCGCCGTGAATGACTGGGGCCTCATCCTGACTCCCGTCCGGCATATCTATGCCCGGTTCTGGCGCGTGTCGCGCTGGTATCTCATGGGCATTGCCGTGGTGGTGGCGTTGTCCGCCGTTGGCAATGTCGTGGCGCCGACGTTGTTTTCCCGCCTGATCGACGATCTCGGCGGCGAGACGCCGCCGGCGCTGATGATCGCCTTCTTCATCGGTTATGCCGTGCTGCGCGGGGTGACGACGGCGCTGACCTACGCCCTCAACTACATGTCGCTCATCGCCGCGCAGAACCTCAACTTCATCGCCGGCACCAGTTTCTTCGAGCGCCTGCTGCGCAAGAAGATCGGCTTCTTCATCGACCACAACCCCGTCGAAATCCAGAGCGCGCGGGAGAAGGGCGAGCAGGCGATCTTCATCATCGTCCAGCTCGCGCTGATCGTCTTCCTTCCGGGTGTCATCCAGATTCTGCTCAGCATCGGCGTGCTGGGCGCGGCGATCAATCTGGAGATGGTGGCGATCGTCATCGTCTACGGCGCCATCTTCATCACGCTCACGCATTTCGCCAACCAGTGGACGCGGGCGCTGCTGGACAAGGCCGTCGCCGCCGGCCAGGAAAACGCGAAATACATCGGCAATATCGTCAACGCCATGGAGACGCTGCGCTATTTCGGCGGAGACCGCTGGATCACGGAGACGTTCTCCGCCAGGGCCGGCGAGGCGCGCACCGCGTGGACGCGATGGGCCGGGCGGCGTATCGCGCTCGCCGTGCTGTTCGGCGCGGCGCTCGCCGTGCAGCTATCCGTTACCTTCCTGCTGCTGCTGCCGCGCTACTACGCGGGCGAACTCACGGTGGGCGGCGTGGTGCTCATCAACATGCTGATGATCCAGCTCAACCAGCCGTTCGAAATGATCGGCTCGGCCATCGACGACGTCGCGAAGGCCTATGCCGGCTGCCTGCCCTTCGCGCGCATGTGGACGGCGGCGGAAGAGCCGGAAACGGAGCACCGCCGCACCCTGCGAATCACGGAAGGGCGGCTGTCGTTCGAGGACGTCGCATTCGCCTACGGGCCGCGTACCATCGTTTCCCATGTCGGCTTCACGGCGGACAGGGGGCGCATCACGTTCCTGACCGGGGAAACGGGTGCGGGCAAGTCGACCGTGTTCAAGCTGGCGCTGAAGGCACTGGAGCCGGAGAGCGGCCGCGTCATGGTGGACGATGTCGACCTCGCCACCGTTTCCCGGCACGACTGGTACGAGGTGGTCGGCGTCGTGCCGCAGGACGTGCTGCTGCTGAACGATACCATCGCCGCGAACATCGCGCTCGGACGTCAGATCGACGAGGAGCGCCTGAGGCGGGCGACCGAGCGGGCTTCGGTGACGGACTTCATCGGCCGCCTGCCGGATGGCCTGCAGACGAAGGTCGGGGAGCGCGGCCTCAAGCTTTCCGGCGGCGAGCGGCAGCGCATCGCCATCGCCCGCGCGCTCTATGCCGATCCGCAGTTCCTGTTCCTGGACGAGGCCAGCTCCGCGCTGGACGAGGCGACGGAAACGGAAATCATGACGGAAATCAGAAGGCTGGCGGACCACATGACGATCGTCGCCATCACCCATCGCCGGGGCGTCATCGCGCCGGACGATCAGGTGATCGAAATCGTGGACGGCACCGCAAGAATCCTGCCGAGGGGAAGCCTCGCCCACTCTCCGCGGGAGGTTGTGCCGCCGTGAGGCATACCGCCGCGAGGCCGCCGCCCGGCGGCCAAGGCGGCTGCCGCGCCGGCAAACGATGGATCGTTCATGAAAGCCGTGTTCCCGTCTCCCGAATAAGCGCGAGCTTGTCGGGGTTGCGCACGATGTAGATGCCCGCCGCGCGATCCTGCTCGTCGCAGGAAAAACTCACCGCCGCGATGAGGCGCCCGTTCTCGAAGAGCAGCACGCCCAGCAGGCCGTTGATGGGGGCGATCCGCCATTCGTAAGTGCGCCACCACTGCGTGAGGCGCGCCGCGACGAAAGCCAGCACCTCGGCCCTGCCGGAAACCGGCTGCCCGATGGCCGCTGCCTTGCCACCGCCGTCCGCCGCGAGCACGATGTCGTCCGACAGGAGAGTGGCGAGCGCGCCCGTGTCGCCGGTCGCCACCGCGTGCTGGAAGGCGGCGAGCAGCCGTTCCTGACGCGCCCGTGGCGCGACATGGCGCGGCTTCTCCTCACCCACGCTTGCCCGCGCCCGCGAGACCAGCTTGCGGCAGGCCGCCTCCTGCATGCCGAGCGCCGCGGCGACGGCATCGTAGTCGAGATCGAAGATATCGTGGAGCAGATAGGCGGCGCGCTCCTTCGGCGTCAACCGTTCGAGAAGAAGCAGGAAGGCGGTCGACAGGCTCGAAGCCAGCGCGACGGCGTCCTCCGGCGTTTCGTCGCTGGCAAGCTGGATAGGCTCCGGCAGCCAGACGCCGACATAGTCCGTGCGCGCCCGCTGCGCGGAGCTGAGGAGGTTGAGGCAGCGGCGCGTGCAGGCGGTGGTGAGCCAAGCCGCCGGGTTCGCGATAGCAGCGCGGTCGGTGCCGCGCCATTTCAGGAACGTGTCCTGCACCGCATCCTCGGCGTCGGCGTGCGAGCCGAGGATGCGGTACGCCAGCCCCAGAAGGAACGGCCTCTGGCGCTCGAACAGGGCCATGTCATGCGTGTCGTCCATGCCGTTGCCTCCTTCCGGGGCATGCTTCAATGCGCGGAAACCTGCAGGCGGTTCCACAGATTGATCATCCCCACCGTCGTCGTGAGGACGCCGATCTCGCTGTCGCTGAAGTGCCGGCGCAACCCGGCGCGCAGTGCGCCGTAGTCGGTCTTGCGGTCGAGGGAGGTAAGCGCCTCCGTCCATGCGAGCGCGGCGCGCTCTTTGGGCGAGAAGTCGTCGACCTGATCCCAGACCACCAGCCGGTCGAGCCGTTCGTTGGTCTCGCCGTCCTCACGCGCTTCCCGCGTGTGCATCTTCACGCAATAAGCGCAGCCGTTGATCTGGGAGGCGCGCAGCAGGACGAGATGATGCACGGTGCGGTCGAAGCCGGTCGCGTCCAGCACCTCGTGGACGTGCAGCAGCGCCTTGAACGCCTCGGGGATGGTCTGGGAATGGTTGACGGGTTCGCTGGTCGTCATAACATGATGCTCCTGTGGGAGGGGTTGACATCTTCATGACCGGCGAGCCCTCCGGTTTGTGACGTCCGGCGCAAGGAAATTCGGCTGCGATATCGCAGCCATCGCACCCGGCAGGCAGGCCCATCCCCTCCACGATCATCAGATGAACGACGCGGTGTTTCCCGTCCGCGAGGGCGAAAGCCTGAACGGCAGGGAAGGCGAGTGATCATGCGGCCGATCATCCGGCTGCCCCGGCAGGCTGGCTGCGGTAGAACCTGAGCAACTGCGCGTTGATGGCCACGATGACTGTGCTCGCGGACATGAAGACAGCGCCGACCGCCGGCGTCATCAGGAAGCCCGTGCCGAAAGTGAGCCCGGCCGCCATCGGAATGGCGAGGGCGTTGTAGGCGGTTGCCCAGATCAGGTTCTGCACCATCTTCCGGTAGGTGGCGCGCGACAGGCCGATGATCGCGGCGACGTCGCGCGGGTCGCTGCGGACCAGCACGACATCCGCCGATTCCACGGCGACATCCGTTCCCGCGCCGATGGCGACGCCGAGGTCAGCCCGCACGAGGGCGGGGGCGTCGTTGACACCGTCGCCCACCATCGCGACCCGCAGGCCACGGGCCTGAAGCTCGCGGATGCGGGCCGATTTCCGGTCGGGCAGGACCTGCGCGAAATACTCGGCGATGCCGAGTTCGGCGGATACGGCCTTCGCAACGCCTTCCGCGTCGCCCGTCAGCATCACGGACCTGACGCCGAGACGCTTCAGCTCCGCGATAGCTTCCTTCGATTCCGGCCGGACGATGTCCGCCAGCGCGAACAGGGCGCGCGGCTCCCCGCCCCGCACCAGCACGACCACCGTCTTGCCCTGCGCCTCAAGCTGCACGAGCCTTTCGCCGCCGACGGCCTTGCCCTGCCGCAGCAGATGGCCGGGACTGACGACGCTCACCTCTTCTCCCTCCACGAGCGCCACGATGCCTTCACCGGTGATGTTCCGGACGTCTGCGGCCTGCGGCAGCGCGAGCCCTCGCTTTTGCGCCTCCGCAACAAGGCCACGTGCGACGGGATGCTCGGATCGGCTTTCGGCGGCGGCGGCGTAGCGCAGTTCCTGCGTCTCGTCGCCCTCCGCGAGCAGCACGATGTCGCTCACGCCGAACCGGCCTTCGGTGAGCGTGCCCGTCTTGTCGAACACCACCGTATCGAGGTGCCGCGCCCGCTCGAAGGCGGCGCGGTCGCGGATCAGCAAGCCGTTGCTGGCGCCGAGCGCGGTGCTGACGGCCACGACGAGCGGAACCGCGAGGCCCAGTGCATGAGGGCAGGCGATCACCATCACGGTGACCATGCGTTCGAGCGCGAAGGTGAAGGACGCCCCGAGGAACAGCCAGACGACGAGCGAGCCAATGCCCGCCGTCAGCGCGATGCCGGTCAGCCATGCGGCGGCGCGGTTCGCGAGGTCCTGCGTGCGCGACCGGCTGGCCTGTGCCTCGCGGACGAGATTGATGACCTGCGAGAGATACGTCCTGTCCCCGGTCGCGGTGACGTCGATCGTCACGGCGCCAGCGCCGTTGATCGCGCCACCGATGGCGCTGTCGCCGCGGGCCTTGGAGACGGGCCGCGATTCGCCCGTCAGCATCGCCTCGTTGAAGGAACTCGCGCCCTCGACGATTGTCCCGTCCACCGGCACCTTGGCGCCGGGGCGGATGAGGATGCGGTCGCCGGGCTTCAGCGCGGAGATGGGCACCTCCCGCGCCGCGCCGGCCGCGTCAATGATCGTCGCGGTGTCGGGAAGCAGCCGGACGAGTTCCTCCAGCGCGCGCGAGGCGCCCATCACGGAGCGCATCTCCAGCCAATGGCCCAGCAGCATGATGACGATCAGCGTCACCAGTTCCCAATAGAAGGATTCGCCCGGCAGGCCGAAGGTGACGGCGGCGGAGTAGAAGTATGCCGCCGAGATCGCCAGCGCGATCAGTGTCATCATGCCCGGTTGCCGGTCGCGCAGTTCGGACACGAACCCCGTCAGGAACGGCCAGCCGCCATGGACGTAAATGACCGTGGACAGAGCGAACAGAAGCCAGCCGCTGCCGGGAAAGGACAGCGTATCGCCGAGCCCGAACCAGTGCTGGATCATCGGCGACAGCAGCAGCACGGGCGGAGTCAGTGCCAGCGCGCCCCAGAAACGGCGCCGGAAATCGGCGACCATGGCGGCATGGTCGTGGCCAGCGTGGCCGTGGTTCCGGTGGGTGGTCTGCGTGGTGGTGGAAGAATGATGGGCATGCATAGGGCCTTCATGCTGGCCGCGATGCTCCGCATGGGAATTGTGTTCGGTCATCGGCCTCTGTCTCCGGCGCGGATGGAACGCTGTTGTCAATCCGGAAAGGGCGGGGGGCCTCGCCCCTCGCCCCGGCGCTTCAGGCGGCGTACGCGACGAACGCCATCATCCCGGTGACCATATGGTAGAGATGGTGGCAGTGGAGCGGCCAGTGGCCGGGATTCCCGGCGTCGAAGGCGACGGTCACGGATGCGTGCGGCGGCACCAGAACCGTGTCGCGCACCGCACCGGCGATGGCCACGCCGTCAATGGCGGTCACCTGGAAATGATGCCCGTGCAGGTGCATCGGGTGCGCCATCATCGTTGCGTTGACGAACGCGACCTCGATTCGCTCGCCCGGCGCCACCTGCAAGGCGTCGCCGCCTTCGAGGCCCCAGACATAGCCGGCCATGCCGCCCGTCAGCGTGAGGGTGAAGCGGCGGTCTGGCGCGCGTGCCGCCAATGGCCGGGCGGCCGACAGCCGCTGTTCGAGGTCGAGACCGAGCACCGGCCCGGCGCTTTCTCCTCGCACGGGGAGCTTGCGCACCTCCGCGCCCGCGGAGGCGAGGATGATGCCGGCGCGTTCGGCCGCTCCCTCGCGCAGCGCGAGGATCGGATACGCACCGCCTTCCGGCGGCAATCGCAGGCGGATGTCGAGGCGCTGGCCCATGGAGACCGGAAACGCATTCCCGTCGACCGGCTGCACCTGCTGCCCGTCGACGGCGATCAGCGTGCCCGCGAGGGCGCCGGTATCGATGGTGAAGGCAGTCGCCGTTGCGCCGTTTATGATGCGCAGCCGCACCCGCCCGCCCTTCTCCACCGGAACGACCTGCGGGTCGTCGAGGGTGCGGTCGTTGGCGAGATAGGCATCGTAATCGATGTCGTTGAGGTCCATCCCGGCCATGGCCCCGTGATTCATCATGCCTGCATGATTCATGGCTCCCTGGCCCATCGCTCCCTGGCCCATCGCTCCCTGATCAGGCATGCCGTGCCCCATCATGGTACCGTGCCCCATGCCGCCGCCTGCGGCGGATGTTCCCCGGAGGCGGGCGAGGAGTTCCTCCGCGGGGGTGAAGGAGAAGTCGTGCAGCAGGATCACGACTTCCTGCTCGTCGCGCTGCCGGTCCTCGTCCGTGCGGACGATCAGCGGCGCGGCCAGCAGGTTCTGCTCCTGTAGCGTGTGCGCGTGCATCCAGTGCGTGCCGCCGGCGCCGGCCGGGAACGTGTAGCGGCGGGTTTCCGCCGGTCGCAGGGACGCGGCCGGATTATCCGGCACGCCGTCCATTCCCCACGGTGGCGTCAGGCCGTGCCAGTGGATCAGCGTCGGGGCATCGATGGCGTTGGCAAGCGTCACATCGAAGCTGGTGCCCGCGTTGAGGACAAGCCCCTGCGTGCCGTCCGGCTGGGTGAGGCCGAAAACGCGCGCGGCGCGGCCGTTGATATCGAGCGTCCGGCTGACGACCGTGAGCTGGCGCGAACCGGCATTCGGAGAAGGGGCGGCCGTTTGCGCCGGCGCTGAGGCGGGCAGCGAAAGGCCGGCGGGCGCGGCGAGCGTAGCCGCGCCGCTCATCAGCCGGGTGAGAAAGTCACGACGATTCATGATGGAACTTTCGTTTCCGTGCCGGCGCGAGGCCGGCGAATGGGTCTGGAAGCGCCTTCGGTGCATCGGGCCCGAGAGCCGTTGTTTCCGGGGCAGGCGATGCACAGACAGCGGGACGAGATGGCGCGCCGGGGGCGGCCCGGCCTGTCTCAGACCCGGAATCGGGGAGGGGCCAGAACTGGCGGAATCGACCGGCCATGGCCGGTCTGGTCGGCCCATTCGTATGGCCCGCCAAGGGAAGACAGGTCGGGGACGTCCGCTCCCGCCGGATTGACTGCGACGATGCAGACGCCGCAGGCGACACTGCAGCAGGATTTGTGATCGCCGGCTCGGGTGTGACCGGCGTGAGAGTGATCGCTCCGGGGCTGGTCCGCGTGGTCATCCGGCGCGGAGGCGTCGGCGTGATGCGGCTGACCGGTGTGATGCGCCTGCTCGGCGTGATCGCGGCAGGGTACGGAGGCCGGCATGGGCATGGCCGATGCCGAAGGCGCGGCCAGCAGCGCTGCCGCGACCAGCAGGGCCGCGAGCAACCGTGCCTGCATGACCATGCGCCAGACTTTCGCCATCGGCCGAATCAACTCCCGCTCCAGCGACAGTCTATCATCCCCGGCCGGCCGACGCAGCGCCGCGATTCACATCAGCGCCGGCTGGCCCGGCCCGCGCGCATGAGCCGCCAGACGACGACGGCGGAGAGGCCCGCGATGAGGGCGGCGGTGAGCAGCGCCGCCGAGAAACCGGCCGAGTATGCCGTCCGGGCCTGCGTGATCGCGATGTCCGCCGATTCCGTCAGGCTGGCCGCCTGCGGCAGGTCGCCGGCCACGACGGCATCGGCAAAGGCGCGGGCGAGGGCGCATGCCTCGGCGCCATCGCACGGCCCGGTGGCGAGCATGCCGCGCACGGCGGTAGCCAGAATGCCGCTGAGCATGGCGAAGCCGAGCAGGATGCCCGAAAAGCGCGCGGTCGTGCTGATTCCGGATGCCATGCCGGCGCGCTCGCGCGGCACGACGCCCATGATCGCTTTCTGGGTCTCGCCGTTGAGCAGGCCGCCGCCGCTTCCGAGCACCAACATGCCGAGCATGACGACGGACCAGGCGCCGAGCTGCGCCCCCCATCCCGTCAGCGCGTTGCCCAGCCCCACGACGACAAGGCCGACGACGAGAATGGACGCCGGGGAGAGGTAGCGGCCGAGCAGGCGGCCGACATGCGGGAACGTCAGCATGGCGAGGGCGAAGGGCAGCATCGCGAAGCCGGCCTCCAGCGGTGGGCGGCCAAGACCGTTCTGCAGGAACAGCGGCAGGAGCGAGGCCATCACCTGTGCGCAGGCCGCATAGGCGAACATGGCCCAGACCGCGCCGACCAGCCTGGGATTGCGGAAGAGCCCGAGGTCCAGCATAGGCCGCGCCTGAAGGCGTTCTGCGATCACGAAGGCCACGAGCGCGCCTGCGCCGCCGGCAAAGCCGGCAACGGCGTTAATGGAGGTCCAGCCGTGCGCCTGCCCGTTAATGAGCCCCCATGTCAGCCCGAACATCGCCGAGGCAAAGAAGAGGATGCCGGCGGGGTCGAGCCGCCGGGCAGCCTCGTCTCGCGATTCATCCACGAACAGGAAGGCTGCGCCGGCCAGGGCGGCGCATATCGGGACATTGACGTGGAAAGCCCACCGCCAGCCGAGCAGATGGGCGATGACGCCGCCGGCGATCGGCGACAGCACCATCGTCAGGCCCATGATGCCCCCCCATATCGCCCACGCGCGGTTCCTTTCCGCGTCGCCGTGGAAGGCGTGGGCGATGACGGCGAGCGCGGGCGCCAGCAGGAACGCGGCCGCCGCACCCTGGAAGGCGCGCGCGAGATAGAGGCCGGCGGCGGACGGCGCGAGCCCGCACAGGAGGGAGGCGAGGGCGAAGGCGCCGATGCCGACGAGGAACACGCGCCTGCGCCCGAACCGGTCCGCGACCGCACCGGCGGGCAGCAGCAGCGAGGCGAAGCACAGCACATAGGTGCTGACGACCCATTCGATCTCGGCGAAGCTCGCGCCGAAATCGCGGGCGATGGTCGGCAGCACGATGGCGACGATATTGGTGTCGAGCACCGTCATCGCGCAGCCGGTCGACGCGGTCAGCAGGAGGGGCAGAGGCCGCGCGGCGCTGCGTGCGAGGGAGAGCCCGACGGTCATCATACGGACCCGGCAGGCGTGGCGGCAAAGGCTGGTTGGCCCGGCGCGCGGTGCGGTCTCGGCATGGTCATCCTCCTGCGGGTGCGGTCACGCGCCAGTGAACAGCAAGCCGGAATTTCTTTCATTCGCGATTTTCTCGCTTATTATTAGGCATGGACTAATATGAAACGATGGGAGCGGGATGGAGCTGAGGCATCTTCGATACTTCGTGACGCTGGCCGAGGAACTGCACTTCGCGCGGGCGGCCGAGCGGCTCAACATCGCGCCGCCGACGCTGACGGTGCAGATTCAGGAAATCGAGCGTACGCTGTCGGCGCGTCTCTTCCTCCGCACGAAACGCTCCGTCACGCTCACGCCGGCGGGCGAGATCTTTCTCGCGGAGGCGCGCAATGTCCTTGAACAATATGCACGCGCCGAAAGTGCGGGCCGGCGCGCTGGCCGGGGCGAGATCGGCCGCGTCGAGATCGGCTACGTCGGCTCTGCCGCCTATGCCGGCGTGCTTCAGGACCAGACGAGCCGCTTCCGCCTGTCGTGGCCGGGTGTGCATCTCGATGCCCGCGAGTTTCCGATGGACGAACTGCCCGGGCTGGTCGCCGACGGGCATGTGGATATCGGCTTCGTCCGCCTGCCGATGGCGTTGCCGCGTGAGCTGAAGGTGCATGTCCTGCTGCGCGACTATTTCTGCCTCGCGCTGCCCGGCGGCCATCCCGAGGCCGGGGAGACGCGCCCGCTGCGGCCGGCCCTGCTCGCCGGGGAGGCGCTCATCGCGCCCGAGCAGCAGGCCGGAACCTACGAGGTTGCCCGGCGAGGCAGGTTCGCGCCACGGATCGTCTCGTCACCCGGCAGCCTGCTCGCCGTGCTGACGCAGGTCTCGCTCGGCACCGGGATATCGGTCATTCCGGGCATCGTGCGAGACATCATGCATATGCCGAACGTCGTTTTTCGCCCCGTTGCCGGCGAGCCGATTCCCTCGGAGGTCGCCGCCGTTTTCCGCGCCACCGAAAGCGCGCCGACGGTGAAGACGCTCATCCGGCAGATCGTGCAGTCGCCCGCCATCGAACTGGATGCGGGCGACCGATGAGGGGGCGTTATGCCTGCGCCGGCTCCGCTGCCCGGCGTTCCTCGACCATCGTCTTCAACGCCACGTAATCGGGCTTGCCGGAGCCGAGAAGCGGGATTTTCCCGACGATCACCTCCGCCGGCACGGCGAGTTCGCTCACGCCCTTTCCGCGCGCGAAGGCGAGCAGCTCGCTCCGGCTCGCACCCTCTCCGTCGATGACGAGAACCAGTTTCTCGCCCTTGCGCGGGTCGCTCACCGCCGTCACCGCCAGCGGCAGACCCGGCCATCGTTCGGAAGCGAGCGCCTCCACCGCCGCGAGCGAGATCATTTCCCCGCCGATCTTCGCGAAGCGCTTCGCGCGGCCGAGGATCGTGACGAAGCCGTCGTCGTCGATGTTGACGATATCGCCGGTGTCATGCCACCCCTCCGCCGGCGGTTCCAGAACGCCCGGTTTTTCCGCCCTCAGATAGCCCGCCATGATGTTTGGGCCGCGGATGAACAGGCGTCCGCCGTCCTCGACGCCTTCCACCGGATCGAGGCGCGCATCGATCCCCGGCATCAGCTTCCCAACGGTGCCCGGCTTGCTGTACATCGGCGTGTTCAGCGCTATCACGGGCGAGGCCTCCGTCACGCCGTATCCCTCAAGGATGCGCAGGCCGAACTTGTCCATGTAGGTGTTGCGTGTCGACGCCTTCACCGGTTCCGCGCCGGCGAAGCAGTACCGCACCGAGCGGAAGTCGTAGGGGTGCGCGGTGCGCGCGTAGCCCGCGAGGAAGGTGTCGGTGCCGAAGATGATCGTCGCGTTAGAGGAGTAGATGGCCTCCGGGATGATGCGGTAGTGCAGCGGCGAAGGATAGAAATAGACCGGAACGCCCGACACCAGCGGCAGCACGGTTCCCGCCGTCAGACCGAAGGAGTGGAATACCGGCAGGACGTTGAACACCTTGTCGCCCTTGTGGAAATCGACCCGCGCCGCCGCCTGCGCGGCGTTGGCGAGCATGTTCGCGTGGGTGAGCACCACGCCCTTCGGCGTGCCTTCGGAGCCGGACGTGAACAGGATGACGGCCCGGTCGCCGCTCCGCCTGGCTACCAGCGGCCGCCGTCTGTTCAGCCGGGCCAGCACCTTGCCCCGCAGGCCGATGGCGGCCCGGATGTCTTCGAGCCAGACGATCCGCACGCCGTCCAGCGTCAGTGCCTCGACCACGTCGCCGAGGCGCGCTCTTTCGACGAAGGCGCGGGATGTCACGACGCTCCTGATCTCGGCGGCCTTGCAAGCCGACCTGATATTGAGGAGCCCCGCCGAGAAATTCAGCATCGCCGGCACCTTGCCGGCCGACAGCAGCGCGAGCCAGGTGACGGCGACGCCGTTCGCGTTCGGCAGCAGCACGCCGACGGCTTCCTCGTCCGCCAGCGCATGGCGCAGTTCGTGGCCCAGAGCCCGTGTCGCTGTCAGCAACTCGCCGTAGGTCAGCGTGCCGGACAGCGGGTCCTCGACAGCGACGCGGCCCATGCCGAAGTCGTCGGCCGCCCGCACGACCTCCTCGAACACGGTTCCCGTTTTGCCGGAGGTGGAGAACACGAGGTTGGACATGATCGTGTAGAGCTGGGCGCCTGCGGCCATGCGGCGCTTGCGCCCCGTGATGCCGGGTTCTACCTCCAGCCGCTCCGGCGGGTTGATCATCACCCGAACCTTGGGGAACAGCCGCCGGCGCGTCTGCATCGACGAGAGATGCGAGACGAAGGTCTGCTCCAGCCCGTCGATCTTGATCGGCACCACCATCGCGCCCGTCCTGTCGGCGACCATGGCAGCGCCGTCGTAGACCTTCATCAGGCTGCCCGTCACCGTGATCCGGCCCTCCGGGAAGATGACGAGGGGATTGCCGGCCTCGACAAGCCGAATCAGCGTGCGCGTCCCCATCGGTTTCGTCGGGTCGAGCGGCACGGCGTCAACGAGAGGCAGGAACGGCTTCACCCACCATTTCTTCGCCACGCCCGCATGGATGGCGAACACCGGCCTGCGCAGCGAGCCGTTTTCCGTTATCGCCAGCGCCAGCACTGCATCCAGATACGACACGTGGTTGAGCGCGAGTATGGGCGTGGGGCCGGCCTTTTCGAGGTTCTCGATGCCGCTCACCTCAAGCCGGAAAAATGCCCGGAAGAGGATGGAGATGAAATCGCGCAGCGGTCTCGTCGGCAGGAAGCGGAACATGAGCACGCCGGCGGCGACCGACGCCAGCCCCAGGCCGAACGTCACCATCGCCAGCGAGGCGCCGACACCCTGGACGCCGGCCACGATCAGGCCGCCGGCGGTCGTGAAAAGCGCGTTCATGATATTGTTCGCCGCAACGGCCCGTGCCCGTGCCTCCGGCCGCGCCCACGCCTGGAACGCAGCGAACGCCGGCACGATCAGGAAGGCGCCCGATATCGCGGCGAGCGCCAGCGTGACGACCAGATTGAGCGCGAAAGGCTGAAGAAAGAACGCCAGCCCGCCGGCGGGCGATTCCGGCGCTGGCAGCGAGGCGATGAGCCGCGACAGGTTGAGGCAGGCCAACCCGAAGCCGATGGTGCCGACGACGGCCTGCAGCAGCACGATACGGCCCGCCGAAAGCCAGGCCGCGATGGCGGAGCCGACGCCGATCGACACCGCGAAGACGGCGAAGCAGATGGCGATCGCCACCTCGTCGCCTCCGGCGGATTTCACGAAGGGCGGCACGATCGACATGACGATGGCGCCGCATAGCCAGAACCACGATACCATCAGCGAGGTGATCAGCAGCCGCCGCTCCGACACGACATCCTGCAGGATGCGCCACGACGAGGCGGCGATGTTCCGGCTCACGCGCAGGCCCGGCGCGGCCGAGCCCGTGCGCGGCATGAAACAGCTCGCCAGAAAGGCGAGGGCGGAGAACCCCCCCAGCAGCGCACCGAAGATGTAGGGATTGTCGCCGCCGCCCGCGAACGAGATGCCGGCGAGGATCGTGCCCGTGAGGATGGCGATGAACGTTCCGCCCTCGATCCACGCATTCGCCTTCGGCAGCTCGCTGCGATCCAGATAGTCGGGCAGGACGCCATACTTGATCGGCCCGAACAGCGCCGAGCCGGTGCCGAAAAGGAACAGCGCGGCCATCATCACCGGGATCGAGCCAATGCCGATGCCTACCGCCGCGAGGAAGGCCACACCGATCTCGGCGCCCTTCAGCCAGCGCGACACGGCGGCCTTGTCGTATCTGTCCGCGATCTCGCCGCCCGGCGCGGAAAACAGCAGGAAGGGCAGCATGAACACCGCGCCGGCCAGCGTCACCGCCGATGCGGCCGCGTCCGCCGCCATTGTCGCGAGGATGACGAACACCAGCGTGTTCTTCAGGAAATTGTCCGAAAAGGCGGCAAAGAACTGCGTCCAGAACAACGGTGCGAACCGCCGCGATCTCATCAGCGGCGTCGGGTCTTTCGGTGCGGGCATCATGCGCTCCCAGTCCTTCCCGGCGTCACGCGCCGCGGAAATGGATTGAACATCGTCCGGAAATCAGCATACTTATTATCGAACAATGTTCAATATTTTTTCTGAACATTGTTCATGTTTTTTGACGGGCAGGAGAATGCCGGATGGGAGTTCGCGAAGAGTCGAACGAGCGCAGGCGAGGCGACATCCTCGATGCCGCCGAACGCATCGTGAGCGAGAAGGGGATCGGGCACCTGAATATCCGCGATGTCGCCCGGGCGTCCGGCTGCTCGACCGGCACGATCTACACCCACTTCGCAGACCTCGACGCGCTCGCCCTGCACGTCAACGCCCGCACACTGTCCCGGCTCGCCGGCGCGCTGGACACCATCGAGCGGGAGGATGGGGGCAGCGGAATTGCCGGCCAGCTATGCGCCATGGCCTATGCATACATGGATTTCGCAGCCGGCCACTATCACGCCTGGTCGGCGCTTTTCGAGCACCGGATGTCCCGGCCGCTGCCCGACTGGCACCGGGAGGATCATTTCCGCCTGTTCCGCCGAATCGCTGGCAAGCTGCAGATGCTCCATCCCGGCCTGCCGGACGAGGCGGCCTTCCTGCAGGCACGCACGCTTTATGCAGCCATTCACGGCATCGTCTCCCTCGGCATCGCGGATCGCCTCGGCCGCCTTCCGGACGAGACGCTCAGGGAACAAATCCGCGCGGTCGTCCTGAAGCTCGTGTCGTGACCGGAGACGATCGTGCCCGAGCTGCACCGGGGCTCGTCATGCCGGACACGCCGCTTGCGCCGGCGACGTTTCCGTTGTGCTATCGGATCTGACAGAGCGTGCTTGCCGTGCCTCCCGGCTGCCGGACGCGGCCGCGCGGACGAATCCCGAGGGGCGGTGCCGACATGAGGCTGATCGAATCGGAAGCTGACCTTTCCGAGGGGGTTGCGTGGCTCGCGCAAGCCGATCCGGTGATGGCCGCGATTTTCCAGGCAGCGGGGTTGCCGCCCCTCCGGCGCCGCGCCGGCGGTTTCGAGGGGCTTTGTTCCATCGTGATTGCCCAGCAGGTGTCTGTGGCGAGCGCCCGGGCGATCTGGAACCGCACGCTGACGGTGTTGGGGGAGCTGACCGTGGCGCGGGTGCTCGCGGCCACGGATGACGATCTGAAACGATGCGGCCTTTCCCGCCCGAAGCAGGCGACGCTGCGGGCCTGCGCCGGCGCGATCGCCGACGGGCATCTCGATCTGGCTGCCCTGGCGACCATGGCGGCGGACGACATTCGTAGCGAGTTGACCGCGATTCGCGGCATCGGCGGCTGGACCGCCGATATCTATGCCTTGACCTGTGTGGGGCATGGAGATGCCTTCGCTTCGGGCGATCTGGCGCTGAGGGAGGCCGCGCGCCAGGCCTGCGGTTTTCCCGAGCGGCCGCAGCCGCGCGAGCTGGAGGCCCATGCCGAGCGCTGGCGACCATGGCGGGGCGTCGCGGCGCGGCTGCTCTGGTCCTATTATGCGCTCGCGAAGGGGCGGGAAGGACTGACCGCATGAGGCAGGCTTCTCAAGCGATTCGAGAGTGAGCGGATCATATTGAACCGTCGCGCGGTCCTTCACGGTATTTCCGCGCTCGTCCTGATGCAGGCCGTCGCGGATGGACGTGGATGTGGACGGACGTGGCTACAGACTGCTCCAGGTGCTGCCGAAGACGGAGGCGCCCGGGCGAAGATAGGGCTGGAGAATCGGTTTATTCCGAAAACAGCCTCTCCGACCCTCCCTCAATGCGGGGGAGGGGGAAAAACACGATCGGGCGGCAACGCAAGATATCATTGCCAATCAAGGGACTATGACTGACGAATGATGACGGTTTAAAAAAAGTTGGCCATTCTGCCTGTGGATAATTATTTGAGGGATTGACGTGAGTGGGGGTGTAACTTAGATAGGGGTCACACCGGCGCTGCGGGCGGTTTGAGAGATTGGTTGCGGCGGCTGGGTTTTATTTTTCTGTGAGCGGA
>NZ_JBHLXC010000023.1:0-6808 GCF_042432495.1 Pseudochelatococcus lubricantis | reverse complement strand
CAACGCCAGTTGAACGCCTGAATTTCATCAAAAGTGAGTCAGAGCCAAGGTTCGACGCCGATTGACACTTTAATGGCTCGCTTTTTTACGGCAGCCGCCTAACGATCACAAACCAGCGAGCCGACATCACCTCTCGATGCGATAGATCGAATGCCGGCGCGCCGGCCTTGCCTTTCCCTGCGGGATCATCCTTGATGAGTACAATCGCATCGAACTCGACAAGGCTTTCGATTTTGAATCGACCAAGCCCATCGGCAGTGTGAGCCCCGCATTCCTCGCGCGCATTGCGGAAATCGTCAAAAAAGCTGCGCAGGCTCGCCGCCTGACAGGTGTTAGCCGATCCTGGGCGGTTCCATAGTACGTGTCGGAGCAGCGTAGGCTAGGCGGTCGTCCGGGCACGGATATCGTGCGATGATCGGTGATGCACATCGAGACATCCCAAGGCATCGCAAATCCGGACCAAATAGGATCATACGCGATGGATCATACGACTGTGCGTATCGAGACGGCCTGGTACGAGCCGCTGCCGGATATCGACATTGCCGTGCGCGAACAACCGCAGGCGGTTATCGTGGCTATGGCGAACCTTGCAGAGGCCGATTCCTCACTAGTTGTCGAGCGCCACGCCGAGCCGTTGGGAGAGATGGGCTGGTATATCGTAAACTTGCGTTCGCTAGGGCCGAGCATCCATGAAGAGGCGGGCGGTCAGTTAATTGCGCGGCCCGACTGCCCAGGCCGCATTCTCGTTGAAATGCGCGCCTTACGCTGGCAGCCCGATCCGCCAAGCCGCGACGCCTATGTGGCTGCGGCGCGGGAGCTCATGGTACCGTTGCTCAGCGCCTATAACAAGGCAAGCGGACAGCGGTACCGGATACGCATCGAGCGCGTCCGCAAGCCAGGGAACCTCCCATCCAAAAGGACGCGGATCTTGCTGGATCGTTTCGCGGTTCTGGCCAATCAGAAATCGCTTCACCCTCTCGACTGGGAGCGTTTCTATCGCTTCGTCAAGGAAAGCCGCCGTCCAATTCCCATGGAAGCGGTGCGGGCGTTGCTGATCGAGCATGGCTTCCCGGCAGATCGCGCCTCCGGCTTCGCCGAACTCTACGAACATCTCTGGGCGTTCAAACGCCTTCGCTAGGGACAACCCTGCGCCCGGATGCCGTTGATATCCCGTCCTTCTAGAGCGCTTCCCCTGCTGCGGGCGATCGGCGATAAGATCGCGCACAGGCCGCGACGAATCGGATAGGATCCGGGCCCTCGTCAACCATCGCAGACAATCTTCACAGCCTACCCATATGCCTGACCTTCCGCATACCAAACTGCTTGCCCGCAAGATCTCCGATTTCTGCCGCCTCCATGTCGATCCCGCAATACCCCCGCAGGACAGCACACGGATCAAGAAATTTCTCCTCAGCCTGATCGCCCATCCTCGATGATATCGCCCCTCCTCCCTCATGGCCCACATAACGTCCGCGACGTGCTCGCGACGCATATCCTGAAGCAACCAGGTTCCTACGAACAGGCGAGCTATGCCATCCAGGACACGCCGGACATGGTCGCGCAGCACTACGGGCGCTTCCTGCCGCAAAACAAGGCGGTTCTAGCAGCGCGGATCTGAACCAAGTTTGGAAAGCGGCGTAGGACAGTAAGCAGCAGCACTGAATGCGAAGCTCGCAAATTACCCAGATGTAGGCGGGGCATCTCGGAAGGGAAATTCACTTGACGAACGTAGGGGTTCGAGTTCTTCTTGATCCACCATTATGGCAGGGTCGGGGGCCGGTTGCTGACCGACTTCTTTCACACGAAAAGACGCCGGAGGCGGCCCTACGTTTTGCCAGCGGCAACCTGCACCGCGACTGGCAGACTAAGAGTGCCTAACAAAACCGTTTGTTAACCCTATTGGGTTGAGTGTTGGGCATGGCCAAGAAGCTTTTGCCCGACGCCCTATGGGCGGAGATCGCCCCCTTGTTTCCGCCCGCAGCGCCGTGCCCGAAGGGTGGACGGCCTCGGGTCGAGGATCGGGAGGCACTGATCGGTATCCTGTTCGTGCTCTACACTGCGATCGCGTGGGAGCGACTGCCGTTAGAGGTTGCGGGATGACGTGCTGGCGCCGGCTACGCGCCTGGCAGGATGCCGGCCTGTGGGATCGGATCCATCGCCACATGCTGGAGCGGTTGAACTTCGCCGGGGAGATTGACTGGTCCCGTGCTTCGGTGGATTCCTCATCCGTTGCCGCCAAAAGGGGGGCGATGCGGTCGGACCGAACCCGACCGACCGGGGCAAGCCGGGCACCAAGCGCCACATCGTGGTCGACCGCAAAGGCCTGCCTCTCGCCATCGTCCTGACCGGAGCCAACCGCCACGACAGCATGGCGCTGACCGAAGTGGTCGATGCGATCCATCCGGTTCGGCAGCGGCGGGGACGGCCCCGCAAGCGGCCGAAGAAGCTCCACGCCGACAAGGGCTACGATTTCGACCGTTGCCGGAAGGACTTGCGCAAACGTTCCATTACGCCCCGCATCGCCCGCCGCGGTGT
This sequence comes from Pseudochelatococcus lubricantis, assembly GCF_042432495.1. Taxonomy (NCBI): domain Bacteria; kingdom Pseudomonadati; phylum Pseudomonadota; class Alphaproteobacteria; order Hyphomicrobiales; family Chelatococcaceae; genus Pseudochelatococcus; species Pseudochelatococcus lubricantis. The sequence continues at coordinate 4,273 of NZ_JBHLXC010000023.1, read as the reverse complement.
CGACAGCTCCAAGCACCTCGGCAAGCACCGTTGGGTGATCGAGCGCAGCTTCGCCTGGATCAACCAGTTCCGGCGTCTCGCCATCCGCTATGAGCGCCACGCCGATCTCTACCGCGCATTCTGCGTCATCGCCGCCGCTATCATATGCTTCCGAGCCATCACCAAGTTTTGTTAGGCGCTCTAACTCGCATCCCTGAACAGTTTTCCACTGTCCCGCCTCGTCCACGTGCGTGCTCAGACGTTTTGAAGCACTCGTCTAAGTTCCACAGCCACGTAAGGCGATAGCCCCGCTGTCTCGGGTGTCAGCCCGGAAAGGAAGCGTCGCGCCGATCCTAGATCCATATCCCTGTTGATCGTCAGACTGGACAGGATGTGCGCCGTGTGGCGAGAGAGGCCGAGGCTGATAAACTGGATCATCGTTTGCGATGCTGCCCCAAGCTCCAGATACAGGGTCAGCGCCGGTATCTTCGCGACGTGAGAAGCGTGTCCGGTTGCGATCAGGGCCTCTTTCAGCACAGCTCCGTAGCAGCCCAGCATGTTCACGTATTTGAACCGGAGACTGCTTTCCACATCTGTCAGCACTTCTCGGATGACCGTCCGGCTGGACCGATTCTTTCCCTGGCTCTTGTGGTACTTGATCGCCTCCTCGATGATCATCGGCAGCGGCTCACCGCGCATCCAGCGAAGAGCCAAAGGAGCCCAGTACCGATGATGCTGGCCGCTCTTCAGCTCAAGATATTTGTGCACGCGGGCAAAAATCGGTCGTAGCTTGTCGAGCGATTCCTTCCACCCCGCGCTCGGATGCTGCGGGATCAGATAGTCGGGACCCTTTTTCCCGATCTTCTCGATCATGTAATCGTAGAGTTCTTGCTGGCGATACCCCGAAATCTGCGGGCTGGCCGCCAGCGTTTCCACGTTCAAACCGATCTGATTGTCAGCGATCGCCAGGGCGGAGGTGATGCTCGCCCGTGTCTGCGGCGACAATCCGCTGAGGCGGTCAAGGGTGTCGTCAAGCTGCCCTTGCCGACGGTCGCGCAGGAGCTTTGAAAAGGCGGCTTCCAGATGTGGAGACTCGCCCGATGGACGGTCCGTCGCCGCTATATACTCCAGCAGCTCGGCCGACGTGTCGGTCAGGGTGACCTCAAGCGACGGCTTGATGGGCTCATCCTTCGGCCCGGAGAGCGGACTCGATTCCCACCCATCGTAATCGACGAGAAAGACGTTCCCCTGGAAGTCCCTGCCAAGGCGACCGGCACGTCCTGCGAGGTTCCAGAAATCGACGGGTTCGATCGGGTTCTCTTCCCCCTTATGGGGGTTCTGCATGAATACGTTGCGCGCGGGCAGATTAACGCCCTGCAGCAGCGTGCTTGTGCAGACGATGTAGTCGAGATGCCCGTCAGCAAAGGCACTCTCAACCGCGTTCCTCAGCAGCGGAGGGATGCGGCCGTAGTGGAAGCCGACGCCGCCCTCCACGGTTTCAGCAAGCACGTAGCTTGGATGGACCGCCTCTTTCGCAAAGGCAGTCAGGTCCTTGCGAACCTGTACAGATAGCTCACCGGGTCCGGAGGAAGGTACCACTTCAGCAACCGCCGGATCTTGCGACAGCTCTTTGATCTTGAAAGCGATATCCTCGCATGCCGCAGGACCCACAGCGTAGACGAGGCTTTGAGAAGCGTTTCCAAGAGCCCAGCTCAGATACACGAGCCCATCATGGGAATTGTAGATCGGAATAGCGGCATCGATCTCCGCGAGCGGGGTCTTGTCGCCGTCCCGCCACAGCAGCATATCGATCTTCTTATTGTCGCCCGCTCTGCGGTTCAGCAGGATGATGTTCTGGGCGACGGGGGAGTCTTTGGTCTTGACCACCTTGACGCTCTTGTGGCCGACCACCTTGCCGAAGACAGCCGGTTCTCGAACTTGCGGGGACGAGAACAGGAACTGCATGTCGGGGTGACGCCGTTGCAGGTCCTGCAAGACTGAATGCAGGACCACTCCCCGGGAGCCCTCGCCGATAAGATGCGCCTCATCGACGATCGCCACGTCGAAGCTGAGTTCAGGAGCCGTATGAAACAACACCTGGAGCCGTTCCGGCGTGAGCACATAGATCGGTCTGCCTAAGTCAGTCGGCGCTGCCGGTATCGGCACCGTCGTCACCTCGAACGCCTTGTCGAGGCTTGCTGCGCGCAAATCCGTGGCAACCTGGCTGATCAGGGCGCGGCTCGGCACAAGATAGACTAGGTTAGCGTTCGGACGCGTTCGCTTGAGCTGTTCAATATACGCCAGGAACACGAACGACTTGCCCGCCGAGGTGGGCGCGGAAAGCGCCAGCGAGGAGCCAGACGCCAAGGCCTCCCAGACCGCCCGCTGCATGTCGGTAAGTACGGCGCTGCGTTCGCCAATGCGCACGGTATTGTCCAGCTGCCGGCCGAGGATCTCGTAAAAAACCCCTTCAGTGAGCGTCCGTGGCTCCGCCTCGCCCTTGAACGCGAATTTGATCGCGGGGTAATTTCCAAGACGCGCCAGGATAAGTCTGGAGGCCCCCCCGATCCCGGCGAGAGTTTCGCTATAGGCTAGCGATCCGAAACTAATGCGATAGGCCAGCTGCCGCCATTCAGCTTCTTCAGATTGCGCGAATATCGTGGCGCTTTGAAGGAGCCGCCGCAGGACTTCTTCTTCAAGTGCGGGGCCATCAGCGAAGCCCGCGCCGCTCAAAATCGATTGACGCAGTATGGCCTCATAGTCGGCCGCGAAGCGTGGATCGCCGCTGATCGTTTCGCAAAGCTCGTCCACGAAGCTCATGCCGCCACTCCGAGCTTCTCATAGAAGGCCGCCCTGAAGACCTTTAGAGACGGGAACGGCAGAAGGAAGAGATGCAGGTTCGTGGTGACCGGCAGGCGCTTGCCGTAGTGGCGCTCGATCACGCGGCAGGCGCTGCCGATCCTCTTCTTGTACTTCTCCTCGAATGCCGAGGCGGCTTTGTCGGGTTCAAGCGCAAGGATGCGGTTGTAAGCGGCATATTCAAAGCCAAGCAGACATGCGTGAACAATACGCTTTTGCAGCGTTAGCTTCGACGTTGAGTACGGGTTGATATAGTCCGCGATCTTCGCCCAAAACGCCGGGTCCAAGCTGTTGAGGTCGGACAGGTTGTTCAGGATCTCAATCTCACGAGAGATCTGACCAGCATTCGCCAGGAGTTCGGCCATGGAGGTGAACGCAGCGTCAGCCGCCGACGAAAAACTGTGGTATATTTTAGACTCGCCAAAATAGATGGTCAGAAGATCTTTGGCTTCGTCGTAGCCAAGATGAATACCATCCGTGCCGTGCACGGGCATGTTGTTATTGGTCTTCAGGTACATCTTCGAGACCAGGCGTGGTGCCTTTAGCACCCATTCCAGCAAAGCATAGAGGATTAGCTCTCCTGGCTCTCCGCCCGACTCGAGTTGATTCTTCGCTTTGATAAACAAGCTCTTCGCATCGTCGCCAAGTCTGACGATGCGGTGATAATCGAGAACGGGGTCGATCCCCTGTAGAGCATCCCGGACCTTGCTCTTTGGCAGGCAGTACGGGATCAGGCAGTCGTAAAGGTACTCGACGAATTCCTGAACCGTGGGGACGCCATCAGCGAAGGTGATGAAGTGGAAGCTACCGGTGAGCCGGTGCATCCCAGACGTCCAGTCGAACGGAACCTCTTTCAGGCGGATGCCGAGGCCCGCGTGGTCCTTCAGAAGCGCAGTCATCGCGGCCGCGAGAGCCAATTGGTCCGTCGCTGATGCAGTTTCCCGTTCGACTGCTGTTACGTCATTGCTAGCCAAGTCCACCCCTTTTCAAGCAGGATAGGTCAACACCAACTTTGAATCTATGGGCTTTTCAACCGGCACTTACGCCGCCCAATCGTCCGCGTAATCGATCATTTGCCGGCATCCGCGGTCGAGCGAGCCTGTCGCCTTTGAAGGTGCCCCCTGATACAAGTGACCGAACGCGTCGACGGGGCCATTTTGGCTGAAACTGCAGCGATTTGATCACTCCAAGCCTTTCGGCCTCTCTATGTAAGGGAACGGCAGCTCTCATGGACGCGAGGCACCGGCATGAACGTCAGGGGTTGAGGCGCAAAGCTGTCATCGTCGCCGAGACGGTCAAGGGATAGCGTGTCATGTGGATCGCAATTTTGGAGGACATAGCGTGCTCTGGCGTAGGCCCGGTTCCCAGGCAGGATTTGAACCTGCGGCCTTCAGGTTATGAGCCTGACGAGCTACCGGGCTGCTCCACCCCGCGT
>NZ_JBHLXC010000022.1:0-5205 GCF_042432495.1 Pseudochelatococcus lubricantis | reverse complement strand
TCGTACCTCGGCTTCGTCGCCATCGCCGCTGTCAAACTATGGATGCCCTTTGTCCACGAGCGCTAAGAGCCAGCGCAAGAACGAAGAAAATTGCAATCGCTGCGTTCAACGCAATATTCTGCCTGAAGTATCTCTCTTGTTGCTTCTCCATGATTTCCGCCTGAGCTTCGAGGGCATTCACGAAATGGCGTTTTACGGCCACTTTCACCGCATTCTCGACGGCAATAATCATGGTAGAACCGATTTCATCAAGCGAGTCTGCAACGGGGTGGAGCGGATCTCCAGGACGGATCTGGAGCTCGCGGCGCATCTTTGTGGTAAAGGCGCCCGCCAGTGAGTGCTGATGCCAGGTATCCAGCAACTTCTCCGCAGCCATGTCACGATACCATTTTTCCTGTTCGGACAACTTTTTTGTCATGGTCGGAATTCCTCCGGAAATATTTCTGTGACCAGTCGTAGAAGCGTCCTTGCGCCCTGCTTTTCGAACAGGTTGCCATGCACTTCAAGCTCATCGGGCGGTATCGACAGACGATGAACGTCGACGATGCTCCGCCCAAGCACGGGAAACACAGCGATTTTTGCGCCCTTCTTGAGCGCTTCCCTGAGGACTGGTTCCTCGAGGGCATATTTTGCGTGTCGGCCGCCGCGCTCGTTGACGACGAACAGAACCTGTTCATGGGGGACGCACTCGGCGATGATGACCCCGGCGGTTACAGCATCGCGGCTATCGATGGGAATGATGACCCTGACAAGGGGGAGAAAGTCCGCCCCACGCGTGCCGAGCCAGTTGAGGATCGGGCCCTCGATATTGGCACCGACGTCCATCAGCACGACATCGTAGCTGGCTTCGTCCGGATTGAAGACAACGAGCTCAAGCCACTCCTCGACGTCCTCCGGTGACGCGCCGGGCATGACATGATCGGGATGTGCGTCAAAATATCCAGGAAAATAGCGCGTGAGTGTCGGATTCGCCACGTCGGCATCAAAAATGGCGATATTGCGGTCTTCTTTTCGTGCCTGGCTCGCGTTGAGCATCGCCATCAGACTTTTGCCGCTGCCCCCCTTGCCCAGATAGAGCAGGAATTGCCTCAAAGACATGTCGGTTTCTCCACGTTACTGTATAGATCGTATTGCCGTCTTCCATTGCGACGGCGGTTTGATAACTTCCACACCTCAGCGGGAAGAGATTTTTGTTGCTTGCGGGAACGGCGGCGCTTGACGGGGCGCTCATCGCTGTTTGAGGAGCCACCGCCGCGTCTGCCCGGTTTCGTTTTGTATGGCGACAATAGTGAAAGCAACAGAAATGATTTTCCGCAGCCACCTTTGCCATCTATAAAAAAACGATTACTCATCATGGGAAGCAAACCTTTTCATATGTGATGTTGTGGAGTTGGCTATTTTCTGCTTGGCTTTATCATATGTAGACGTAAGGACGGCGCCTTTATTCTGAGTCGCATGATTGTTACTGGATGGGCCTTGCTTCAGTTTTTCTATGACACGCCGGATGTGATCGTCCGAGACCGAGACGCCACCGGCCCGTAGGGCGTCACCAATCTGTGACCAGGTAGCGCCGCCCGCGCGCAGCTCCTGAATACGCTCTGCGCATGCGCGCAGGGCCGCCGCCTTTGTATCGCGCTGCACGGGAGCGACTGAAGCGAGGGCGCTGTCGATGGCGGATACCATCGTCGGGAGGCTAATGGTGTCGGGTGTCGGTATGTCGTTCATGACTGGCGTGCTCGCAGCAGACGGGCTCGCGCCCCTTGATGGACGCGATAATCGCACGATCGATTAAATAGTCAATAGTATCAGTATGTTACTAGATTGTCCATAATGGTCATCCGTTGTCGTTGCTTGTCGGAAACGGTTCTGGGCGGAGCAAAAAAAATGGAAGGCTCGGGGTCACGGGTCGGATTCCGGCCCATGTCGGCATGAGCGTGCCCTTCCGCCACCGGGATCCGCCGTTCTGACGAATCCCGTGCGAGGCGAAGACGTCATGTCGGTGAATGTGACGGACCGGGGACACAGTATGGTGCGCGCTATCCGCCGTACGGCGGGAGTCGACGCATGGCCGGAGGAGTCAGGCTCGCGGATGTCCTGCGAGAGACTGCGATCCACGAAATCATGCGGGCGACATATGGACAGCACGCCGCAGCCGAACGGATCATGTGGCCACATATCCTCGACGGTGGCACGGCGATCGTGGAGAATCTGAACCGCCGCTGCCCGAGATCGATGCCTTTCGTGTCGTGATCCCAGGCTTCGCGTATGGCTGCGTCCACCCGCGTCGGAAATCGGAAATTGTCGGTCGGACTGCTTCCACTATCGCGGCGCTATCCTGCTGACGTCTACGGGACCATCCATCTGCGCGCCTGGACAATTAATCCAGATCTCGATGGAACGAGCCTTTGCCGCACGCACCGTCACGCCGATCGAATGGGGCGGGACCGCGGGACGAACCCGTATCCTCGACTCCGCTCATGACGACGGGCAGGGCAGCGAACGGGTCCAGGAGCACAAACACGGTGACGAATGCGACAGCAGATGATGAAGGTCAGCCTGACACCAGTCTGCGGGATCCAGCGGGTCGCGTGGCCGGTAGCGGACAAACCGTGCTGTCCTGACCAATCCCGCAGAATCCCATGCGCATCCGTCGTCGCGAGTGCAATGCCCCCGCGCATGACACGGCTGCGGCCATGGGCATGGTGCCGATGCCAAGGGGTAATTCCCCGACAGTTATGGTCAGTTGTTTTCGTCTGAAACGCGAATGAGAAGTTTGCCGAAATTCCTGCCCTCCAGCAGGCCGATGAAGGCCTGCGGTGCATTGGCGAGACCGTCGACGATGTCCTCCCGGTAACGCAACCGCCCGGACGCAATCCAGTCGGCGGCCTCGCGATAAAATTCCGCTCGCCGGTCGGCGAACTCCGTCTGGATGAAGCCGCGGATGTGCAGGCTGCGCGTCAGGATGGCGCGGAACAAACCCGGCAGCCGGTCCGGTCCCTCGATGTCGCCGGGCCTAGCGTTGTAGGAGGCGATCAGGCCGCAGACCGGCACGCGGGCATGGTTGTTGAGCAGCGGAAACACCGCATCCCACACCTTGCCGCCGACATTCTCGAAATAGACGTCGATGCCGTCGGGGCAGGCGGTCGCAAGCTGCCCGGCGAAATCGGAAGCGCGGTGATCGACCACGGCGTCGAAGCCGAGTTCATTGCGGACCCACGCGCATTTTTCCGGACCGCCGGCGATACCCACAGTGCGCGCGCCCCTGATCCGGGCAATCTGTCCCACGACCGATCCGACCGCGCCGCTCGCGGCGGCGACCGCAACCGTCTCGCCGGGCTTCGGCTGGCCGATGATCGAGAGCCCCGCCCAGGCGGTGAAGCCGGGCATGCCGAGGACGCCGAGCGCAGTGCTGACGGGCGCCGCGGCGGGATCCAGCTTCCTCAGCCCCGTGCCGTCGGACAGCGCATAGGTCTGCCAGCCGGAATGCGACAGCACGATATCACCCTCGGCATAGCCCGGATGCCGGGATTGCTCGACGCGCGCGACGGTGCCGCCTTCCATCACCGCGCCGATCTCGACCGGAGCGGCATAGGACTCCGCCGCGCTCATCCGGCCGCGCATATAGGGATCGAGCGACAGATAAAGCACCCTGAGCAGGATCTGACCCTCGGCAGGCTCGGGGATCGGGGCGTCCTCGATCCTGAAATCGCTCGGCCTCGGTGGCCCGTCGGGACGCGCGGCGAGCAGGATGCGGGTGTTGGCGGCCATGGTCATTTCCTTTTGATATTTGGCAACAGCGTTGCGCCCCGGGAATGTATATGGAGGCGGCCGTGGCGCAAACCATGGTCGCACCACTTGCACTGCGGTGAGCGGCGACACGGCGCCGGCGCTTTCGTGATTTCTGCAAGCCATCATACCGGCAGCGTATCGATGGGGGGCGTCGTCATCCGGCGATCTTCCGTGGGCTGTGCGATGGGCGCGATCTCCGGTCGTGGCTTCGGGACGAACCACGCCGGGCCGAACAGGTGGAACAGAGACGGCGCGATCTCCGCCGATAGCCGCGAACGCCTGGTTCCGGCGCCTGTGTGCTTCCCGATGAGAAAAGGGATTGCGCGACATCGCCGGCCCTTTGGCATGCCGCTGAAAGACGGACTCAAGTATGCGGGGCCAGACTTCCGGAGGGTGCGATATGTCCGCTGGCCGATGCCGGGAATGCCGCCGCCGTCCGCGCATCGTCGTGCATATCCTGACGGACCGCTGAAGCGATCGGTTCGACAGCTTCCACCATCGTGGCGATGTCGGCAGACTTCGGCACGACCGCCGACGATAACCGCGAGGCGGCCTGCCGAGGGTGAGGGAAGGGCCCTGCCAAAAGCGCTCCGCACCGGACAGTGGAAGCCGGCCCCGCTCTGCATGGACCCTGCTTTCATCATATGCGCAGATCGCTGCAACCGGGTCGGCATTGTCGACGGGCTCTCGTACGAAAGCCCGGCGACATTCGCAGGCGGGCATGGCGATGCGGATTGCGATCGTCCCGAAGTCGGGACGTCACCTGCGGCAGTGCCTGGTACTCCGTCGCCTTCCGGGCAGTGTCGTCCAGACGTGGCAGGTGTCCGCAAGCGAGCGGTCAGGCGGTCGTCCACCATCGGGGCGATATCGCCCCGACATTGACAGGCGTGCCTGCGACCATCGGACAGACGGGAACAAGACCTCCGCCATATCAGCCACCGGCTTTGATGGCCCGGCAGGTACCGTTTCGAGGAAAGACGCCATGCCCACTGGAAGCGATCTATCGATAAAATCGTAAATATATCAATATCATATGCATAAATCGGAAGCGCCCTGGACGCTGGGCGGGGGGTTTTTATTCAACCCCTGACCAATCCCGACGGCGCGACAATGTCACGCCGTCATGGGGCAAGAAAAAGGAATGCCCAATACCGCAAACGTGGCGCAACCTGCCGGTTGCGCCACGTTTGCTATCTCCATGCCTGCAGGAAATTTTTTATCCCTCCGGGACCCAGCGCGCCGATGCCCTGTCGGGCACCGTCGCACGCCCCATGGCGTGGCTGGGATAGGGAAAGGCGCGTGCCGGCGCGGAAGAAAATGCGGTAATGCCCATCAGCTACGATGATGAGTAAGCGTCCGGTCTGACCGCTATCCGTTCCAACGCCACGGCATCAGGTCATCGACCTTTGTGATTTT
>NZ_JBHLXC010000021.1:0-5678 GCF_042432495.1 Pseudochelatococcus lubricantis | reverse complement strand
ACGGCCTCCAAATAGAAGCCTTAAATCAAAATCGGATTCAGCAGTCAACCTTTGTCCACGAGCGCTAGGGTCGATACTCAGTTGTAGTTTCTTCCGAAGTTAGAATCTGTCCTGCTTCAACGTAAACAGGACAGATTCTAGAGGCTGTTAGTGAATATGGACAGTCGCGCGCCAGTTTAGGCATTCCGGAAGTCCATGTGTGGTTATTTCGAATCCCGGTGTATAGTCGTTTCGAAATCCGTCGCTGTCAGCAACATAAGGGTTGAAAGATGCCTAAAGGATCGGACCTGTTTGTCGCCGCGCTGGAAAACGAGGGTGTGGAGCGCATCTTCGGTGTGCCGGGCGAGGAAAACCTCGACGTGCTGGAGTCCCTGCGGACCTCCAGCATCAAATTGATCCTGACACGTCACGAACAGGCAGCGGCGTTCATGGCTGCGACCCATGGGCGTCTCACGGGCCGGCCTGGCGTCTGCCTTGCCACGCTCGGTCCCGGCGCGCTGAATCTCTCGACCGGCGCGGCCTACGCCCATCTCGGCGCCATGCCGATGATCCTCATCACCGGCCAGAAGGCTGTCCGAAGCGCCAAGCAGGCGCGCTTCCAGATCGTCGACATCGTCGCCTCGATGAAGCCGCTCACCAAGATGACGCGCCAGATCGTTAGCGCGGCCAGCATCCCCGCGACGATACGGGACGCTTTTCGCACCGCCATGGAAGAGCGGCCGGGGCCGGTGCATATCGAGCTGCCGGAGGACGTTGCGGCCGAGGAACTCGACAGTGCTTTCGTCATTCCGGTCCACCCGCTCGAACGGCCCGTCGCGAGTACTGCCGCGCTCGACAGCGCTGCCGAGACGATCCGCGCCGCCAAGCGGCCACTCGTGATGATTGGCGCAGCCGGCAACCGGCCTTCGCTGATTGACCCGCTGTCGACCTTCGTGGCGCGCACCCGGCTGCCCTTCTTCAACACGCAGATGGGCAAAGGTGCCGTCAACGGAGGCTCCAGCCTCTACATGGGTACCGCCGCTCTCTCGGAGGGCGACTATGTCCACGAGGCGGTTGAGCGCGCTGACCTGATCGTCGCTATCGGCCACGACACGGTCGAGAAGCCGCCCTTCCTGATGAAGAGCGCCGGCGGCCCGAAGGTCATCCATGTCGGCTACCAGTCCGCGACGGTCGAACAGGTCTACCACCCGGATATCGAAGTGATCGGCGATATCGGGGCCACTGTCGAAGCGCTTGGCGAGCTGCTCGCAGGCCGGCTTTCCGTCGATGACGGCATGCTTGACCTACGTCAGAAGATCCTTGCCCACCTTAACGACCGCGCTGAGGAAGACCGCTTCCCGGTAACCCCCCAGCGCCTCGTCCATGATGTCCGCAAGGTGATGCCGGAGGATGGCATCGTCTGCCTTGACAATGGCATGTACAAGATCTGGTTCGCCCGCAACTATCGCACGCACGTCGCCAACACCTTGCTTCTCGACAATGCGCTCGCCACGATGGGCGCCGGCCTGCCTTCGGCAATGATGGCGGCGATGATGTATCCCGAGAGGCGCGTCATGGCGGTCTGCGGCGATGGTGGCTTCATGATGAACTCGCAAGAGATGGAGACAGCGGTACGGCTGGGACTGAACCTCGTCGTCGTCATCCTGAATGACAGCGCCTATGGCATGATCCGCTGGAAGCAGGCGGTCGACGGATTTCCGGATTTCGGCATGAGCTTCGGCAATCCCGATTTTGTGCGCTATGCCGAGGCCTATGGCGCGAAGGGCTCCCGGGTGACCGCCGTGGAAGATCTCGTGCCGACACTTGAGGCAGCCTTTGCTGGCGGTGGCGTCCATCTGGTCGACGTGCCGATCGACTATTCCGAGAACACCCGCGTGCTGGTCGACGAGTTGCGCAACCGCACGCCGGATGTGGAATGTGCCTGAAAAAGCTCCGTCGTCGCAGGGTGCAAGCACCAAAAACGTGAGGAGAGAGAAAATGCTAACGGTCGTGCAGGCCTTCGATCGCGCGCCGATCGCGGAGGTCGAAACCGACGATGCCGCGGCGCTGGAGCGCAAACTGCAAGCCGCCGAGCGCGTCTTCAGGGACCGCGATGGCTGGCTCAAGCCTCACCAGCGCATCGCGATCCTGCGCAAGCTGGCCGCGCTGATGGAAGGCAGGCGCGACCATCTCGCCATGCAGATCGCGCGCGAGGGCGGCAAGCCGTTGCCCGACGCCATCGTCGAGACCAACCGCGCCATCGACGGCGTCCACAACGCCGCCGACGAGCTGCGCAGTTTTGCCGGACGGGAAATACCCATGGGTCTCTCGCCAGCGGCGGAAAACCGTTGGGCTTTCACCACGAAGGAGCCGATCGGTATCGTCGCCGCGATCTCGGCCTTCAACCATCCGCTGAACCTGATCGTCCATCAGGTGGCTCCGGCCATCGCGGTGGGCTGTCCCGTCATCGTCAAGCCGGCGATGACGACGCCACTGTCCTGCCTCGATCTGGTGGCGTTGATACATGAAGCCGGCCTGCCGGAACCATGGTGCCAGAGCTTCGTCACGGAAGAAAACCAGCTGGCCGAAAAGCTGGCCACCGACAGGCGCATCGCCTTCCTCAGCTTCATCGGCTCGGCCAGAGTCGGCTGGTCGCTGCATGCGAAGCTCGCCCCCGGCGCGCGCTCGGCGCTGGAACACGGCGGCGCAGCGCCGGCCATCGTCGACCGAAGCGCCGATCTCGACAAGGTCATCGAGCCGGTCGTCAAGGGCGGCTATTACCACGCCGGGCAGGTCTGCGTTTCGACGCAGCGCATCTTCGTCCACGACGCCATCGCCGACGATTTCACGCAACGGCTTGTCGCCCGCGTCGAAAAGCTGCGCACCGCCGATCCCACCCTGAAGGATACCGAGGTCGGGCCGCTGATCCTGCCGCGCGAGGCCGACCGGGTCGCGGAATGGATCGGGGATGCGATCAAGGGGGGTGCCGTCCTCGCGACCGGAGGCGAACGCCTCTCGCAGACGACACTGCGGCCGGCCGTGCTGCTCGATGCCCCAGCCGACGCGACGATATCGACGCAGGAGGTTTTCGGTCCGGTGGTTGCCGTCTATCGCTATGGCGATCTGGACGAAGCCGTCCGCCAGGCCAACTCTCTTCCCACAGCCTTCCAGGCCAGCGTGTTCGCGCGGGATATCGACGTCGCGATGCATGCGGCTGACCGTCTCGAAGCCTCGGCCGTGATGATCAACGATCCTACCGCCTTCCGGACCGACTGGATGCCATTCGCCGGCCGCAAGGAATCCGGATACGGCACCGGCGGCATCCCCTACACCATGCGCGACATGACGCAGGAGAAGATGATCCTGCTGCGCAGAAGCTGATCGCATTGCCGTATTTTTCAATACAGCGGACAGCATGCGGAGGCGGCTTTTGACAGCCATGAGCTGTGCCACCGCCGCATGCCACTCTCTGATGATCCGTCAGGCGCGGATGAAGGCCAGCAGGTCCGGATTCACCACGTCGGGATGCGTGGCGAACAGGCCGTGAGAAAGGCCGGGGTATGTCTTGAGCGTGCCGTCACTTACGAGCTTGATTGCCTTGTAAGCCGAGTTCCCGATGGGCACGACCTGGTCGTCCTCGCCGTGCAGGATCAATACAGGCACGTTGAGCGCTTTCAGGTCCTCGGTGAAATCGGTCTCGGAAAACACTGCAATGCAGTCGTAGTGGGCCTTTGCGCCACCGGCCATGCCCTGACGCCACCAGTTGTCGATCAGGCCCTGGCTGACGTTCGCACCTTCCCGGTTGAAGCCATAAAACGGTCCACTCGGCACGTCGCGATAGAACTGCGCGCGGTTCGCAGCCAAGGCGGAACGAAACCCGTCGAAGACTTCAAGCGGAACACCGTCCGGGTTCGCATCTGATTTGACCATCACCGGCGGAATCGCGGCGATCAGGACGGCCTTGGCTACCCGGCCGCGCTCGGCGCGGGCCGCATAGCGTGTAACCTCGCCACCGCCGGTCGAATGGCCGATATGGATGGCGTCATGCAGATCCAGAGCCCTGGTGATCACAGCCACGTCTGCCGCATACGTGTCCATGTCGTTGCCGGCGTCGGTCTGGTCGGATCGGCCGTGGCCGCGCCGGTCGTGTGCGATCACGCGATAGCCATGCGACAGAAAGAACAGCATCTGGTTGTCCCAGTCGTCAGAACTGAGCGGCCAGCCGTGGTGGAACATGATGGGTTGCGCGTCTTTCGGCCCCCAATCCTTGTAGAAGAGGGTGGTGCCGTCTGATGTGGTGATGGTTGACATCGCATGTCTCCTTCGGGGGTATTCTGAGTGATTTCGCAAACAGTACGGTCCGTGATGGGGAGAACGACCTGCTTCTCGAAAGATATCGTATCGCGAGGAGCAGAGGCTGCAGGACGCCTACTTCGCTGCTTCCTCGATAAGGTCTGCGACGACCTTCGGCCGGGAGACCATCACGACATGGGATGCGCCTTCGACGACGACCGTGCGCCTGGAGCCCGCGCGTTCGGCCATGAAGCCGAGTGCCTCGGCGGGAATGTTCTTGTCGCCGTCGCCATAGACGAAGTACGACGGCAGCGACTTCCATGCCGGTTCGCCGGATTTTTCCGTCAGCGCCGCCTCGGTGATGGGCCGCTGGCCGGCAGCCATCAAGACGGTTATCTCGGCCGGAACGTCGTGGGCGAACTGATCCCGGAACTTCGTCTGATCGATGTAGAGATCGACGCCACCATCCGCGAGCTTGACGGGTGGCGCGAGTGCGTCACCAAGCGTCCCGCCCGGGAACTTCCCGGCCAGTTCCGCAGCCGCCTCCCCCGCATCCGGTGCGAAAGCCGCCACATAGACCAGAGACTTGACGTTTTCATGCCCCTTCGCGGCGTTCGAGATGACCTGGCCTCCATAGGAGTGACCGACAAGAACCACCGGGCCGGCGATGCTTGCAACGACATCTGAAACAAGGCGCGCATCGTTCGAGACACTTCGCAACGGATTCGCAACCGCAACAGTCCTGTACCCATCCTTCTGAAGGCTGGTGATGACACCGTTCCAACTGGACGAGTCGGCGAACGCTCCGTGGACAAGGACGACCGTGGGCTTGGCCGGCTCAGCGATAGCGGCGCCAGATAAAAGTGAGGTCGCGACAGCAACCGTTGCGGCAAACTTGGACATGATAATTCCTATCTCTGCTTTGGTTCGATGAGTTGCAGGCGACGTAGACGGGTGGGCGGCATCGAACGCAGAAGGCGGGTTGCCAACAGGGTTGGCATCATCTTTCGGCATCCGTGACGGACGGCGTAATCTTCGGCGGGATACTTCAGGGCAGCCGGCCGGGATCGGGCTTGCGCCTCGATCAGCTCCACCATGTCATCGGTATGCTGCACCATATCACTGCCATCCCGAGTCTGATCTGAGCCACCACCCGCCCGGTTGTGAACGGGAAAAGCGGTGTTGGGAGGCTTGATTTTAGCAATCGTTTGTATGCCACGCAGCACCGAGACTGCCGTCGAGGTGCCAATCTTGCGGGTTCTTCATCCACACCGGCGGCATCAAATGCCGGTGCTTAAAAACAGTATAGAAATTCAATTCTAAAACAATATTCATTGATATTGACCTGCCCCCCGGAAGTTCCCTCGCTGTGATGTAGAGTCTGCCCAATCTGAAAAGGAGCAGAC
>NZ_JBHLXC010000020.1:0-26169 GCF_042432495.1 Pseudochelatococcus lubricantis | reverse complement strand
GAGCAGCCCGGTAGCTCGTCAGGCTCATAACCTGAAGGCCGCAGGTTCAAATCCTGCCCCCGCAACCACTTCTGTCATAACTCCCTAGAAATCGAAGTGTGAAAACCCCGCAACAGCGGGGTTCTGGCGTTTCTGTGCGCGCAAGGTCTGCCACCATCAAGGCTTTGCCGCGCGGCCCATCCGGGTCGCCAGGTCCAGCAGATGGCGAAGCGTCTGGCTCTGATTATACGGCGACCAGACGACGGAGAAGGTCAACGGTTCCGGCTCGTCACTTATGGACGCGAATACAACGCCTGCCGTAGGCAAAACCGATGCGGCCGCGCCGACGATGGTAATGCCGAAGCTCTGTCCGACCATCGACAGCAAGGCACTGCGCCCGACATCGAAGCGCTGGATCGAAGGCGTAAGGCCGCGTCCGGTCAGTCGCAGAACGATATGGTCATGAACCTGTGGCCCTGTGCCTCCACGGCGGACAAGGAATGTCTCCTCCGCCAGCTCAGTCCATGTAACTGCCGACCGCCCCACAAGTCGATGTCGCTTCGGCAGCGCGACCAGAAGCGGTTCGGTCCATAGCCGCCGGGAATGGCAATCAGGCGGTTCAGGTGTGCCCATGACGAATGCCGCGTCAAGCTCTCCGCTGCGCACCTGCATCAACGCCTTGCGGGCCGATTCCTCGACAAGCTCCGTCTCGACGCCGGAGTATTCCTCACGATATCGGTTGAGCAGGTTCACGAGGAAACCGCCGGGAATCAGGGCATGGACACCGATGCGCAGTCGGCCGTGCTCTCCCCGCGCCACCATGCCGGCGGTCCTGACTGCATGGTCGAGTTGATCGATGCCGGCTGCCACCCGTTCGACAAAATGTCGTCCGGCCTCCGTCAGTCGCACGCCGCGCGCATGCCGCTCGAAGAGGAGGATGCCGAGGTCTTCTTCCAAAGTCTTGACGCGGGCGCTGACGCTCGACTGACTGACACCCATTGCGTCCGCTGCATGGCGAAAGTTCAGATATTCGGCTACGGCAAGGGTTTGGATGAGCGAGGCGAGGGGAATGCGCGATCCCAACGGACTCTGCACTCGTCGTTGACGGTCGATCATCGGTGCTGAATGTCGCCGCCTTCGCATAGCTACCCGTTCCCCGTCATTCGGCACTGGCGCCGGCTTGAAGAGCAAAGGCCGCGATGAGCTCAAACGGTGCGACGCCGAGTTCGACCTTGAAATCACGAGCTCTACGGCTGACGCTCGTACGATCCATCCTGAGAGCGTTGCTCGGCCAGTTTGGTTGGGATATCGATAGTCGCCGTCGCTTGGTCCCTTCGTTCATCATCTTCCCATCGCGCTACTGGCCGTCTACGACCTGCTCAGTCCTTCCGTTCACTCACGCTGGGCATCGTTCTTCGGGTCGTATCCTGTTGATGCCCTCCAGTAGCCCTTCACGGGAAATCTCTCCCAAATGCACTGACTGGAGCGTTCCATCGCTTCCGATGAAGAATGTCGCGGGCAGACCCGGTACCTCGTAGTGGCGACCGAACTCGCCGAGCCCGTCGAGCACCACGTGATCGAGTACGAGATTTTCCGCCATCAGATAGCGCTGGATGATCTCCGCACCTTCTCCCTGATTGACGAAGACGAGCCGGGCATCATCGGTGTTGACCGCAACGTCCGCCATCATCGGCATCTCGCGCCGGCAGGGCGGGCACCATGTCGCCCACAGATTGATGACCAGCGGCTCACCTTCGAGATCGGCGGGCCGGAAGGGCTCACCAGCCAATGTCCGGAACGTGTCGCCCGTGGGAAGGGGCTTTGCTGGTGTTCCAGCGGTTAGCTGAAGCACGAAAAAGGCGACATAGGCCGCTGCCGCACCAGGAAGCGCGGTCCAGAAGGTCAGGCGGAGTGCGCGCCGGAATCGGAAGAGCGTATAGGCGACGGCCAACGCTACACCGCCCGCGATCAAGAACCCGCCCTGCCAGATATAGAAGACGCGCAACGGCTCGGCTGCGAAGCTCGCGGCGTGCTGAGCGACGTGCCCGATGCGCGCCCCGACGATGAACGCGATGCTTGCGCCCCACGCCCATGACGAGAAGCGCTGGTCCACCTTACGGGCGAGGATTTCGCTCAGGAGCAGGAAGACTGCGATGGCGAGGATCGCCGCGAAGCGGTCGGGGGCAAAGACGAAGGGGCCGATAGCAATAGCGTTCATGTCACCGCCTCGCCGCTGCGATCGACGCCTGAAGCGTCTCGGTGGTGACGTCGCCGATCAGGCGCGTTCCGCTGGGCTCCTTCGCATTGCTGTCGAAAAAGATCATCGTCGGAGGCCCGACGACGGCCATATCGCGCAGCAAGGCTTGGCCGGCCTGATCGAACGTCGTCAGGTCCACCTTGACGCGCTGAAAGCCATCGAGCCCGGCGACGATCTCGGCCGCCGGGAAGATGTCGCGCTCGATCGTCTTGCAGATCACGCACCAGTCGGCCGTGAAGTAGACGAAGGTGGGGCGGCCGTTCGCCGAGGCCAGCGCCTGCTCGACCTCCTGCGTCGAACGCACCGTGATGAACGCAGTCTCAGCGACCGACGGTCGCGTGCTGGCCCCGTCCATCCCAAAATGGGCGAGCGGGCGAAGCGGATCGGTTCCGCCAGACGCCGCGCCGACGGCGAGGATCATACCGCCGAGCGAGAGGGCCAATCCCGCCGCCTTGCGGAAGCGCGGACCGGCCGTCGCATCGGCCGTCAGCCGATCGGCAACGCCGACGAAGACGGCGGCCGTCAGGAGGAGAGTGGCCCACAATGCCAGCGTCGCCTGTGGCGGAAGGATACGTGAGGCCATCCAGATCGCGGCCCCGAGGAAGACGAAACCGAATGCATATTTGACCTGCACCATCCAGGCGCCTGCGCGCGGCAGCGCGCGACTGCCCATCGTCCCGAAGACGATCAGCGGAATGCCTTGGCCGAGCCCGAGCGCAAAGAGTGCGGCCGCGCCGAGCGTCGCATCTCCGGTCTGTGCAATGTAGAGAAGCGCGGCGGCGAGCGGGGCTGTGACGCAGGGGCCGACGATCAAGGCGGACAGGAAGCCCATGCCGGCCGCGCTACAGATCGAGCCACGCTTGCCGGCCTGAACACCGGCCATGCGGCTGACCCACCCCGTCGGCAGTTGGAGTTCGAAGAGACCAAACATCGAGGTTGCGAGAACGACGAAGAGCAGAGCCACCGCGCCGATCGCGTATGGCGACTGCAACACCATCTGAAGGTTCTGGCCCGACCACGCGGCGACGACGCCGAGCATGCCGAAAGCGGCGGCCATCGCCAACACATAGGTCGAGGACAGGACGAAGCTGCGTCGCGCCGTTAGTGCCTCGCCCTCGCGCGCCAGCGTCGCGCTGAGGATCGGATACATGGGCAGCACGCAGGGCGTGAACGCCAGCAGCAAGCCGAAGGCAAGGAAACTGGCGATGACCCATAATGCGCCGCCGCTGGCCAGCAGCGAACCGATCATACCGCCCCCCAGCGTATCCTCGGCCAAGGCAAAGCTGCCCGTCCCGCTCGTGTCGGATGGTGCGGCCGGTGGCGCCGTCACGCCGAATCCGATCGTGGGCTCGGAAAGCTGAAGGCTCGTCGTGTCGAGCGTCACCTTCATCGGCGGGTAGCAAATCGAGTCCTTCTTGCAGCCCTGATAGATGACGGCGACCTGACCGGGCGCGCTCGAATCGAGCCGCGCAACCGCTTCCTGATAGTAGACCTCCGATGGCCCGAAATTGGCGTCCTCGCTCTCCATGACGCCCGGCTCGGCCTGAAGCGAAACCGCATCCCCGCTGTCCGCGTCCGTCGCTTCGAGATGGTCGCGATAGAGGTAGTAGCCCTCCTCGATCTGCCACCGCAGGATCACGCCGTTGTCCGCGCCGCGTTCGACGGAAAGGCGAAACGCTTCCTCCGCCTGAAGCAGATTGCCCTGCTGCGCGGAGGCAGCAACGGACCAGAAGACGAGGAACAGGCTTGCGAGGAGGCGGTTGACGGTTATCCGGGGCATGAAGTCACTCGGTTTGCAATGCTGGCGGCAACGGTGCGTCAGGCAGCTTCGCGTGCATCCTTGACGACCTGGCGGAACCCGTCCTCGTCGAGCGCTGCCGCAACGAGGAACTGGCCGATCAGGAAGACCGGTGTGCCGCGCAGTCCGAGCCCTTCCGCCTGCGCATTGTTGCGCTGGAGGAGCGTCGTGATCTCGGCATCGCGGCGATTGGCTTCGCCTGCGAGTTGCGCCATGTCGAAGCCGGCGCCCGCCAGAGCCTCGCGCATCCTCTCTTCCGGCACGCGGTGACCATCGATCGCCATCAGCGCGCCATAGGCATCCTCGTAACGGTTCGAGAATTTCGCAGCGAGCGCGAGCTTGGCCCCGAATACCGAAGATTGCGTGAGGATTGGCCAGTCCTTGTAGACGTGGCGAATGTTCCCGTCGGATGAAAGAACCGCGTTCAACGGTTGGACGGTGCTTTTGCAGAACGGGCAGTTGTAGTCGAAGAACGACACGATCGTTACGTCGCCCTGCGGATTGCCACCGACAGGGGCGTCCGGATCGTTGAGGATCATTTCCGACGACATATCGTCGGCACGAACGCGGGTTGCGAATCCCGTGGCCACCAATGCTGTCAGCCCCGCGATGACGACGCGGCGAGAAACTGACGTGCCGCCTATGAGGCCATGTGCGGCCGACGAAAATTCGATATGTTGACGATAGCGCATCCTTGCCTCCTTACGAATGGATTGGCAGGAGCGCACTCTTCGGAGCTTAAGGCTGGCTTAAGGCGTTTTCATTGTAGCGACGCTGTCTGGATGGCGCTTCTATCGTCGCGGCTGCTGCGATCTCCTCACGACGCCTGGGAGAACGGCCGGAGCCGGCGGATGAGGTCGTTGCGGCGGAACGAACCGACCGATCGCGTCTGCGCGTATTCCTGGCCGGTCGCGGCATCGACCACGAAGAATGTTGGCGGACCGCTGGCTCTCAGATGCGAAAGAAGCTGTCGGTTCCCCTCGTCCATCGCAGTGACGTCGACCTTCACCAGCGGCACCTTCTCCAGATGCTCGCGGACGCTCGGGTGCGCCAGGATTTCGCGTTCGATCCGATGACACTCCGCGCACCAGTCCGCCCGGATGTCGATCAGCGCAAAGCGATGCGCTCTTGCGACTTGCGCCAGCGCCTTTTGGTACGATGCAACATCGGAGACCATCCCCGCGGGTGCTGCCCTCGGCATCGAGACCGGTAAAGCGAGCAGGAGTGCCGGTGCGAGCAGCCCGCCGAGCAACAGCGCGCGACGTGCGGGCAGCTCTGCGCTCCGTTGCTCGCCGGCATCGTTCGGTGTTGTGCCGAACTCCTCGCGCGACCCGGTTCGAAGAAAGAAGTGTAATGGCATTCGGGCGACCTTTGTTGAGGCGGGTCACGAAGCCGCGTGTCCTTAAGGTAGACTTAAGGTGAGCATTGTGCGCTTGGGCTTTCCTGATCTCACTTTAGAGAGCGCATGAAACGTGAGTAAGCTTCAGACACCTGCAATCGCGCGACGCGCTTTCCTGCTCGGCGCCGGTGCGATGACCCTCGCCGGTTGTGTTTCCACGACGCAAACCCCGCAAATCGCACAGCCGGTCGCCCCGCCGCTCCCGCCGCCGACGCCCCCGATGTACTATGCGATGCCCTACGAGCGCTTTCCGATCCCTGAAGTCGACGTGTCGAAGGTCGACCCGAAATGGTGGCGCACGGAAGTCGACTATCCGACCGATGAGCGGGTCGGCACCGTCATCGTCGACACGCCGAATCGCTATCTCTATCACGTCAGGGGCAACGGTCGCGCAGACCGATACGGCGTCGGCGTCGGCAGGGACGGGTTCTCCTGGGCCGGCCGAGGCCGGCACATCGCCTACAAGCGCGAATGGCCACGCTGGAATCCTCCCAACGAGATGGTCGCGCGCCAACCGGAACTCGAGCCCTATTCGATCGCCAATGGCGGTATGGACCCCGGTCTCGAAAATCCGCTCGGAGCGCGTGCTCTATACATCCATGAGGGAAATCGGGACACGATCTATCGTATCCACGGAAATCCGGAGTTCTGGACGATCGGTCAGGCCGTCTCGTCCGGTTGCATCCGGATGATCAATCAGGACGTCATCCACCTTGCCGAGAACGTCCGCGAAGGGAGCACTCTGATCGTGATAGCCGATCCGGCTATGGAGCATTTGCTGGTGGCATAGTCTCGCTTTCCGCAGCAGGGAGCACAATCATAGCATGACCGCTCCCTGTCGCAGCCTTGCAGGACAGGAATCTGCCGGCAACGCGACACCGTCAAGCAGCGTTCGTCATCATCGCTTGCAATCCTCCCTGATCGCGGTTCTGAAGCCGAAGCCGCCATCCGCTTCTTCCGAGCGCCAGCTCAACAATCGCCAGCCCAAGGCCGCTGCCCACCGGCGCCTTGTTGCGCCCGCGGAAAAAGCGCTCCGTCACTCTGGGCAATTCTTCGTCAGGGATGCCGGGTCCGTCATCCTCGATGACGATGCGGCCTTCTTCGGAAGAGCTGGCGACGCGGCACCGCACGACGCCGCCGGGCGGCGAATGGTTCACCGCGTTCTCGATGAGGTTCCGGGCAGCGAGCCTGAACAGTTCCGGCTTGATTTCCAGTTCGATGCCGTCCAGATCGGACGACACCTCGACCCTCACGTTCTTGACCGCATCGGCAAGTTCCTCCGCCAGGGCTCGAAGGATCGCCCCTGGTCGGGCGCCCCCCTTTCGCTCGGCCTGATCGAGCGTCTCGACCGCCGACATGTCGAGCAACTGCCGGACCAGCCGGCCGGTTCGATCGACGCCGACCACGATCTGACGCAACGCCTGTTCACGGATCGCGCCGTCGCCGCTGGCGAGAGCGACCTGCGCCTGCGTCTTCAACCCCGCGAGCGGCGTGCGCAGCTCATGGGCCGCGAAGGCGGTGAAGTTGCGTTCGCGTTCGCGAAGGCCGTCCACACGCGCGAACAGTCCGTTCAGCGATTGCAGGACCGGCACGATCTCCTTCGCGGTCTCCACGTCCTCGATCGGACGCAGGTCGGAGGCGTGCCGCGCTTCAAGGTTGCCTGCGATCTTGCGCAGCGGTTCCAGGCCGCGCCTCACGCTGAGCCAGATCATCAATGCGAGGATCGGCAGGATGAGCATGGCCGGAAGAAGGAGGCCGCGGATGACGTCGTTGACGAGGCCGTCGCGGATTCTCAGATTGTCCCCGACCAGCACACGCACGCCGAGATCGGCGTTGGCGACGGCGTAGACGCGCCAGCGCTCGCCGTCGATCACCGTCTCGGAAAATCCGTCCGCATGTTCGGAGAGTTCTTCGTCGGGAGCGCCATCCGACCGACCGATGAGCGTGCCTTGCAGCGACCAGATCTGGCAGGAAAGCTGGCGATCATAGTCGCTGTGAGGGCGTACGGGCAGATCGGGGGTGATCGTTTGTGTCGGATCGACCTGGATTTCCTGACTGACGATCAGCGAGGAGACCATGCGGCCGGCTTCCATCAGACGCGCGTCGAGAACCCTTTCGACCTCAGCGCGCGTCGACAGGAAAATCCAGACCACGGCCGATAGCCAGACGAGCCCGGTAGTCAGTGCGAGGATAAGAAAGAGCCGCTTGGAGATCGATGGCATTACGGCTCCTCCCCGAGGCGATAGCCGATGCCGCGCACCGTCTGGATCATTCCGGAACCGAGCTTGGCTCGCAGATGGTGGATATGGACCTCGACAGCGTTGCTCTCCACCTCTTCCTGCCAGCCGTAGAGCTTCTCCTCGATCTGGCTTCTCGACAGTATCTGGCCGGGATGAATCATGAGCGCATGCAGCACCGCGTACTCGCGCCGCGAGACGCGGACGGGTTCGCCATCCCGCTCGACCTGTTGCGTAGCCGGATCGAGACGAAGACCGCGCCATACGAGTGCCGGGCTCGGCCGTCCCGCCGCGCGCCGCACGAGCGCGCGCAGCCGCGCCGCTACCTCGTCGAGATCGAAGGGCTTGCCAAGGTAGTCGTCCGCTCCCGCATCAAGGCCGAGAATGCGGTCGGCAACCCTGTCGCGTGCGGTCAGGAGGAGCACCGGCGTCGTGTCCCGGCGCTCCCGCAAGGTCTTCAGCACGTCGAGGCCGGAGCCGTCGGGCAGCATCAGGTCGAGGACCATCGCGTCGAACTCGTGGTTCTTCAGGACGGCTTCGGCCTCCTCGCAGCTTTCCACGGCATCGGCGTTGAAGCCGCCGATCGCGAGCCCCACCCTCAGGCCGTCCCGCAGGACGGCATCGTCCTCAACAATCAGAACCCGCATGGACCTCACCCGCAAATCGACCACGCCATTATATCGACCACGCCATTATACTGAAGGCTTAAGGCAGCCTTAAGGAACGAGATCGAAGCGAGCTTCGGTATCGACCATCTATCCGGGGGCTTGCTTGCCGACATTACGTTCAACATGCGCCGTTTCGATCACGCTCGCCTCCGCCTTCGCTCTTTCTGCCTGCTCGACGACACAAGCCGAGCGGGTTTCGGCGGTCGCTGCACCGCAGTTCGCCCCGGCGCCGGCGCAACCGCGCTCCCTCATGGCCTTTCGCCCGGTGATGGAGCCACCCGAAGCAATGTACGCCGCGACCCAGGACGGCGAGTTCGCAATCGCGGGGGTCGATAAGGCTCGGATGAACCCTGAGCATGTGCGCCAGGTCGTGGATTACCCAACGAACGAAGCGCCCGGAACGATCGTCGTCGATCAAACGGCCCGTTATCTCTACTTCGTGCTGCCAGGAGGCCGGGCGGTTCGCTACGCGGTCGGCGTCGGCCCGATCGCGCGCGCCTTCCCCGGCGGGGAGGCGGAAATAGCCAGGAAGGCTGCATGGCCGCGCTGGATTCCGACGCCCAGCATGATCGAGCGCAGTCCCGGCCAGTATGCCCGCTATGCAGACGGGGTCGACGGTGGTCCCGGCAACCCGATGGGAGCGCGTGCGCTCTACATGCATCAGAACGGCGTCGACACCTACTACCGTGTCCACGGCACGAACGATCCATCCTCCATCGGGCGAGCCGTCTCGGCCGGCTGCATCCGCCTCCTTAATCAGGATATCATCGACCTTCACGACCGCGTGCAGCCCGGCGCCAAGATCGTAGTGAAGTAGGAAAGATTTCGAGCGAGTTTGCGCGGCGTTGCCGCGCGATGGCGGGCGGCGCTGCAATATGTGGGGTCTCCGCGCCGCCCGCCATCGGTCACGCCCAATTCGGCTGCGGCTGCACTCTGTCGTTCGGGTCTGCCGGACGCTCCATCTCGAACGCCATCTTTCCGAGTTTCGTCCATGTATCGCGCGCATGGTCGCCGTCCTCGCTCTTGAGCTTATCTGCCATCCAGATCATTGCCCCGTAGATCATGGCGCGGTCGTCATTGGTCAGGTTCACGATGCCCGCCTTGACGACGAGGCCACCGAGTTCAATCAGATGCCGCGTTCGCTTGCGGCGCTCGACCTGCCAAGTGCGCATGTCACGCCGCGCCCGCGCCGCCTGATGCCGGTTGCGCGCCGCCCGGTTGCGTCGGAGCGCCGCCAGCGTCGCGGTCAGACGCTGGAGCAGATCGCCGCGATTTGCTACGAAAGAACGCGGCCCCGCGCTTGGCCCATGCCTCCCTCTTTCCGGCATCGGTGGTTTCCGCCAGTACGACCAGCGCACCGGCCAGTTCGTCGGCGGTGAGCGCATCGGCCCCGGTGGCGATGACCAGTTCGCCGAGTTGCTGCACCTTGCGGGCTTTCAGTTCCCGCGCCTTGTCCTCAAGCGCCTTCAGTTCCTCATCGTAGTCTCTCGGTTTCCGCATTATCATGTCCTTTCCCGGTCGAAAATCATTGATGCGGTGAGGATAGTTGCTCAGGCGACGAAACGCAGTACTGTTGCCGAGACGGTCTGGCACGGCCCGGTCCATCCTGAGATTTTTTCGAGGGAGGGCGCGCTTATACGTCGTTCCGACGTGCGCTTCGCCGTGCCATTTCTTGATCGCGATGGCGATCTATCATCTTCACGTCAAGGTCATCGGCCGCAAGGCCGGAAGCAGCGCGGTGGCCTCTGCCGCCTACCGCTCAGGCTCGCGCCTGCGCGACGAGCGCATCGACCGCGTTCAGGACTTTTCCGCCAAGCGCGGCGTCGTTCATTCCGAGGTGCTGTTGCCGGATGGTGCGCCCGAGCAATGGAGCGACCGCGAACGGCTCTGGAACGATGTCGAGGCGTTCGAGGTGCGCAAGGACGCCCAGCTTGCGCGCGAGGTGGAGTTTGCCATTCCCCGCGAGATGAGCGAGGCGCAGGGCATCGAGCTTGCCCGCGATTTCGCGCAGGCCGAATTTGTCGATCAGGGCATGATCGCCGACCTCAATGTGCATTGGGATTTTGCCGAGGACGGCAGCCCCAAACCCCATGCTCATGTCATGCTGACCATGCGCAGCGTGGACGAGAACGGTTTCGGCCCGAAGGTGCGGGACTGGAACCGCACGGAAATGGTCGAGCATTGGCGCGAACACTGGGCCGAGCATGTTAACGAGCGGCTTTTCGAACTCGACATCGACGCGCGGATCGACCATCGCAGCCTTGAGGCGCAGGGCATCAACCTTGAGCCGCAAAGCCAGATCGGCGCACCAGCCCAAAGGATCGAAGGCGAAGGGATCGAGGCCGCAGACCGTGCGGACACGCACCGCGAGATTGCGCGGAACAACGGCGCACGGATCATCGCCGATCCTTCCGTTGCGCTGGACGCGATCACCCAGCAGCAATCGACCTTCACGCGCCGCGACATGGCGATGTTTGCGCATCGGCACAGCGACGGCATCGACCAGTTCAACGAGGTGATGGGCGCGATGCGCGGTGCGCCCGATCTGGTCCAGCTCGGGCAGGACGGACGCGGCGAGGATCGGTTCACCACCCGCGATATGATCGAGGCGGAACAGGGCCTGCATCGCGCCGCCGAGGTGATGGCCGAGAAGGAATTGCACGAGGTCAGCGACCGTGACAGAGAGGCCGCACTCGCCCGCGCGGAAGAACGCGGCCTTGTTCTTTCCGGCGAGCAGGCCCACGCGCTGGCGCATGTGACGGACGGGCGCGATCTTGGCGTTGTCGTCGGCTATGCCGGGACGGGAAAGAGCGCCATGCTCGGCGTTGCCCGCGAGGCTTGGGAGGCAGCAGGTTTTGAGGTCCGGGGCGTTGCGCTGTCCGGCATCGCCGCCGAAAATCTGGAAAGCGGATCGGGCATAGCCTCGCGCACCATCGCCAGCATGGAACATGGCTGGCAGAACGGGCGCGACATGCTCACCAGTCGCGATGTGCTTGTCATCGACGAGGCGGGTATGGTCGGCACGCGGCAGATGGAGCGCGTGCTGACCCACGCGGCGGAAGCTGGCGCAAAAGTTGTGCTGGTCGGCGATCCGCAGCAGTTGCAATCCATCGAAGCAGGTGCGGCGTTCCGCTCGATTCATGAGCGTCATGGCTGCGTGGAAATCCATGAAGTGCGCCGCCAGCGCGAGGACTGGCAGCGGGACGCCACCCGCGATCTGGCGACCGGCAGAACCGGCGATGCGATCAGCGCCTATGACGCGCATGACATGGTGCACTCCGCCGAAACACGTGAACAAGCGCGCGGCGATCTGATCGAGCGCTGGGATCGTGAGCGGCAGGCAACGCCGGATAAGAGCCGCATCATCCTCACCCACACCAACGCCGAGGTGCGGGAACTCAACGAGGCGGCACGCGGAAAAATGCGGGAGGCGGGTGATCTGGGCGAGGACGTGCGTGTGACGGTGGAGCGCGGCGAACGGAACTTCGCCGCCGGGGATCGCGTCATGTTCCTGCAAAACGAGCGCGGGCTTGGCGTGAAGAACGGCACGCTCGGCACCATCGAGCAGGTGAGCGTCACGAGCATGACCGTGCAGACTGACGATGGCCGGTCCATCGCCTTCGACCTCAAGGATTACGACCGCATCGACCACGGCTATACCGCGACCATCCACAAGGCGCAGGGCATGACCGTGGACCGCACCCATGTTCTGGCGACGCCGGGAATGGACGCCCATGGCAGTTATGTCGCCCTGTCACGCCACCGCGATGGCATGGACCTGCATTATGGCCGCGACGACTTCGCCAATCAGGACAAGCTCATCAACACCCTGTCGCGTGATCGGGCAAAGGACATGGCGTCCGACTACGAGCAGATCGACCCGGCGCAGGACTATGCCGAGCGGCGCGGCATCACGTTCCGAGCCCGCGTCGCCCAGATCATGCGCAGGCTGATGCCGGAACGGCTGCGCGATGCTGTCGATGACATGCTGGTCGGTCTGCGCCAGACCGGCGATGGCGTGCCTGGCTCCGAGGTCACGCGGCAGCCCGAAAGGGAAAGGGCCGGGAAACAGGCAGCGGAGCAGCAGACCGGGGAAGACCCGGAATATGCGCTACGCCGTGCCCGTGGCCGGGCCTTTGTCCGCCATGCCCGTGCCGTGAACGCGATCTTCAAGGCGCAGGATCGGGGCGGCAGCGCCAGCCCGGAACAGGTGAAGGAACTGCATGACGCCCGTGCCGGATTTGACGAACTCCGGCCTCACGGCTCACACGATGCCGAGGCAGTCTATAAGACGAATCCCGAATTTGCGGCCGATGTCGCCTCTGGCGATCCTGATCGCGCCGCGCCCGCCAGACGTGCCCTGCAACTGGAAACCGAGATGCGGAAGAACCCCGGCCTGCGCGCCGACCGTTTTGTCGAACGCTTTCAGGAACTGCGGCAGGCCAGCGAAAGCAGGTATGCGGCGGGCGACTATTCCGGCCACAGGGCTGCACGGGCAGAGATGGGCAATATGGCGATGAGCCTCGAACGCGATGCGCAGATGGACTCTCTGCTTCGTGGCCGTGAGCGTGAACTTGGCATCAGCATCGACTCGGGCCACAGCCTCGGCCGTGACCTTGCTATCAGCCATGGCCTCGGCAGGGGGAGGGGTATCGGATTGTAACGTCAAGTATCGGAACTGACGTGTCGCATCGGAAGGTACGGCCCATTGCTGCCGCTCAGCTGTCCGGGATGCTGCATGGCCGCACGCTCCAGAGCTGCCCTTCGGCGAGCGTCGCAGCAAACCTCGGGCAGCTATGGCAATTGCATCTGGCTTCCCGCTTGGTTGCCGGCCTGCAGGACGCGATGCGCGAAACGCGCGTAACAGAGCGGTCGGCCGATATGTCCATCGCTGCCGGGAAAGCCTTCCTAAACAGGCCGGACAGGCTCACAGAGTTTGATACCAAACGCGGCGCGAACGATGGATGGAGGGCAAGGCGTAGGGCGTGTACAAGGGATCGGAAGCGCACCGCGGATTTGGCAGAGGTTCGACGGCTCCACGCCGAGCGTGCGCGCCCATCGGCGATCCCATGGTGCCCGAGGATCGGGAACACCAGTGTTGTTGGGAGGCAAGACCAGTTGACGTACTCAAGGCGAATGGAAAATGGCGACCAGTACCGCAAGTCTCGAGATCAACCTTCGTCCCATTCGGATGGGCTTCCTCGTAGATCCAGCCGATAGGCAAGCACTTTCTGAGGTCGCAAGGGTCGCGACCTGCCAATGGGGCGGCATCGCCTGTCCGATGATTCCGGTTATGGACACCCTTCCGCCGGCTTGGTGCGAAGCCGACCGCCCCAATCCCAACCCGAATGAGCTGACGCGCGGCCTGCTGAGTTACTTTGAACCGGACCTGCTGGTTGAGACCCGTGCAGGCCAGCTTGATCGCGTCGATCCGAACGCTGGCGATCGTTACGAGCGTCATCCGAATTTAGGGCATGGAGCGTTCGAGCAGGTCAAGGGAGCCAAGCATACGATGCGGGACGTCGGTGTGACGATGGACCACGTCTACGCTTATCTTCACCGGAAGGAGTTCCAGTTCGAACGACGGACCCCGCGGACACTGCTGCGCTTCGAGGGCGGGGACGAGGTCGGACAGGCCTTCTTCGAGATAGCCTACGGAGTGTTCCCAAGCCGCGCTGACTTGTCGGGGATCAAGGAGGCGTATGAACGCGCTTTCGATGCACGATCCATGCCACCAGATGTCGAGACCTGGGCGGTCATGGAGCGGCAGGAGGCCATGTGCCCGCTCGATGTCACTCTCCACGGGACGGAACGCTTCTTCCAGAGGTCGTGGGACGAGACAATTTTTATCTTCGATCCACTCAGCGGCCCTGACATAATCGACTTCTGGAACTTGCGCCTGTTCCGGCGGGACGTCGTGCCGGTCAACGTCCATTGGCTCGAAGGGGCGCGCGATCTGATTGTCGACCTAGTCCGTCGGAAATACCGACCGTTGCCCAACAACGCCAACGGGATGATGATCCACACGACGATCCAGCTTGGCCGGTCGCTCGACCCGACAATCCTCGAGGTCTTGCACTTGTCGGAAGCCGGCCTTCCCGATGGCAGCTACGCGATCAAGACGTGGTATGACCAGATCTGGCTGCTCGAAGATCCGAATCTCGTCAGCCATCCCAAACCGTCGCCCCTTTCGGCAGAGCGTCGGGAGTTTGAGGTCCGGCTCGATGATCAGTGGGCTGTGCGGGTGCCCCACATCGCGCCGCCCTACTTGCGCCAGACGCGCAGTCTTAACGCCGGCTGGGTCAATACGATCAGCCCCCGGTTCTACGGTTTCAACGACGATCGGGCGGATGCAATGCCGTCCGCTGCGGTACGGCGCAGCCGGGCCTATCCTCCCTCGTCCGAAATGATGGACCAGCGCCCAACGCGCGAAGGATGGCTCACCTTCCACTCCTATGCCGAAGACGGCCACTCGATCCGTCTGCCCTTCATGCGCGATGTCGTCACGGCGTGGCTAGCTGCGCAGGGGATCGACGCCGCGCCCTCCGACGCCGGGCGGGTCGCCAACAGCATGCTCGCCGCCTTGGGCGGCCTTAACCGATGCCGCATCATCGGCCACGAGGGAGTCCTGCGCCAGTTCGACCGCATGGCGCACACTCGGCGGGAAATCGGGAGCGGCGAGGTAGAGGACGTACCTTTTCGCACTGCTACCGTCGATCAGCTACAGCCCATGCTGCGGGCCATCGGCACGCATTGGGGGCGGCCTGCAACACTGCAGCCCTTAGTCGATATCGGAGCGCTCCGACTCGGCCTATCGGCCCAATGCGAACACTGCAGGAAGTGGAACTGGTATGACCTCGACGAAGTTGGCTCGCAGGTCACCTGCGAACGGTGCCTCTCCGTTTTTTCCTTTCCTCAGGGCCAATTACCGCCGCGGACCGCGTGGCGATACCGCGTCGTCGGCCCCTACGCCGTCCCGAATCTCGCTGGTGGGGCCTATACTTGCCTGCTGACGCTGAACTTTCTGCGCGAGGCCTTCGGTATGTCGCCAGCGATGACCTTCACCACGGCCCACGATTTGGCGAGGGCCGGCGAGCGGCTCGAGACAGACCTCTTTGCATGGCACGACCGGGATATTGGCGGGCGTCGTCTCGCAGGGCCGAACCTGTTGGTCGGAGAGTGCAAGGGCTTTGCTGAGGACGCCTTCAAGCAGGTCGACGTTGATCGCCTCCGCCGCCTCGCCGAATGGCTGCCCGGAACCTATCTCGTAGCAGCTTGCCTTAAGAGCAAGCTGTCGGATGAGGAAAAGGGGCGCCTCGCCGATCTTTGCCGATGGGGATGGTCACGCCCGCGCACGGATGGAAACCCTGCCTCGCCCGTCATCGTGATCACCGGGGCCGATCTGTTTGATCCGGACGGGATGGAGCGGAGTTTGGGAAACCTGCCCGACCCGGGCAACACGGCAAAGACCGGCCCTTGGAGGTTATTGGAATTCGCCGCAGTGAGCCAGAAAGGGTACCTCCACCTCTCTGACAAGGACATGATCGAAATGCGCTACTGTCGACAGATTGACGTCCGGGACTAGGTGGGTCGCCGTATGCATCGTCGCTGTTGTCGCGATCACGCGATAGCGCCGCAGAGAGCGTGCAGAACACCGCGATCCTCGTAATTTCGTCACACATGACAATGCTACACACTGCTGAGCTCGTAACCTTTCTGCTCAAAAAAAGCCTTCAAAGCCGAACCGAATTTCTCGACTTCTGTATCCGCTATAGAGTGCATAGTTCGTATTTCCCCGAAGGAGAACCTTCCGCCGACTTGAACCGAAGACTCGCGGCCGTGAGACACCGCATTTCGTCGCTCACGAAGATTATTCAAGCGTCCTCTTTCCATTACGCCAATACTGAAGTTTGGCACACCGAGGAGCTGGCAGCACTGCTCCATCGTTGAGCCGTCAACATTCTGAAGGCGCGCCGAAAATGGGTTGCGTGCAAGGCTGAACTCAAGCTCCTGAGTGAGCATGGAAAATAGCTCAATCGACTTACTGAGTGAATCATCATTTGAGCAATCGCGAAGCGACTGAATTCTGGGGTAGTGAAAAATCGCCTGAACTTCTGGGATGCAATTTTTGACACGCGAAGCATGAGACGTGGCGACCGCCAAGGCCTCTTCAACGTAGGCATTTACCCCTCGTTCCATCGCTGCGTAAATCGCAACAAGCAGTAGACCACGCAACGCCTTGTCCGGGTCAGTTGAGGGGGAGAGACTTTGTGATGCGCCGGGGTCCAGCCGATTTATCACCTGGAGAGCTTCTGTGAACCTGCCGCGCACCTCTAGCTGGGCGTCGGCAAAGCTCATCCAGAAACGGCCTCTCTAACAATCTTGATTCTCTGCAACAATTTGGGGTTGCTATTCGTGCCGCCCGAGGTCGCCTTCTTGAGTTCCCCATTGTCCAGTACGGTCCGAAGGGCATCTTCATTGACTTGATTCCCTGCGCTTATTACATCCGCGACTCCAACAGAGACGGCTTCAAACAATAGAAGCGGCGTCGTGTTCTTTCGTTCGCTTCGAACTACGCCATCCGGGAGCGCACTCGACAAAACGTCCATTGTCTTGTCGAACAGTTCTGACAGCGTCTTCTTGTTTTTGAACGCCTTCGTCTTGTCTTCCATATAGGCGTTGAGAAATTCTTTTACGGAGTGTTTGAAGTCGCCCCTGCGCTCGAAATACGCGAAGAACTTGAGTACAATCTCCTCCATGTTGCCGCGGCCTTCACGATTTGATTTTTTGAAAACTTTTTCTAAGCGATCATCGGCGGCGCACGATTTAATGAATTCGTTAAACTCTCCTTGAAACACGCAATTCCGGATTTCCTGTTGGTGCAGGATTATGCCTCCGGTGTTCAGCCTCTCAAATAGGTCGAATCTGACTTGGTAATCACTCAGATCATTGAGAACCGTTATCCTCACGGGTCTCGTTAGGAAGTTGAGCTTTAGCGTCTCAGGAAGATCAGAGAATTTCTTTCCATTTAGGCTTGGAACCTTTTCTAGGCCGCCAATCGTTAGCTCGTGAGTCGAAATATCCTCGACTCCTGAGCGAAATTGCGGCCTCACGAAGTTAACAAGCGTAGTGATCCTCTGCAAACCGTCGATGCACTCCCAGCTTGAGTCCTCATTTGTCGCCATGAATAGACTGGGAACAGGAATTCCTAGAAACACCGACTCAATCAATGCCGACTCTCTATCCGACTTCCAGACGAAATGCCGCTGGTATTCGGGTGCCACCTTTATCTGTCCTTCAGCAACCATATCCAGTAGTTGCTTCGCGGTGATGTCGTAGGTATCAAACCCAACTGTTCTTCGCTGCTGTTTTAGTTCGGAAGATATTTTCGTTGCATCCATTGGGCACCTGAGTGAGCGAAGAAAATTGTTGAGATCGCTGTCACACTAGTTCCATTCGTGCTGAGCGGCAAGTTCGCGATAAGCCAAAGGCGCATCCGGGGAGGCGCCTGATTGCATGACGGAGTGTGTCGCGGCGGGTGGGTGCTGTCTGTCGATCAGGACGTCTTCGACGGTCATGTTCTTCGGCAAGGTGACTAAGTAGCGATCGCCGTCGATCCTCGTTCCGTAGCCCATCTGCGAGCGCCATAACACGCCGCGTGCTGCGGCGGTGGTGCCTTTCCACACATCTGCGCCGTTCATGCTAAACGCAGCGACTGACCGGTTTCCGCCCCTCGGGGCCAGCATCCGCGTGCTTCGCCGCGCGCTGTTTGAACGGCCGGTTTCCCAGTTTCGCTGCAGGTGCCACGCCGCACGGCCGAAAGTCGGCTTACCGCCCGTCTTTCCAACCTCGTCTCACGTCAGCGCGGCGAGGTTGCGGGTACAGCGAACGGCCGCCCCGTCCCGCGAAAGCGGACCTGCCACGGCCCCCACCGACGGGTCTTTGAGCATCTCATGCGAATCAGCCCGTAATCTGGGCACGGCAATGGGTCGCTATCCGCCATATCGGCCTTCGGTGAGCACGGAGCGTCGGATTCGGACCCGTCCTATTTACCGCCGATTGCACTCCATAGCCCTACGACCTCTAAATAATTATTGCACAAAGACAAATTGTTGCTCCGTCTGGTCTCTGCAATCGTCAGAAACGACCAGTAGGAGGCAGCGTAGCCATGCGCCAACCAGACCGCATCATCCGCCTTGATACCGTTCGCGACCGCACCGGCCTGTCCCGGTCCACCATCTACCGCAAGATCGCCGAAGGCACGTTCCCGCCGCAACTGAAGATCAGCACCCACGGCGCGGGGTGGCGGGAATCCGACATCGACCGATGGGTTGCTGATCCCGTCAGGTGGCGGCCGGAGGCAGAGGCCGGTCATGGGCGATGATGGCAACAGGCCGGGCAGAGAGAGACCGGCCAATGACAACCGCCCGCCCGGTGGGCAGGGTGCCGGGAACGAGGCCGATGCGTCCGAATGGCTGGATGCGGTGGTGCTGACCATCGCCCGGCTGATCGGCAGGCGTATGGCGCGAGAGGACTACGAAAGGGCCATGCGCGCCGCCAACGACAATGCACCGCCGACAACAGGAGGTGAGGTTGACGGAGAATGAACGGCCGTCCTCTGTTCGATTGCATAGCATATCGGGATCGCCTTTCCCCTTCCATCGCGCCGAAGAATATGATATGCACATTACATATCAATGGAGGATGCGATGCGAGCCCTTGTCGATATGAACGATGCCCAGATCGAAGCCCTCGACCATCTTGCGAAGCGGGTGCGGCAGTCCCGTGCTTCACTGATCCGGGCTGCGATAGACGACTATCTCGACCGCCACCACCGCGTTCAGGTCGAAGACGGTTTCGGCCTCTGGGGCGAAGGCAAGGTCGATGGTCTGACCTATCAGGAAAAGGTGCGCAGCGAATGGTAGGTGCGCTGTTCGACACCAATATCCTGATCGACCACCTGAACGGTATTCCGCAGGCGCGCGAAGAGATCGGGCGTTTCGAGAGCCGCGCCATCAGCATCATCACCTGGATGGAGGTGATGGTCGGGGCCAGCGCCGATCTGGTCGAGCCGACCCGGCTTTTCCTCGAGGGCTTCGAGGTCGTCGCGCTGGACGACGAGATCGCCAGCCGCGCGGTGGAGTTGCGGCGCGCGCATCGCATCAAGCTACCCGATGCGGTGATCTGGGCCACGGCGCAGACCGCCGGTCGCCTGCTCGTCACCCGCAATACAAAGGACTTTCCGCCCGGTGATCCGGGGGTGCGCGAACCCTATACCCTGTAAGGGAAATCCGCGCACATGAACCATAGGAAGCTGCCATGACCCGCGCCGCCCTTTATGCCCGCTATTCTGATGACAAGCAGAACGAGGCGTCCATCGAGGACCAGTTCCGGCTTTGCCGGGAACATGCGGGGCGGGAGCGGTGGCAGATTGTCGGTTCCTACGAGGATGCGGCAATCTCCGGGGCCAGCACGATCCTGCGTCCGGGCATCCAGCGCCTGATGCGTGACGCGCAGCATGGCGAGTTCAACATTCTGCTGGCCGAGGCGCTGGACCGGATCAGCCGCGATCAGGCGGATGTGGCGACTCTGTTCAAGCATCTGAAATTCGCGGGCGTGACTATCGTCACGCTGGCCGAGGGCGAGATCACCGAACTGCATGTCGGCCTGAAAGGCACGATGAACGCGCTGTTCCTGAAAGACCTTGCCATGAAGACCCATCGCGGGCTGCGGGGCAGGGTGGAGAAGGGCAAGGCGGGCGGCGGGCTTTGCTATGGCTACAAGGTGCTGAAGAAGCTGGACGGCAACGGCGAGCCGATCCGGGGCGACCGCGAGATCATCCCCGAAGAAGCTGACACCATCCGCCGCATCTTCCGCGAGTTTGCCTCCGGCAAAAGCCCCAAGGCCATAGCCGTCGATCTGAATCGCGACGGCATCCCCGGCCCGCTTGGTCGCGCATGGGGCGACACCAGCATCCGGGGTCACCGAAATCGCGGCACCGGGATCGTCAACAACGAGCTCTATGCGGGCGTTCTGGTCTGGAACCGGCTGCGCTTCGTCAAAGACCCGTCCACCGGCAAGCGCGTCTCGCGCCCGAACCCCGAAACCGTATGGATCAGGACCGAAGTTCCCCATCTGCGGATCGTGGATGATCCGCTCTGGAACGCGGTGCGGGAGCGTCAGAAGCAGATTGCCGAAATCTTCGGCCCGAACCCGGCCAACACCCGCGAAGGCCGCATGAAGCGGCTGCATCTGGCGAACCGGCCCGTCTCGTTGCTTTCTGGCCTCATGACCTGCGGATGCTGTGGCGGAAAGATCGGCATCATCCTGTCCGACCGGCTGGGCTGCCTGAACCATCACCGGCGCGGCACCTGCACCAACAACCGCACCATCCTGCGCGAAAAGCTGGAGGCGCGGGTGCTGACCGGATTGCAGGAGCGGCTGGTCTCGGCCGAGGCCGTGAAGGAAGCGGTTCGCGCCTATGTCGAGGAAACCAACCGGCTGAACCAGCAGCGCCGGGCGCAGCACGAGATCGACCGCCGGGCGCTGGCAAAGATCGAGCGCGCCATTGCCGGGATCATCGCCGCCATCGAGGACGGCATGTACCAGCCGTCGATGAAGGCGCGGATGGACGAGCTGGAACGCCAAAAGGCCGAGATCGCCGCCCGCATGTCGGAAGCCCCTACCGATATGCCGGACGTTCATCCGAACGTCGCCGCGAACTACAGCCGCAATGTCGCGCGCTTCGCTGAGGCCCTGAACGATCCCGAGGGCGGCCGTGAAGCCGCCAATGTGCTGCGTTCCCTCATCGGCGAGATCATCGTCACGCCCGGCGAGAAGCGGGGCGAGGTCCATGCCGAGCTACGCGGCGAGTTGATGGGCATCCTCGGTATCGCCGCAGCCCAGCCCGAACAGGGGCGAACAGGACTTATGACGCCAGTGGCCGCAGGCCCCCGCAACCATCTTTACTTGCGATGACCCCGCCCCCGAGGCGGGGTTTTTCGTTTGTGCGGAAATCATAAGGATTCCAGCGAGATCGCCTTGAACGTCGATCTCCACCTTGCCGTCGACCGGGGTTAGCACGATCTGATCCACGAGCGAGCGCAGCGTGTCGGCCGCCTCGATCCGCTTCCCCTCGTCTTCGTCCTGCAGGGCGTCGTAGAGCTGTTGGACCCGCTTGCGGTATTGCAGGGCCATGCTCGGGTGGAGCAGCGGTGGCGGCTCGTCGGCTTCGGCCAGGAACTGTTCCAGTTCTATCTTTCGGGCTTCGAGCTTCTTGCTACGCTCTTTCACCATGTCGACAGAAAGGGCGTCGCTCAGATACAGATCGAGGATCTTCTCTAGTTCTCGGTTGACCTTGGCCAGTTCGGCCTCAGCCGATGCGATACCCGCACGGCCTTCCATGCGCAGGCGGTTCATCTCCTGCGTGAAGACCTCGCAGAAATGGGCGAAGAGCTCCGGATCGACGAGTTTGGTACGCAGTGCGTTCAGCACACGCGATTCAAGCTCGTCGCGGCGGATGTTGATCCGGTTGTCGCAGGTCCCCTTGTTACGCGCCGTCGAGCATCCGATCAGCGTCGCCGAGATCGCGGAATAGCCCCCACCACAGCAGGAACATTTGGTCAGTCCCGAGAAGAGGTATTTGGGGCGGCGGCGGGTATTGATCCGGGAGAGATCGGCCTCGCCGTTTTCCTTCCGCGCGATCTTGTTCTTCTCCTGCCGCGCCTTCACCGCATTCCAGAGATCGTCATCGAGGATGCGCAACTCCGGCGCCACCTGGATGACCCATTCCTCTTCAGGGTTGGGGCGGGCCTGCCGCTTGCCGGTGTTCGGATCCTTGACGAAGCGCTGGCGGTTCCAGACGATCTTGCCGATATACATCTCATTGTTGAGGATGCCGTTGCCGCGCTTCGGATTGCCGTTGATCGTGCTGAACCCCCAGTCGCCGCCTGACGGAGCGGGAATGCCTTCCTTGTTCAGGGCGAAGGCGATGGTCTTGGCCGATTTGCCGGCGGCATAGTCGCGGAAGATGCGGCGCACGACTTCGGCCTGGAATTCGTTGATGGTGCGATCGCCGCGGATCGGTTCGCCGTTCGCATCGAGCTTTTTGACCACATCGTAGCCATAGGCGTTTCCGCCGCCCGATTTGCCTGCCTCGACCCGGCCGCGTTGTCCGCGGCGGGTCTTGTCGGCCAGATCCTTCAGGAACAGCGCGTTCATCGTGCCCTTGAGCCCGACATGCAGGTGCGTCACCTCGCCTTCCGACAGGGTGAACATCTTCACGTCCGCATAGGACATGCGCTTGAAGATGCCCGCGATGTCTTCCTGGTCGCGCGAGAGGCGGTCCATCGCCTCGGCGAGGATCAGGTCAAAGCGGCCACCCATAGCGTCGGCCATGAGCGCCTGGATGCCCGGGCGGATCAGCGACGCGCCGGAGATCGCGTGGTCGGAATACTCCTCGACGATATGCCAACCCTGCTTCTCTGCATGGAGGCGGCACATGCGGAACTGGTCGGCGATGGAAGCGTCGCGTTGATTGTCGGAAGAATAGCGGGCGTAGATCGCGACTTTCAAAACTTGGCTCCCATCCGTATCAGGAGGAGCGCTTCCTCCTTTGCCGTGACATCTTCACTTCCTCTGCATAGCACTCCTGCGCCGCCTGCCTCGCCAGGATGCCGACCAGACGCAGAAGGCGTGGGTCGGGATTGCCGCGTGGCGTAAACGTCAGCTCCGGCTCGTCCAGCAGCAAGGATTCGAGCAGCGCTTCGCGCTCTCCTCCTGTCATCTTTGCCGGATTTCCTGGGGCTCGCAAGGTCATAACTTGCAGCATTCGCCGCGAGGGAAGCATAAGCAACGGAAATTGAAGGCGAATATTCGGCGGCAATTGGCGCGGGTGAGCGTGCTATCGCGTAGTCCAGCGTGTCCTGGCGAGCCATGGCGTAGCAAAATAACCTATCGGAATCTCTCGCTGGCCCGGTCATCATTGGCCTCGTCGCCTCTCCTCATGAGGTCATTGACTGTTGGGGCAACCTTATCGTATTGTAAGTCGCGATACAAGTCGCGATATGCCGACCAAGGAGATTCGCCATGGCCACGACCGCCGAACGCAAGGAATACCCGATCTCGATGCGCCTGCCCGAGGCGGATGTCGCAATGATTGATCGCGCAGCGAGCCTGCGCGGCCGCTCGCGCACCGATTTCGTGCGCGACGCCGCCGTGCGCGCGGCCGAGGAAGTCGTCATGGAGCAGGGGCTGATCCGGATGAGCCCGGATGGCTTTGCCGAGTTCATGGATGTGCTGGCGCGTCCGGCCGCTCCGGTTCCGGAGATGGTGGAAGTCCTGAAGCGGCCCGCGCCATGGGAGCCCGGCTACGTGGCGAAGCGGTAAGCTCTTGCTGCTTTCGGGTCCTGAACCGCTCTCCGCCGAACACGATGTGTCCGAGTTCGCCTGTGGCAAGCCTACGCTTGACCACTGGCTGAAGACGCGCGCCCTCTCCAATCAGCAGAAGGGCTTCACCGCCGTTCTCGTCGTGCATGAGGCTGGGCGCGTGGTCGGCTTCTACGGCCTCGCGCCCACCGGTGTGGTGCCTTCGGTTTTGCCGCGTTCGATTCGGACAGGCCAGCCGCCCAACCCGGTCCCCTGTATGCTGCTCGGCCAGCTCGCAACCGACACAGCATGGGCAGGGTTGGGTATTGGCACCGGCCTTGTGAAGCACGCCCTCCAGCGCTGTGTTCAGGCCGCGTCGCTGATCGGTGGGCGGGCCTTGATGGTCAACGCCGTCGACGGGGAGGCGGCCGAGTTCTGGAGGCGGCGCGGCTTTGAGCCGTCCAGGGATGATCCCCTGGTCCTGCTTCGCTCGATCAGCGACATCGCGGCCTCGCTCGGTGAGGGCGGTAGATGATTGTGCCTCCGTTTGCCCTGTCTCATCAGTTTCCGAGTTAGGCCGAACTGCCTGGTCGCCCCTCCTAAATGGTCACGTGAATAATTTGACCTTGATTTCGTAAAATCCCCTCGGTATTCTAAACGAAAATAGCGAGGCTCGAGCTTGTCAATTCCCAGCCAAACCACAGTGCGTCCTATACTGGACGAAATCCGCGACCACATCGTCTCAGCCGTCCTTCACGCATGGGACGATTGGCTGGCAAGCGGCTTCGTTGGCATATGGCGATGCAAACGCAGTCGCGCCAACTTCGTCTGGGAACAGATAATCGACCGGGCTCAAACCACGTTGATGGGCCACGATGCTGTCCACGTGATCGATGGCAATGAGACGATGAAGTTCCTCGTTCGGAACGAGGTCCTGTTTCGGTTCAAGAAAGCCGACGCGACGGGCCGCACCTCGAATGTTGCTACGCAGCTTGCGCTCGCTTTCCATGATCATGAACAGGACCTCTTCGGTCTGCCGGAAGTGCAGCGTGTCGAGGTCGTCTACAAGCTGAACAGGCTCGAAACGCAGGTCGAAGACGTATGCGTCGTTGCTCGCAATGGTGATTCGGTCGCCTGGGAATACAGCCTGCTGGATGCGAGCGAAGCGGTGGTGCCGTTGCCGATGTCCGAGCCGCAACCCGAGCGGCCCGCCGCGAAGATCGTTAAACTCAAGGGCGCTTCGGACGACCGCAAGAAGCGGCAAGAATGATGTCAGCCGAATTCAATCAGGATCTGCTGCGAATAGCGCGGCAGGCGCGAGGATGGAGTCAAACCGAACTGTCCAAGCGCTCGGGGGTTTCTCAGGCCAATCTATCAAAGCTCGAGAACGGACTGATCGGTCCGACTGATGATGTGCTGACCAACGTCAGTGCAGCTCTGCGCTTCCCTATAGATTTCTTCTTTCAGAACGACAGGGTTATCGGTTTGCCGATGAGCGTCCAATACAGGAAACGCGCGAGCGTCGGACAGAAAGCAATCGAGCGTCTTGAAGCCGAACTGAACATCAGGATTTTGCACATTCGCCGGCTACTCGATGCTGCCGAACTTGAACCTGAGCTTTCGCTTCCCCGCCTCGATGTTGACGAATACGGCGGCGACCCGGAACGAATTGCCGATCTAATAAGGCGAACGTGGCTCGTACCATCTGGACCGATCCGCGATCTGGTGGCGTGGGTGGAGCGAGCAGGATGCATCGTCGTCCATTGTGACTTTGCCGCCCTCAAGGTTGATGGTTTTACCGTTCAGATACCAGACATGCCGCCATGCATTTTCCTGAACCGGAATATGCCTGCGGATCGCCAGCGGTTCAGTTTGGCACACGAACTCGGCCATGTTGTGATGCATCAGGTCCCATCTCCGCAAATGGAGAACGAGGCCAACGATTTTGCGTCAGCGCTGCTTATGCCCGCGCGCGATATTCGCCCCCACCTCTCTGGTCGACGTCTCTCGATACAGCAACTCGCTGCGCTGAAACCGGTTTGGCGCGTGTCCATGGCAGCACTGCTCTACCGGGCAAATGCAATTGGAGCCATTACCGAGAACCAGAGCCAGTACCTGTGGCGGCAGATGAGCGCGATGGGTTATCGCCGCGCCGAGCCGCCTGAACTCGACCTCAGGGTTGAGATGCCGACGGTATTGCCGGAGATCGTGCGACTACATCTCGAAGATCTTGGATATGGTTTATCCGACCTCGCCGAGGCGCTTCGTTCGAGTGAAGAAGATGTGCGGGCATTGCATCCGCTACCATCAAGCTCTCCACACCTTCGCCTTGTGAAATAGGTCATGTTGACAAATGGCGGAGCCAGAGGCGGATCGACGTGATGTCGATGAAGCCCGGGAAGCTTTCGGCGGTCTTGTCGTAGCGGGTGGCGACGCGACGGGCATTCTTGAGCTTGTTGAAGCAC